>CAZXXW010000121.1:0-11240 GCA_964644835.1 uncultured Anaerolineales bacterium
TGTTCTTTCTCAACTCATCTTCTTTGTCCTTTTGTAAGGCTTCTATCCAACCCCTTAATTTTTCAACCTTATCATGAAAAGGTGAATTGGTAGGGATTAGCTCGAAAATCTGATTCATTTTTTCGATCCGCTTGGTTACTGGCAAGTTTTCATCTTTAGCAGCCTGCGCCAAACCAAGTAATTCACCCCAATCCCCTTCATTCTTCAATTCCAATAGCTTTTGCATCCAAAAAATGGTGTCTCTAAGGTCCTTAATAGAATACTGAGTATTCTGATCTGCCTCGTGCAGCGCAACTCGCAAAGGACGCGGAAATTCTACCCATTTCCCATTTTGAATTGTGGCATCATCACTATCCGGAAGCGGATTGGGTACTGCTTGTCCCGTATAAGCAGTGTATAACACGGTTAGCAGTTTGAACAAACAATTTCGGATTTGCCTTGTTAACTCATCAGGAGATGTTATTTTTTCAACCCGATTCAAATCCAACCAAACAAAGCGATTCTCCTTTGAAAACCAATAAAAATTTTCATCTTTTATATCTCGGTTTATAAGACTATTATCGGCTAAAAACGTCATAATATCTAAAGATTGCAAAGCGGCCTCTAGAATTTCGCCAGCCAGGAAATTTTCATCTCGGATGTTTACCCAAACTTTGTTTCGTTCCAAAAACTCCAAGACAAGCGGTTGGATACTGGTGCCTTCGATTTCTTCTGCCTTGAAAGCTTTAGGTACATTGATTACTCCTCCCCTAATTTTTTGGTGCTGAGCGATACGTTGTATGAGTTTAAATTCATCTTCATATTTCTCTCCATCTGTGCCAACATCTTCACGCTGGGAAATCTCGTCTGATACGTAAACTTTCACAGCATACTCTTTACCAAACATGGGCAGGTTGTTTTCGTCAAGAGCCGTAGCTTTAAAGATAACCGAAGTCGTGCCGTAAGAAAGCCCCGATTCAATTCTGGCAGCTTGTGAATGACCTTTTTCATCTATCCACTGTATGCGTTTGCCGATCAGGTCGGGCAACATATTGTCATGATCTTTGGGTTTCATCTTACCATCTCCGTTGTTGATTCTTGAAAAAATTTCTTACCAAAGCCGTTGTTAACAGGCCCAGCGAAACGCGATCGGGCCCGCCCTGTTGCAATGGAGGCTGTGGCCTGTCCATCCAGTCATTCAAACGGGAACAATCAATCGCTTGGGGAGAGATATATAGCTCGCGCAGCATCTTTGCCTGAGTTTCCCATTTACCGGGTTTTAGTGACCAGCCCAACAGGCTCTCGACAAAGGGATCAATTTGCCTTCGAAACGATTTCAAAAGAATGATCGTTTTCCTCTCAGGAATCTGGAGGACGATCTGAGAGCTTTTTTCTTCGAAGATATGACCATCTGCCAGGGCCAGTACGAACAATTCAGCCATCCCAGGAAATTGCATGGCAGCAACCACAAAGGGATGCAGCTTTATCGATTTATTGGCATGCGGGAAATCTTCATCCCTTTCCAGTTGCCTGGCGATCCCTTCACTACGATGCACTTCGCGCGAATCGCCTAATAAGGGTGTATCTAAGAAGCTGTAACGCTCCGCATTCCAACCATCTAGTGCGTCATAGGCACGCTCAAAACGAGCATATCCGTTTGTACGGTCTAACCGAACGGCATCTTGCAGCCGTAAGACGGTGACCGACATTCTGTCTGTGCCAGCAAGCTGATCATATTGCACAGATATACTTTCACCTGGCTGAGGTTCGCAGACGCCAGCTTCGAACGCTTTCCCACTGGCAACATCTAAGATTTGGGGCGAAGCCATCAGAAACAGCCGACCTTCTGCAACCCCCGAGTCACCCTGCGGGGCGATGATACCTTGCACGTCACTTATCTGGCGCGCTTTGCGACCATATTCGCCCTTCTCGTAAATCCCGTGGGATTCAATGATCTCTTGAAGAGTGGTTTCTTCCCAGATTTCGTTGGTAAGGTTACCCGCCATTTGTAATATGGCAGTAATAACCGCGTCGACGCCATCTCGAATTAGACGGACCGGATTTCCAGCGAGCCGTACTTCCATATCCAAATAGTCAGCTTCATAAACCCAGCCTAGATAATCAACATAATCTTCCAGCCTGTTAGCAAGATACTGGTTCCACCAATCCTCGATAAACAGGCGCTCGTGAGGGTTGCCTGCCGCATCAGTTTCTAATCGGCTCCAGAAATAATGGCGAGATGACAATTGATTCAGTTGATCCTGGATGTCCTCTAGCTCGGCAGCCAAACTTTTGAGTGTTGGAAGCAAACCCCCTTCTTGGTTAGGGGTTTGCGAAGTCAGTTTCATTCGCATTTTTTCTAACGCGGAACGCTTTTGGAGAGCTTCTTCCCGGTAAATATCCGCAACCTTGCTCAACGATTCTTGCTCCCATTCCTGTAAAAGACGCGATTGAAGTTGCTCCATTTGGATTTCCAGGCTTTCTAGAAAGCAAATGGCATATTGTAATCTGGCGGCTCGGCTACCAGCTGGATCTGCCATGATACTGCCACGAAGGATATGGATAGTGGCTTCTTTCAACCTTAGCTGAATATCTTGCCGGATTATATCTTCATCTTGATCGAGGGCCAATTTTAGTTCATCGGTTTCAACTAGATCAGAGTGATCTAGGAATATGAATTCAAACAGAGCTTGGGATTCAATAGGAGCTATTCCACCGAATGTGCCGTTGCTGTTCAAAAAATGTAGCACATAAGAACCGGGGTCGCGTGTAAAGCCGGGATCCGCCGTAAGAGATGGATCGAAGAGTATCTCGTTTCCCTCAACACCGGCCAAGAACACTCGTAGTAAACGATGAGCCCAGCGGGCGTGTAAGGCACGCAAAATATCTGCAACGGGAAGGCGGAAGGTATACGCGCTAGCAGCTCCAACGGTGAACATCCTTTCTTTTCCTTGCCGGTCGCTCCTCGCCCTCCTCATCTGGTTTAGCCAGTCATTTTCCTCTCCGGCTCCAGTAGCTCGATCTAAGCGGGCGGTGATGACATCGGCAATGCGAGGATAATGATAGGTTTGCAAATTGGATTCCGCTCCTACATTCCCGCTAAACAAAAGTACGTCATCAAAAGACGGTTCATATATTATGCTATCCTCTTCCCAACCAGTATGAAATGGCAACCCAGGATTAAGTTGCCAGCGGCTCATTTCGCGATAAGAAGCAAAAGTGTTAGCCAATCTCAAGCTCGGTGCATCCTGGCCTCCAGGCAGGTTTTCATAAGGGATACCATCAATGAAGTAACCTTCTACTCGAATCTTACCCGCATCTGATATCACCTCATGTGCTAACAGTCTAGTGAGGTTAGCAATATCCATAATGATTCCCCCCATACCTCCGGCAAGAGAACCCACAATGAAAACGCGGACGGAGTCCATATCATCCCGATACGCATTTTTGCAACGGGTAAGCAACCAATCCTTCAAATTAACGGAGCGATTTTCTTCACACCGTTTTTTTTGCCACTGACTCGATGCAGTTTCGGACTGTAAATTCCGAATCAAAGCAACTCGAGGTAAAGTTCTACGCCCATACGTTCCAGTTGCCAGGTTGAGTTCTTGTCCAAGACCTTGATACAATTCCGGCTTGAACCAACCTTTGTGCTCTGGTTTTCTATCATCTTTCTTCGCCCAAGTTGCTATCAGTTTTTGTAAATTTTCATCGATGACAAAAACATCTTGCGATGCAATTTCTACACCTGCAAATCGGGAAGATACATCCTTTCCATATAGTTTTTCGCGTTCATCGGTGTCCAATACCAAAAATTCACAACCTTCTGGCAATTCACCACCACCAGCATCGAGCAAATTTTTGCGAATATGAGTCAAAACCCAACGTCCGGTGCCGCCAACTCCAATAAACAAAGCCTTGTCTGGTTGCCATATGGCATCGGTCTTTTTGATCTTGATAAACGGCTTCGTGTCGCGAATTAGAGCTGGGGCCTTGCCAATATCAAATGACCGAACGGTCACTTTCGCAGAGGGTGGAACTCCTTTAGAACGCGTTGGATCTACCCCGCAATGTTTGTAAGTGATATCACTGGAAAGATCAATGTAGATATTTTTCCCAGCTTCCAGAGGTCGAACCATGTAGGTAAACTGCTCAGGTCGTGAAGCATCGAGTTCTGGTAGTTGCCAGGAAATCACGCCAGTTGCTTGATTTTGCGGTCGGGGCATGATCGTTCCTGGAATGATTTCGAACTTTTCGGTATCGTAACGGTGGGTAAAGGTAATATCACTAGCAGCTGGGGGCGTAACCAGCAACCTTCCAGCACTCAGAAACGCTTCTATAAGTTCATTTCGATTGGTGGCATAGGTATATCTGTTTCGAGATCCCGCAACTTCGATCATGATTTCATCTACGGCGTTTCCGATCCCAACTGTGATAATTTTTACTCCTTCACCTCGGATTTTTTTTGCAGTCTCAATGGCAAGTTGTGAATTATCTGGGGCGCCATCTGAAAGCAAAACGATAACTCTAACCGCTTTTGTACGTCTGCTTCTTGATAATATTTCAGATGCTTTCTCCAACCCGCTGTGCATAGCTGTACTGTCACCCAATTCGATTGTATTAATGGCTCTAGTCAGATCTTTTTCTTTTGTAGACAATTGTAGATGCAAGTGAGGCTTACTTTCAAAGCTCATCACGCCTACTCGTTCTCGCTGCCCCATCAGACAACGCACAAACTGCCTGGCAGCTTTCTTCGCTGCATTGAGGCGCGTTTTTCCCCCCATGTCTTGGTTACCCATACTTCCGGAGCAATCAATCAATAAAACCGCATCCACATTACGCCGAATCACCTGTTGCTCACAAATAGGTAATCCAAGCATTTCCATTTCCACTCTGAAACGCTGTCGGGGGCGCAACCACCCGTCAGCGGGCTTCACTGAGGTTGTCAATTCGATGGAATGATCATCGGGGCCCAGTTTGGGTGTCCGGCACAACCACCAAGCTAAAAAACAAAAAATAAATAGGGGGACTAGCCAGGGCCAAAGAGCAAGTAGACGTTCTAATAGAGTGGGACCAGCAAAAGCAATCTCTTGGGCTCCATATTCAAATGCCTGTGGGTCTGAAATAGTTTTCAATCTTTCTGCCGGACCAGAATTCCCATCATCATCAATTTGTGTAATATAAATGTCATATTGCCCATCGCATCGTCGGCTGCTGAACATAAGATGCGCCCCATCTTCAGCCCATGTTGGGAAGGTGTTACCTGCATCATTAATTGTTTGACCACCTGGTCCATCATTTGCCTGCAATCGCCTCTTGGCCCCACCCCCAGTTGGGACGATATATATCTCGGCTTTCCTGTCTCCATAGGTGGTGACCCCGGTGGTATGATGCGTAAACGCCATCCATTTCCCATCTGGAGAAAAAGCAGGATGATAATTAAACCCCATTCCACTGGCCCCTGGCACCAACACTGGCACGCCGCCTGTTGCCGGAACCATCATGATATCGCTAGGGGTTGTAATTGTAACATTTTGGTCTGATCCTGCCGACCGTACGAAAGCGATGTGTTGTCCATCAGCAGTCCAGGCTGGCATACTTTCCACCACCCCCGGTTCACTCGCGCCGGGCAAAGGCAAGGGCAGGTCATTTTTCACATCTAAAATGTAAATATCTTCATTGTTGGCTGCATAAGCAATAAAACGTCCATCAGGAGACCAGGATGGATAAGAGCCCTGAATCGATGGAACCGGTAAATCATGCCCCGAAAAGTCGAATTTTGTCATCATGCCATTCGTGCCTTTGGCTATGGCAACAATGGACTGAGTTTCCACATTAGCAGTATGGCAACCCACACATTGACCTTCTCCAACCAGGGGAGTGAGTGCCCGCACCGGCATTTCAGGGACGGTTGGCTTTAAATGGATTGCAGAACTCCTGTCGGGCAAAACACGCCAAAAGACAATTCCCTCTTGTGGCGTACATAAATGTGTAGTTACTGCGTTCAATAAAAGCCCCGCTAGAATCGCCATCCATATTCGCCAGGGTAAATGTGCGTAAGCACACCGAGGGATCGGAATTCGGCAACGAGACCAAGCTCGCAAATCATCCCAAAATTTTGCCAACCAGAGCAATAGTAGGGCTGAACCTACCAGCAAACCTCCAATCACTCCCCAGGGTTTCGACCCACAAGCTTGTTGTAATAGAGTAGATTCCTCTTCAGGAATACCTCCACAAACGGGTGTATCTGTTCCTTTTGAGATAACTTCGATTGGATACTGATTTGATTGTTCAAATTTTTCGGGTGTCTGTCCACAAGATAAATAATCTACATTGGCGCGCAGCACCGCGTAATAGGTGCCAGGCACCTGAGCGCGCAATGTCAGGGACATGGTTTGCTGGTTATTTTGTAATGTTTCAAAATTCCATTGAATGGTATTGACATCGATTGAACTTGGATCTGGGAAAACTGAATCATCAATTAATTCAAAGTTAGAGGCGTCAAAAGAATATGACACATGGATATCAGTCGCCGGATCAAAAACCTGGATGCTTTTGACGATTGTCTCATAGATGCTTTTGAGTTCAGAAGTTTCCGGCGCATAGTAGTAATCGGATGGGGTACTGGCAATGGTTCTCAGGAGTTCTTCGTCCACATCAGGCCCGAGTCCAATCGTGATCAGGCGGATGTTTGCATCTTCTGCCTCTTGGGCAGCATCTCGCGGTTCATCCTGCGATTTGCCATCGGTCAAAAGAATAATGACTGGTTGGGCATCCGGGCGTACGTTGCTATGCAACTGTTCAACTGCATGTGATATACCAGTACCTACCCTGGTTCCTCCCAACAAACCAATCGCATCCAGCACATTGCTTCTTGCCTCGGTTACGCCTGTTGCGTTGCCCAAGCTAGCATATTCCACAGCGTTATCGGCAAAGGCAACTAATCCGGCTCTATCCTGACTTGGGTCTATATTATCCGCAAATTGATCAATGGCATCCAGCGCCCCTTCAAGTTTACTTCCTTCATAAGAGCCGCCAAGTGGATCTTCCATACTACCAGACCGGTCAATCAAAAGAATTACATCCAACGGACGGCGTGTTTCAACCGGATCGCAAGCATCTGGAAAACCGATCAGAGTCAACTTAACATCAATTTCTTCCCCTGGAGCAGCATTAGAAGGATTTGCTGAAACATCAAAGGTCAACGGAGGGATTTCCGAATCGGTTTGAGCGTCCACATGAGCAATGCTTAAACTAAACAGAATAATTAGCAGTGAAAAACCAATCACTCGTGGCCATACTTTATTTGCTTTCATGTTATACCATCCTTCACTTGCTTGGATTTTGATCCCGTTCTCCAGAAACTGGATAAAGCCAGGGGTATCTATGCAGGGTGCCGGTGAAAACTTTACGACACCCTGCAAGTTTACAGTTTAAATATTCTCGTTCTTGATCCACTTCGCCAATAAGGCTAACATCACTTTCATGAACTCAACCTCATCAGGGAAAGCTGGGTTGCGTTCATCCGCAGATAATGATTTTAAACGGTCGAGTTGCTCCTCGAAAAACGGCACCAAGTTTTGGTATATTTTCCGTCGAGCAGCTGCTCGTAGTCTTGCTTTCCGGTTCTTATTATCCGGCATTCTTGCATCCTCTACCTCACTGGCTTCTCCATCTCCCTCTGACCACTTGGGTTTATATTTACTTTTTAGGTCTTCGTTGATGCGGTCATTAATGATCTCTACAATCCGTTCATGCATCTCTTCGATAGATTTCATTTCGGGGGATTTTTCTTGAACTCTCAGACAGAAGGTTTCTGCCGCATAGAGATAGGGCACCCTCGTATTTCCAAAATCGCCGGGCGTGTTGAGCCAATAGGTATAAGGCTCGGTGATCTCACGCTGAAAACGGTCTTTTTCGCCTTCGCGAGGAGGAATCACCACACGCTTCACATTTCCAACATAGTTGTTGTTCTGATCAACTACCTGAAAGTCTTCGATTAGGTCGAAAGCCAGAGCCTGTGCAAAGCGCTCCAAGCGGCTCTCTTCCTCCAGAAGTGCTACAACGCGTGTTTTGGTTAATTCTGGTGTGCCATCTTGAGCAACACCATCAAATTCTACGGCGTTACGCTCTGCGCGATAGATATGGTTGAGTGAACGGCTCATGTGAATCCCCACACTCTGTTTTGGCCACTGCAGGTATTGTCTCATGCCATCTTGATATGCGGGCAGTTTATCAATGCCCACCAAATCTGCCACCGCTAGATAGGTCAACGTAGTCTTATCGTTATGGGGCAATACCCCAGAGTATCCAGCATCCGCATTTGTATCTGTTTGCAGTTTGTTTAGTACACGTTCAGACCAGGCTGCCTGCGCATCGGTGCCCTTTGGTGCTAATAAGTAGGCCAAGCGGTAGGGAGCTTCGTCCTCAGGAAGCCGTAGCAACACTTCACATTTTTCTAGTAAATACTCAGCAAAGCTTTCTGGGGTTTCATTTTGTGTTCGTCCTTGATACTTATGGGCCAGGTAATCTACCACAGTCAATTCATCCCATACCCGAACAAACTCTTTTCGGCAGCGCGTCATCAAGCGCAAAGCATTGGCGCGAATTGCATCTTTAACCTTATCAGGCTCCGAAAGTTCAATAACATTCGAAGCCAGGAGACCGATTTTTTCGAGTTCAAAACCATTTACCACTAATTTGATCTCAGGAGTGTTGTACGCATCGCGTGTGCCTGGATTTTTTGTAACGTTTTGGACCTCCCAAGAAAAATCAGCCAGAATACGTCGGTCGGCTCGCGGTGTATCTTCATCCCCCGCTATAAACCTGTTGTATTGCTCCGTTTCCCAAGCCTCGTCATCTACGATTTCACGCACCTTTTCAAGGGCTACCCCGGCCATACGCTGAGCACGTATTTGTTGCTTTCGGCTGTCGAAATACTTGCTGATACTATCCCGGCCAGCTTGAAGGATTTGTCCATACGAGCGCAGACTATCGCGCAACAATGCAGTGTATTTATGCATTTTCTCAATCAATTCGAGTTCTGTTTTGCATAACAAATCCCATCGCTTCCAGGTCAGTATTTCCTGGCGTGTTTCCAAGTATTCTTTTTGTTTACGATGTGACTGTTGCATAGCTAACAACTTACCACCATCTTTGCCAGCATCAATAGATAACAATGCGGATTCTACCTGCCGCTCACGAACTTCTCGGGCTTCTGACAGCAACATCCGGAACCTGTCGAGATGATCTGCCATCTCCTCTACATATTGCAGCAACCAGCCCATTTTGCCGGCCTTATTTCTCAGAGCATTTTTAGGGATATCTTCTAAGCCTGAACTGCCGTTTAATTCCTTCGAGGCAAAGTCTAACAACCATGCTTGATACCGGGCCCACTGATACTCTGCGCACTTACTTACAACGCTGTTCCATTCGGCTAGTTTTTCTTGCTCGGCTCGATCGCAAGCATCTACCAAAGATCTGGCCGCGCTTTTGGGATTATTATTATGTGCTCTTGGAGATTCCTCCTGAACCAGCGCTCCTTTAAGCGGATCGCTAAACAGTCCCGCGTTCCTGAAAAAATAAACCCGATTTTCATCCATATCTTCAAAAATGGCACGTGCACTTGATGTCAAATCTTCCTGGGCACCGGTAGGGAATAAGAATCGCTGGAAGTCATTCGCCGATCGAAGTGTGACCGGGGATACACTCGATGTGTTGTTACCTCCGGGTTCGTATTCAGGGCCCAGATTCCCAATGTCTTTGGCAACATTGACTGGAATATTTGCCCAACCTTCGATTACGTCTTGTCGTGCTTCGACACCTGCCTTGCCACCTTTCATCGCTGGATGAATGGCCCCGTTCTCTGTTATCGGCACCAAATATTCAAGAGCTTCCTCGGCGAGTCGCATCGTCCAATCTTCTACAATAGCAGCAACCGGTAACACTATGCTGTAAGAGCCGGTTGAGCCTGCAACTGCCGGCACCAAACCCTCGCGATCCATATTGCTCAAGATGCTCTCGCGGTTGATTAGTCCCGCTGTCAACCGCTCTTGTGCTCTTTGGTCCACAAGGGCCGTGATCCAGGTTGCCATGGTAGGGGCTACTCCATGTTCAAGGCGCACGTTTAAGGGATTAGGCGGAGCTTCTGATGTGGGTGGCTTCCAGCGGCGATCGAAGAGATACACGATTGAAAAGACCGCCCCTTCCGTACGGCTATTTAAGACCACATCTTGGCTATCGGAAAACTGCATCTTAAATCCAATTTCTTGTGAGTGAACACTCAAAAAGCGCATCAGTTCCCGCATGGCAACCGTTGCGCGCGCTTTCATATCATCACCAACAACTACGGGCGGTGTATGTCTGAAGGCCTCAGGGAGAGCCATCATTGCTACCAAACGAGTTTGCTTGGCATTTGCTTTGGCAATTTTTTTGACTAGATGAGCGATATCAATGAACATGGATGCCCCTGTACCTCCTGCCAACGATCCACAAACAATTACGTTAATAGTTTGGTCATCGAAGCCATTGATCGCATTGCGTAGTGTTGTAAATAAAGCACTCGACGGGCCTTGTCGAAGTGCGTAGAACGTCGCCAGTCGACCAATCTGACGATACATCCCAGCACCATCGCGTATGTTGAGCAAAACAGTTGCTTGGGGATGATTACAAAAATAACGCCTATCAAACCAAGTAGTTCCAAAATGATCTGGGCCCCACCCGGGTTTGTTCGCTGTTCGATCCCCACACACCCAAGGATGAGCGTTGCCGCCAACGAACAGATACTCTGTTGTGGCATTAATACGCGCTTCCCCCTCGTAGTCCTTAGCAGTGCGTCGCGCATGGGCGCTTTCCCATGCCCCGATATCTGAAATCGTTTCAGGCCTTGGAAGCGTATCCAATCCCAGAATCTTAACTCTATCGGGTAAGCTCCCGTCAGGTCTTTGATCCTGGATTTGTTTTTTTACATGGATCAAAGTTCTGATCCCAGTTCCTCCAACGCCGATAACTAACGTGCTTGCCATTTTGGCCTCCTTCTAAGTTGAGTACAATATTGTCCTGATTTGTTGAAATGTTCGAGCTTAATTGAAGAAATCTTATTAGTTTGTTTGCTCAACCAGTTTGTATCGGTATTTGAAACTACGCCTACCTTGCGAAATTGGTCTTTTTCTGTAACATGGGTTATTGGCTAATCGACATAAGCTACGTGTCGTACATCAGGACATCGTTCCGAAAAACAGGACGTTAACAACTGAATAGCC
>CAZXXW010000122.1:0-11226 GCA_964644835.1 uncultured Anaerolineales bacterium
CGCGCAGGATGTCGCTGATAGCAGCACCAAGACCAGGAAAATCGGGCTAAGTTTTCTGTTTAACGCCAAGCTGACCATGGCACAATTATACCCGACACGCGCCAGCCTTCATGGCTGTTTTGTGGTATCCTTCTTACTCATGGAATCAAAATTGAACCGCGAGACAATCATCACGCTTTACACATCTTTCGACGCCCCCGCAACCGCTTTGGATTGCGGAGAGAAATGCGCACCGTACAACGACTATGGCGTCCCCTTTTGCTGCGATAGCGGCCAGGCCGTGCCGGCCGCCTATGTTAGCGAGTGGCAATACCTGCAAGCAAACACTGATTTATGGCATCTCTGGGAAAGCGACGATGAAGAGCATGCCGACCTGCTCCGCCGGGATACACCCGAAGGGATGGTCTTGGCCAAATGCCAGGGACACCGACACTGCCAGCGCCGTTACCGTTCGATCGCTTGTCGCTCGTTTCCCTTTTTCCCCTATATCACGCGGTCGGGTGAGTTCATCGGCCTATCCTACTATTGGGAATACGAGGACCATTGCTGGTTGATCAGCCATCTCGACCGGGTCACGCAGACGTATCGGGAAGAATTCGTCCGGGCGTATGATACAATTTTGGCTCACCTTCCCCAAGAGCGGGAGAATTTCGGGCATTACGCCGAGACCATGCGGCAACAATTTGCACAAGAAAATCGCTCCATCCTGCTGCTTCATCGCGACGGGGGCATATATACCCTTTCCCCACAGGATGGGCAGCTTAACCCCATTCGAACGGAAGACTTGCCCAAATTTGGCGTCTATGAAATTGCCGCCGAGATGCCTTTTGCCGACGAAACATAAACCAACCAAGAAACATTGATTATGAGCAGTATCCAAGCAGAATTTACGCTTCCAAAACATTTTCAAGGCAACCGCAAAGGGCCGGTTGTGTGGATCTTTTCCCACGCGCTACAGTATTGGTACCTGGGACTCGCCATGCTGGTCGGGGCAGCAGGCAATGCCATCCTGGCGTCGGTCGTACCGATCTATTTTGGTAGGGCGCTCGATATTGTCACCAAACAGCAAGCCGTGATCCAGGATTTGCTCCGCATCGCGATCATCATCGCCGTCTCCCAGGTGGTGCGCGGCGGACTGCAATTCGGGCGCAACTTTAGCGCCGAGTTAATCGCTCAACATATCGAGCGCAACATCCGCCAGGAGCTCTATGTCAGCCTTCTGGGCAAAAGCATGACCTTTCACAACTTGCAGCCAGTCGGTGACACAATGGCCCGGGCGACCAACGACGTGCGCGAGATCAACTTCATGTTCAGCCCTGGAATCAATCTGGTGGTGGGGTCGGCAAATTTTATCCTTATGCCGTTAGTGCTAGGCCCGCGCTACCATCCCGCCCTGATCGCCGCGCCGTTATTTTTCACCGTGACCTATTTTCTGGCCCTGTGGCAATACCTCAACGAGTTGAAACCGGTCAGTGACCGGGTGCGGGCAGCCTTCGGAGAGTTGAACACGCGCCTGTCCGAGGCCCTGGATGGGATCGAAACCGTCAAGGGAATGGCCCAAGAGCGCCAGGAGATCGACTTGTTCCGCCGGAATGCACAGCGGTTTCGAGATCTCTACGTCAAGCGAGGGGATATTGAGGCCCGTTTCATCCCCTTCTTGCTGATGGCTTTATCGCAGGCCGGAGGGCTTTTTCATGCCATCTGGCTGCAACAACGAGGGCTTCTCAATATCGGTGACATTGTTGCGTATTTTGGCTTATTGATGCTCTTGGGTTTCCCCACCTTCGTCTCCCTGTTCGCCTATTCGCAGGTTTCGCTGGGGATCGCCGGGGCGCGGCGGATCCTGGAACTGGTCACCCGGGAAACCCGGCTGGATCAAAACGCTAGCGGGTATCAAGGTGAGATGAGAGGAAAAGTCGAGTTTCGCCAGGTCAGCTTTGCTTACAAGACGGGAGAACCTGCCCTGGAGGGGATCAACTTCCGTGTTGAGCCGGGTCAGACCGTTGCCATCGTCGGCCAAACAGGTTCGGGCAAGACCACGCTGATCAAATTGATCAACCGGACCTACGACGTTCACAAAGGCCAGGTGCTGGTGGACGGCGTCGACGTGCGCAAATGGAACCTGGAAAGTTTGCGCCAACAAATTTCGATCATCGAGCAGGATATTTTTCTGTTCTCGCGCTCACTGGCCGAAAACATCGCCTTTGGCAAACCCGAGGCGACACAAGAAGAAATTGAAGAAGCCGCCAAGACGGCGCAAGCGCACCAATTCATCACTTCCTTCAAAGATGGCTACGAGACGGTGATCGGCGAACGCGGCGTCACCTTATCGGGTGGTCAGCGCCAGAGATTGGCCTTGGCGCGAGCTTTTCTCACCGACCCGAAGATTCTGGTGCTGGACGATTCCACCAGCGCGATTGACAGCGCCACGGAGGATGAAATCCAGCAGGCTATTTACGCCGCCGCAGAAGGCCGAACGACATTCATCATCACCCACCGGCTCTCCCAAATTCGCTGGGCTGACAAGATCATGGTAATGCGTAAAGGCAAGGTCGCCGCCCTGGGCAGCCACGAGGAACTGATGGAAACGTCTGAAGCTTATCGACGCATCTTCGATGATACGGTTCGATAAATGGACAACGCCTCGATAGATCAATTTTTTAACACTGAACGCTGAGGCGCAGAGAGACAGAGACACAGAGAAAAGAAAGACTCAACCAAACAAGCTATGGGATTTTTCTCAAATTTAGACGTTGAAAAGTATGACCGTGAATACAGCGACGCCCAACTGGTCAGGCGAATCTGGACCTATTTTCGCCCCCATTTGCCCCGCCTGATCGGCGATTCGCTTTTGCTGCTCAGCATCGCCGGGACATCTGCACTGGTACCGGTGCTGGTCTCGCGCGGACTGGACGCCATCACCATCGAACTGGCCAGCCTGCAAATCTATCTGCTCATCGGCGCGATTCTGGCCGCGGGCATTTACCGCTGGGGCGCCAACTGGATACATCGCCGCTGGATCGTGCGCATCGTTGGGGACGTCGTCTACTCGATCCGTACCGATGCCTTCAAAGCCTCCGTGCGTCACGATCTCTCGTTTTATGACGAATTTTCGTCCGGCAAAATCGTCTCACGAATCACGTCGGACACGCGCGATTTCGGGCAACTGGTCAACCTGCTCTCGGACCTGGTCTCCCAATTCGTTCAGGCGATCATCCTGGCGATCGTGATCCTGAACGTCTCCTGGCGGCTGTCGCTGTACGTGTTTGGATTCCTGCCGATTTTATTCCTGGTGGCACGCAGTTTCCGCGGCCTGGCCCGCAAGGTGACCCGCCGGGGCATGCGGGCGATGGCCAATGTCAACGCGGCGATCAAAGAGACGGTCAGCGGCATCGCCGTGGCCAAAAACTTCCGCCAGGAAGCGACTATTTTCGACGAGTTCGACCAGGCCAACCAAACATCCTTCCAGGTCAATGTCAAGCGCGGGCTGGTACTATCGCTGGTCTTCCCGTCCCTGAACGCCCTCGGCGGCATCGCCACGGCCATTCTGGTCTACACGGGCGGGCTCTCGACAACGGCGGGCGCGATCACGGTGGGCGCATGGTACCTCTTCCTGATGAGTCTCGATCGTTTCTTCTTCCCGGTGCTCAACCTGGCCTCCTTCTGGGCGCAAATGCAGTCCGGCCTGTCCGCGGCGGAGCGCGCCTTTGCCCTCATCGACGCTGAATCCGCCGTCAAACAAGAGGCCGAAAAGTCCGTCCCGCCGCTCAAAGGCAAGATCGTCTTCGGTGATGTCAAGTTTCACTACACCGAGCAGGAACAAATTTTCGACGATTTCAATCTCTGCATCCAACCCGGCGAGAGTGTCGCTCTGGTCGGGCACACGGGTGCAGGCAAATCGTCCATCGCCAAATTGATCGCCCGCTTCTACGAGTTCCAGGGTGGCAACATTCTTGTCGACGGGATGGACATCCGGGAACTCGATTTGCACGAATACCGGGAGCAATTGGGGATCATCTCGCAAACGCCTTTTCTCTTTTCGGGGACGGTGGCCGAGAACGTCTGCTACGCTTCCAAAAATGCGACCGGAGATGATGTCATCGAGATTGCTCGCCAGATTGGCGGCGGCGACTGGCTGGAAACCCTGCCCAACGGGCTGGAGACTCAAGTCGGGGAGCGAGGTGGGCGCCTGTCCATGGGGCAGCGTCAACTTGTGGCGCTGTTACGCGTTTTGCTGCACCGGCCCGCCATCTTCATCTTGGACGAGGCGACGGCCAGCATCGACCCCTTCACCGAGTGGCAGATCCAACAAGCCCTGGACTTGATCCTGTCCAAAAGCACCAGCATCCTCATCGCCCACAGATTATCAACGGTCAAGGCGGCCGACCGCATCCTCGTCCTGGAAGAAGGCCAGATCATCGAGGAGGGCGACCACGACAGCCTGATCGCGCAAGAGGGGCATTACGCTCACCTGTACAACACGTATTTCCGCCATCAAAGCATGGCGTACGTCGAGCAAGCGCGGCAAGAGTTCGCCAGCGCTTCCTAACAAAAGTCACAAGCCGACAACCTATTGACGCTCATCCCGGCCAACCATACAATTGAACCATGACCACGAACTCTTCCCCCACATCCCAATCAATTCGATTTGCCGATTTTTCGCTCTCCGATTTGCTGCCCATCGCCGTCGCGGTCTACCAGGCGCTGGCAGCAGCAACACTAGCGGTGGCACTGATTCTCGCTTTACAGACGTTCAGCACGCCCTTCATTGGCGCGTTCGTCGAAAACACGTTGGTCGTCCACGCCAACGACCCGATGCAAGCCGGTAGATGGATGGCCAAAAACGCCGGGTTCCGCTTTGGGGATCGCCTGGAAAGTATCAACGGCCAGGAGATCAACCAGGTCGGCGATTATTTGCGCGCTCTGGAGGGCTATCAAGTCGGTGACCAGGTCACTTTGACGGCAACCAGCATGGAGGGAGAGAGCGTCTCAGCAACGATCACGCTGCAATCCCTGCCCCCACGAGATCGCACGGCGTACTTCTTCGTCCCCTGGGCTATCGCGATCATCTACCTGGGGAGCGGGCTGTGGGTTTTCAGCATCCGCCACAACCAGGCCGCTGGGCGCACATTTGCTTTTTTCACCGCGTCCGTGGCAATCGCAACGGCGGGTATTTTCGATCTCTACACAACCAATCGGCTGACCTATTTTTGGACGATCAGCCTGGCCCTGACAGGAGGGGCACTATTTCATCTTGCCTGGGTGTTTCCCCAAAAATCAAAGCTACTCAAGCGCCGGCCCTTTTTACGCTGGGTCGGCTATGGCATCGCCGCGCTGCTCGTCGCCATCACATTGCCGGCGCTCTTCGATACCGCCAATCCCTACCGTTACATCACGCTCTGGCGCTTGATCTACGCCTTTGTGGGGCTGGCGGTGCTATTTTTCGTCGGGATGGCAGCCTATCACAGCTATCAGGCAAAATCGCTGCTCGTTCGCCAGCAAGGGCGGATTATTCACTGGGGCGCGATTTTGGCTTTCATCCCAATGGCTATCTGGCTACTCATTTCCGCGCTCCATCCAGATGTCGGATTCATTCCCTTCCTGGTCTTGCCGCTGGCCATTTTTCCGCTGGCAACAGGATACGCAATTTTACGCTATCAACTTCTCGACACCGACGTCATCTTGAGCCGGGCTACAACCTACGCCATCCTGGGAGCGCTGGTCGCCAGCGGGTATGCCTTGCTGGTCAGCGGGATCAACATTTTCGTCGGGGGCACGGTGGAACCCAGCAATCCCTACCTGATCGGCGGAGTGACATTCTTGCTGGCCCTGGGCTTGAACCCGGTTCGGACCCGCTTACAGAACCTAGTCGATAGCACTTTCCTGCGCGGCCAGAGAACCTACCGGCATCATCTCCAAGCATTTGAGAACAGCCTGGGTGCGACCCTTGAGTTGGAAGAGATTGCTGCCTTGGTACGCAAAACGCTCGAAGAAACGCTCTTTCCACAACAGGTGCACATCTTCCTGATCGGTTCCCAGGGCGAGTTCTACGTGGCAACCGAAGATGAAAGTGGGATTCCGACAACCGAGCTTCGCTTTGCTGCCGATGGGAGCCTAGCCCAATATCTGCTCGAAAACGAAACATTCTTACTACTCGATAACAAACAAAAACTGCCGGGTTTGTTGAGGGAAGAAAAAGCTCGCCTGGCGCTTTTGGGAGCCAAGATTTTCACGCCGCTGGTAGGCAGAGGCAAACAACTGCTCGGCTTCATCGCGCTGACGCCAAGAGAATCGGAACTGCCTTACAGCAACCAGGATCTCAACTTCATCTCCACCCTGAGTGAAAAGGCAGCCATCAACATCGAGCGTACGCAGGTGATCGCCGATTTGGAACGCCACGTCAACGAAATGAACGTGCTGATGCGCGTCGCCCGGGGCATCAACGTGACTCCCCAACTCGACGATATTCTCGAATTGGTCTATGCTCAGACCAATAACCTGATCCCAACACGCGATTTCTGGATTTTGCTTTACAACCAAGAACGCGACGCTTACCGGTACGCCTTCTACCTTGAAAACGATCTCCGCATGTTAGAGCACGAACATCGCTCTGTCGAGGAAGACAAAGGCTTGGCCCAAGAAATCGTAAAAATGCAAAGGCCAATTGCTACCGACGATTACGAAAGAGCCTGCCAGCAGCGTGGCCGCCACCCGCTGGTGGCAGGCCTCCACGCCTGGGCGGGCGTTCCGTTGAACACCCAGAGCGAAACCATCGGTGCGATGTGTCTGGCCAGCCGCGACCCGGCAAAGATTTATTCCAACGATGAACTCACTCTCTTGCAAACGATCGCAGACCAGGCCGCCGGCGCGATCGTGAAAACGCAACTCTTGGACGAGACCGAACGGCGAGCGCGACAATTGAGCATGCTCAACGAAATCAGCCGCAACCTGACATCAACCCTAGAACTGCCCAAACTGCTCAATCAAATATTAGAAAACGCCGTCGAGATCACCAATTGCGAAGCGGGGACGCTCTTCCTGGTGGACGAAGACACAGACGAGATCATCTTCAAGGTTGTGACCGGCCCCGTCGCCGACGATCTGGTTGGGGAACGCTTACCCCCGGGAACTGGCCATGTTGGCCAAGCGATTCTTTCGAGAGAGGCGGCCATCATCAACGATGTCAGCGCGACGAAGACATGGTCACAACAAACAGACGAGAAGACCGGTTTCGAGACCAAAGATATGCTCCTTGTCCCGATGATCGCCCAAGACGAGGTCATCGGCGTGATCGAAGTGATCAACCGCCGAGATGGCTTCCCCTTCACCGTGGATGATCAAAGCTTGTTGACCGCTTTCTCCAGTCAGGCCGCCGTCGCCCTGGTCAACGCCCGCCTGTACACCCGCACGGACGAAAAACTGGCCAGCCGCGTCGACGAGCTATCTGTCATGCAACGGATCGACAGAGAGCTCAACGCCAGCCTGGACATCCACAGGGCGATGCGCATCACATTGGAATGGGCCATGCGCCAATCCGGCGCCGACGCCGGGCTGGTGGGCTCCGTGGAAGAAGAGGGTGTCAACATCATGGCTGAGCAAGGTTACAGCGGTGAGTTGGAATCTTATCGAGAGACAAGGCTGCCCTTAGACAACATACCCGGTTTGGAAAGCTCAGTCGGAGAAGCGGCCACACAGATTTTCAAACGATCCGAAATGGTGTCAAGCAACCAGCAAGTCACCCTGTTGGAAGACACCAACGCACAGCTCGTTTATCCAATCCGGCGCGAAGACCAAGTCATCGGGGTCTTGCTGCTCGAAAGCCGCAGCGAAGAACCGCCCTGGACAGAAGAGACCCAGGAATTTCTCTCTCGCCTGAGCGACCACGCTGCGATCGCCATCGCCAACGCGCAACTCTTCGATCAGGTTCAATCGGCAAATACGGCCAAAAGCGATTTCGTCTCCCTGGTTGCCCACGAACTGAAGAACCCGATGACATCTATCCGGGGCTACACCGATCTGCTGATCAAGGGAGCGATCGGCGAGATCAGCAAGGGGCAGGAAGATTTTTTGCGCACGATTCGCGCCAACGTCAACCGGATGACCACGCTCGTCTCTGACCTTGCCGACATCTCCCGGATCGAGGCCGAACGTTTGAGGCTAGACTTCAAGGCTGTCAACATCAACGATGTCGTCGATGAAGTGGTGCGCTCACATCGCAATAAGCTAGAGGAAAAAGAACAAACCTTGAATCTGGACATCCCCGAGGATTTGCCGCCTGTGTGGGGAGATCATACCCGCCTGGTGCAAATCTTGGTCAATCTGGTCAGCAACGCCAATAAATACACGCCCGAAGGCGGCCAGATCACCATCCGGGCGGAGCGCAGCCCCAATCAATGGGACCATCAGGGAGCCAAGGAAGTTCTGCTCATCGCTGTCGAGGACAACGGTATCGGCCTGACGCCAGATGATCAGTCCAAAATTTTCACAAAGTTCTTCCGCTCCGATGATCCCAAAGCGACTGAGGCCCCCGGCACTGGCTTGGGCTTGAACATTTCCCGCAATCTCGTTAAGATGCAGGGGGGCAAAATCTGGTTCGAGAGCGAATACAGAGAGGGGACGACGTTTTACTTTACCGTACCCGTCGCCCAGATCTAAGCAAAAAGCCCCGATCGAGATGATCGGGGCTTTTTGATGTTGGAACAATTTCTACTCTTCTTGTTCGAGAAATCTCCGCTGCCACTCATACAAACGATTAAGCGCTTCGATGGGAGCAAGCTCACTGAGGTCGAGCTTCTTCAATTCATCGAGGAGGGGATTCGTCTCGGGGAAAAGCTGCATCTGCTTGGGGACGTGAGGGTCGATCTCCACGGTGCGACCGGAAGAGGCTTCCAGTTGTTGTAAGATTTCGGCAGCCCGTTGCGTCACCGGCTTCGGCAGCCCGGCCAGTTCGGCCACATGGATACCATAGGAACGGTCCGCGCCACCGGGAACAATTTTGTATAAAAAGACAACATCCCCATCAGCCTCGCTGACAGCGACGTTATAGTTGCGCACTCCGGGCAGCAAATCGGCCAATTGGGTCAACTCGTGGTAGTGGGTGGCAAAGAGGGTCTTCGAACGCAAGCGGGGGTGATTGTGCAAATACTCTACCATCGCCCAGGCAATCGAGACGCCGTCATAGGTGCTGGTACCGCGCCCAATTTCATCCAGGATCAGCAAACTGCGCGGCGTGGCGTGATTTAAAATGTTGGCCGTCTCGACCATCTCGACCATGAAGGTCGACTGCCCAGCGTGGATTTCATCCTGGGCACCGATGCGAGTAAAAATGCGATCGACCAAACCAATCCGGGCCGATTTGGCGGGAACAAAGCTTCCCATCTGGGCCATCAGTGTGATCAGGGCAACCTGGCGCAAGAAGGTCGATTTGCCGCTCATGTTCGGACCGGTAACGATGCGGATGCGCTCTCCCTCTTCGAGGACGGCGTCATTGGGCACAAACCGCTTGCCGGGGGGCATCATATGCTCGACAACAGGGTGTCTGCTATCTTCGATGGCAAGGACATCGTCAGCAACGACTTCAGGGCGCACGTAGGCATTCAGGGCGGCCACTTCGGCCAGGGTCGAAAAGACATCGAGCCGGGCAAGCGCCCGCGCTGTGGCGAGCAATCGCTTGGCCGTTCGGGCCAGGCGCCGGCAAACTCGCTGGAAAACGCGCCGCTCGATCTCCTTGAGTTCTTCTTCGGCGTTGAGGACCAAATTTTCGTATTCTTTCAGTTCCGGCGTGATGTAACGCTCGGCGCGCACCAGCGTCTGTTTGCGGATGTAATCGTCGGGAACTTTATCGGTATTTGCTTTGGTCACCTCGATGTAATAACCGAAAACTTTGTTATAGCCTACTTTGAGCGAAGAGATCCCGGTGCGCTCGCGTTCTTTTGGCTCTAGTTCCTCGATCCAGGTGCGGGCATGCTCGGATGAGTCAAAGACATCGTCCAATTCGGAGGAGAAGCCGCGGCGGATGACCCCAATGGTTCCCAGCGTGGCGGGAGGTTCGTCGGAGAGGGCGTTTTCGAGCAGATCGAGTTCTTCTTTACACAGCTTGAAGTCTTCCAACGTCGTTTGGAGAGCTGGGGTGTCAGCGGGGATCAGGCCACGCAGGCCGGGGAGCAAGCGCAGCGTCTCACGGATGGCAACCAAGTCGCGGGGGTGGGCTGTGCCGCCAACAACACGGTTCGCCAATCGCTCCAGGTCAACGATCGGCTTGAAGGCCTGGCGAATCTCGGCCCGGGTCAAGCCATTCTCAAAAAAGTATTCTACGCCATCTTGGCGCCGGTGAATTTGCTCGACATCAAGCAGCGGCTTACTAACCCACTGGCGCATCAGGCGCTTGCCCATCGGCGTGACGGTGTGATCGAGAACACCGAGCAACGAGCCATCGACGCGGTCGCCGCGGATCGTTTCGGTCAGTTCCAGGTTGCGCCGGGTGGCGGCATCGAGAGTCATGAATTCGGTGAGATGGTAGGAACTCAAGCCGGTGAGCAATTCCAGCGCGGAGGGGCGCGTTTCTTGGAGATATTGGAGGATGCCCCCGGCAGCGCGCACCGCCAGCGGCAAGCCGCGCACGCCAAAGCCGTCCAGCGAAGCGACATCGAAATGATCGAGGATTGCTTCTTCGCAGCGGGCCTGCTCAAAACGCCAATCGGGCCAGGAGGTGAGATAACCGGGCAGTTCATCGGCCAGAGTGATATTATCGGGATGGAGAATCTCGACCGGGCCGAGGCGAATCAACTCAGCGTTGAGGATTTCATAGACATCGACATCTTCGCCGCGCAACTCGGTAGCGGCGAACTCTCCGGTGGTGATGTCGACATAGGCAACCCCGGCGCGGTCTTCTTCGAGGACGGCACAGGCGAGATAGTTGTTGGCATCACCGGGCAACAAGCCGGGTTCGACCACCGTTCCCGGCGTGACAACGCGAACCACCTCACGGGGCATCAGGCCATTGACAGGCTCATCGCCGACTTGCTCGCAAATGGCAATGTGGTAGCCCTTATCGATCAAGCGGCCCAGGTAATTTTCAGCAGCGTGATGAGGGATTCCGGCCATGGGAACGCGGTTACCCTTGCCCACGTTGCGGGAGGTGAGCACAATGTCTAAGACACGGGAAACGGTTTCGGCATCCTCATCGAAGGTTTCGTAGAAGTCCCCCAAACGGAAAAAAACGATCGC
>CAZXXW010000123.1:0-11205 GCA_964644835.1 uncultured Anaerolineales bacterium
AGCTCCAGGCGGACAGCGAGAACAGCTATTACCGGATTATTTTCTTAAACTTCATCAAGGGGCGTTGTTTTGTAACCAGGAGAATTCATCTCCTGGCGGGTTACTTCACCACATGCGAAGCACGCCTAGCGGCGAGGAACAAAGGACACAAAGAATCCTTTGTGAACCTGCCAAGGGCACGCAAAGCGAAAGAAAAACTTTGTGCTCTTTCCGTAAGGGACACAACGTGCGTGTCTTCGTGGTCGCCATCGGCGTGCAAAGCAAGAAACATATCAAGGACTTACGCATATCAGTCTAGGTAGCGTAACGCTGTTCTGGTCTCGATACTCCCTACGTTTCACTTGCCAACGGCACGCAACGCCGAAGATGCGCACAGCGAGGCGCGGGAACTCGACCGACGGACAGTTCAAAGTGATGGTAGCTAGAATCCGGGTTTCCTGCAAATCTATCTTTTGCAAACCCCAAGGGCTTTCCTTTGGGGTTGTTTTGTTTAAGGGAGCGAGGTTTTGATGATGAGCGTTACCGGTGAATGCCTTTATAATATAGCCAAGCAAGTGAATCAGTCAAAGGAGGTTATCAAATGACGAATCACAATCCCCCTCACATCGAGGATTACAGGTTTGGGTACATCGTCATCGACGATCAGTCCTACAGCAGCGACGTGATCATCTTTCCCGACCGGGTGATGTCCAACTGGTGGCGGGATCAGGGTCACTCTTTGAGCATGGATGACCTTGAAAAGGTGCTGGCAGCTTCCCCACAGGTTTTGATCATCGGCAAAGGAGCCAATGGCCGCATGTCGGTTCCCGCCAGTACTCGCAAGCACGTTGAGGGGCAGGGCATCGAGGTAATCATCCACAAGACGGAGAAAGCCTGCCAAGTTTACAATCAGATCAGCCAGGAGAAAGAGACCGTCGCCGCCCTGCACCTGACCTGTTGAATAGAGTTAACAAAAAAACAGGCCAGCGAACTTCGCTGGCCTGTTTTTGTAGTTTCAATCAGTTGTTTTAGATTGCTACAACGTCCTGAGCTTGGGGGCCTTTATCGGCTTGCACAACGTTGAATTCTACTCGTTGGCCTTCGTCAAGGTTTTTATACCCATCGCCGATAATTGCATTGTAATGAACGAAGACATCTTCGCCTTCGTCGCGCTCAATAAAGCCGTAGCCTTTGGCGCCGTTGAACCACTTAACTGTACCTTGTTCTTTGGTCATGATTTGGAACTCCTTCTACTAGATAAAATTTACTGTTTTTCGGTTACGCATGGGTTCCAAATCAAAGTTTTTCGCTTATTTTTTCAGAACTTCTGTTTCACACGCAAAAGAGTATAACATACTGTTGAGGCTGGATTGTAAGACTTTTATTAGAATTTTCTTGAGAGTGGCACAACGGTAGCAGGTCGATTTGGTGTTATGGCCTACGTGTCGCGCTGCGGTAAAAGTGCGTTATGATTAACTTAAATCTGTAATGCCTATTTTGGAAAGAGACGTGCCAAGATGCGAATTTTTGATGCCAATAAACTGAGTCCCGATGAGGAGCTTGATCACCTTAAAGCCATCTATGGAGGAGAAAATCAGGCTGAAAAATTATACGCCAACCTGACCGACTCCTTTAATGTGCTTCAGAACCGCGCTCAGATGCTGCTGAGCTTGATTACCATCACCCTGACGATCACCGGTTTTTCAGGGCCGCGGATCGCGGGTTCAAGCCTTTTGGCCCGTTTTTCGATTGCCTCGGGCCTGATCTTGGTGCTGTTGTCCGCCCTGATTCTGATGGCAGGCCCCTTGCGGTTGCGCTGGTGTACGCGACTGCGCTCCAGCAGCATTGACCAATCGTTGCTCAAATTGATTCACCAGCGCAATGCCCGCACAAGCCGGTACCACCTGGCCTCGCTGAGCCTGGTCGTTGGCCTGATTGGCTATGTGACCAGCGTGATCAGCTTTTTGATCACGGGGTGAGCGGATTCCATGGCCCTGGGCGCAAAGACGATCCCTGCCCGATTGCCAATGTCTACGCCCTAAAGGCCTTGGCCCAGGTCCCGGACTTGGTCGAGAGTCCCGCGGCAGACAAGGGAGTCGAGATGCTGCTAGGGCATTGGGAGCATCAACAGGAGGGCAAGCTCTATTTGTTCGGCATCGGCACCGACTTCCGCAAACTGAAGTACCCCCTGGTCTGGTACAACCTGCTCCACGTGGTCGATGTGTTCAGCCAATTCCCCCAGGCGCACGGCGATCCCCGTTTCGAGGAGATGGTCACAGCGCTGGGCGATCAGGCCGAAGAGCAAGGCCGCTACACGGCCACGTCCATGTACCGGGCCTGGAAAGGCTGGTCCTTCGCCGACAAGAAATCCCCCTCCCCGTGGCTGACGTTTTTGGTCTTGCGGATTCTCAAACGGCTGGGTCGATTGAACTGACGAACGCAACGTTAACACCGATTTTTTTCACCACAAAGCCACAAAGAACACAGAGAAAAGCTTTGCATGTTTGGTTTTGCACTACTGTGGTGAAACTTGTGGTGAAAGCTAAACCGACAATTCCCCGCTGACCAACAAGTCGCGCTCACCGTTTTCCTTGTCCTCGTAGATGAAATACTTCAAAGCGATCGGAAAGACATCGGCGAGCATATTCTGAGCAGGGCAGTACCGAGTTGCTGACAGCTCCATCGAGCGCTTGACTGCTTTTTCGTCGACATCGTGGCCGGTGACGTGGTACTCGATCGCCGCCTCGGTGAAAACCTTGGGATGTTCGTCGGCGCGCGCAGCCTGCACCTTGACCTCGTAATCGGTCACATCCTGGCGCTTCTTTTGCAAAATCGAGATCACATCCATGGCCGTGCAGCCTGCCAGGCTGATGGCCATCAGTTCCATCGGGCGGAAACCTTGGTCTTTGCCGCCCACTTTGGGTTTTGCGTCTAGGGGCACTTCAAAGCCGGTGTCGGCCGTGCCGCTGAAAACCATATCGCCTTGCCAGCTAACTTTTGCTTTCATCCTTTCCTCCATTCATTTCTATCGCTATTGATTCAACAACGGTGTGACGTGTTCTTCTAATTGTTCCAGGGTGATCGCCCCGGGCCAGGCCTGGACGATTGTCCCCGATTGGTCGATTACAAACGAGGTCGGCAGGCCGTTGACGCCAAACGCTCTCATCGCTTCTCCTTGGAGATCGATCCAAACAGGGAGGCTCAAATCGAGGTCTTCGACGAAGGGCTTGACATCCTTGGCAGATTCACCTGCGTTGATCGCGATGAGGGTAAACCCCTCTTCTCGATGAGCGCGGTAATAGGCCTCTAGTTCCGGCATTTCGGCGCGGCAGGGCGGGCACCAAGTGGCCCAATGATTGACGAACACGACCTTCCCGGCGTAGTCATCCAGGGAGACCGAATCACCGCTGAGATCAACGAGAGCAAGCTGCGGAGCGGGTTTGTCCATCTTTGCTGGGATCATCCCCACCCCTCCATCTCCATCTGTATCGGCTTCGGGTTGACGGTAGTTTATCACCAGGGCGAGTCCTGCGAGCAGCAGCACCGCTCCCAGGACGATCAAAAAGGGACGGAAGCTATTTCGTTTTGTCATCATCACATCCTGTAAAATTGAAAAATTTTGTTGATCATTCCTTTAGATGCGACTCGAACGCTGCAGGTTACATGGTTAAGGTATCGCTTTCCTTACCATCCTTAAAATCAAGATCGCGGAGATGTTGAAAAGAACCGCTGCCGCTGCGCTCGCGCCGATCCCCCAGGCGTATAGCTGAGGGGCGATCAGGGCGCTGACTGCGCGCCCAAGCGAGAGAGTAGCCATGTAAAAGGCCATCACGGTTGCCCGTGAATCGGGCAAAATTTCTGTCATCATCGGGATGGAACTGACCAAGGTGAACTCGAAGGAAAGGTAGAACAGGAAAAGAACGACGACGGCTACCAAGAATGTGTCGCCGACAAGGGGAAAGAACACCGAAACGACACAATTGGCGATCAAGCCGATGCTGACAGCGCGCACTTTGCCCAACCTGTCGACCACTATGCCCACCACGGTTTCACCGCCCAATTCGGCAAGGCCGATCACGGCCGCGGTGCCCCCCAAGGCGAGAATTTTGAGGCCGAAGGCGCTTTCCATCCAAACGCCGAAGACCAAATTGATGCTCTCATTGGCTGCCACGGTCAACAGCCCGACTGCTAACCCGGCCAGGGCGGGCGGATAGCTGAACACTTGGCGGAAATTGTGCCAAGCGTTGGTTTTTTCGTCGGCATCAGGGGAATCGGCGGGAATGGCCCAGACCAGTGCGGCCATGGAGATGGATATCAAGAGCCCCAGGGCGAGAAAGGGGGACTGCCATCCCCAACGGTTGATCAACACGCTCATCAAAGGGATTCCGAAGATGAAACTGAGCGACCAGCCCAACTCTGTGACCGCTAAAGCGCGCCCGCGCTGTTGATAGGGAATCCGGTCTCCGACGTAAGCCTGCATCGAGGGGTCGAAGCAAGCCTTCCCCAAGCCGGCGAGAATTAGCATGATCACAAAACCGGGGAAGGATGGCCAGATGATCACGACCGCGGTGCCGCCGAGGAAAAGGGCGATGCCCAGGAGCATGCCGATCTTGCGCCCGCGCCGGTCTGCGATGGTGGCAAGAAGAGGGCCCAGCCCTGCTGCCAAGGAGCGATTCGCCAACGCCTGCGAGAGGGCGGTAATATCCACGCCCAGGGAGCGGCTAAAGGTGGGCAAAAACGGATAGACCATGCGGTACATGGTGTTGATGATCGTCCGGATGGCTGCGAACAGCAAAGTTTGAAAGCGTAAGGATGTCATGGCGTGGTTTCTCGGTGGAACGGTGTTTTTGATTAGAATGTAGACAGCATCAAAAAAGATGGCCGGCAAGCGTGGGCCCGGCCATTTTTGATTGCCCGCTGAGATTATAGCACCAACGGAGATTAAGTTGTTTTGATCGCGCTGCTCACACCCTTTTCCCGGTGGTGATACAATATGTCTTTATACATGGTAGAATTCCTCGGTTTGAGGCCAAATCGGTCAGCAGCTTGTAGAAAATTGTCTTGTATGACGATGGAGCGTAAACCCTTGGACATCCTCAAAGAAAATCGCACGGCGGGGATTCGCGCCGCGCGCCTCTATTCGGATGTGTTCAGCCCTCCAAGCGTTTACGCCATCTTTGGGTTTGTGATCGCCCTGGGTGAACAGCCTGCCTGGGAGGGCGGGCTGCACGCGGCTGTTTTTGGCACGCTGGCATCGCTGCTCCCTCTCTTTTATATTGTTTCTCAGATGCGGCGGGGCAAGATCGGCGATTTGCACATCAGCGACCCCCGCCAACGCCAGATTCCTTACCTGCTTGGCGTTCTCGGGGCCGGAGGCGCCTACCTGATCTTGCGGGCATGGGGCAGTTCACCCAGGCTGCTCACCTTTGTTTTGTCCGATGTGCTTGCCCTGGCCTCGCTGGGTCTGCTGAATAATTTCTTCCTGATCAGCGCCCACATGACCGGTATTACTCTGGTCGTTCTGTTTGCCGGGATCACCTTCGGGCCTGCGGTGGGGATGAGCTTATCCCCCCTGATCGGGATGACCTTTTTCATTCGCTATTACCTGCGCCGCCACACTGTGGTCGAGTTGGTTGCCGGGATGCTGACGGGCGGCCTGATTTTCGTGAGCCTGGTTTTATTTGGGGCTTTTGTTTAGCTTATGCTACGATCGAAACCTGACATCGTCTTCATCGTTCTGGATACCCACCGCGTCGACCGGCTGGGCTGTTACGGCTATCCGCGGGGGACGACGCCCAATCTGGATGCCTTCACCGATGGCGCCACGCTGTTCGAGCGCGCTATTTCTCCGGCACAGTGGACGATCCCCGTGCATGCATCCCTGTTCAGCGGGGAGTATCCCAGCACTCACGGTACGATTCAAGCAGCGGATGCCCTCAGCGATGCGTTTCCGACGCTGGCCGAGGTGCTCCAGCGAGAAGGCTACCAGACGACCGGGTTTTGCAACAATCCCCTCGTCGGTGTGCTGGAGAACGGACTCCGCCGCGGGTTCGAGGCGTTCTACAATTACGGTGGCGCGATCCCATCACCCCCGGCCGCGGAACGGGGCAAAGCCTCATGGCTGCTCACCAGGTTGCGATGTTGGTACCGGAAGCTCCTTAATCAAATTGCCCAGCCGATCCAACAAGCCGTCGCCGCCTCTCCGACCGTCTTTGGCACGATCCTGAATCCCTCCCTGGTCTCGTTGTGGACGCGGCATGCTAATTTCAAAGGTGACACCCGCCGCTCGATCCGCGACACGACCAGCTTTTTGAGCGATTTCGGTCAAAGCGACAAACCGCAATTCGTTTTTCTCAATTTGATGGAGCCGCATTTGCCCTACACGCCGCCGGAACGGTTCACCCGCCAGTTTGCCCCCGTCGTCAAAGAGGAAAAGGCGGCCAGCGATTTCATCAATCGCTATAATAAGCAGGCCTTGCGCTGGCTGCTGCCCCTGAAGCAACCGCTCTCAGCGATCGAAGCGAAAACGCTGCACGACATGTACGACGCCGAGGTTGCCTACCAGGATCACCTTTTGGCGTCGCTGTTGGCCGAATTGGACCGGCCCGAACAGGGGAATACCCTGGTCGTGATCGTCAGCGATCATGGTGAAATGTTGGGCGAACACAAGATTATGGGCCATGGGCTGGGTGCTTATCAAGAGTTGGTTCACGTTCCCCTGATGATTCGCTTTCCGGGACAAACGCGCGGCCGGCGGGTGGATCAGCGCGTTTCGACCAGGAGCCTCTTCCACACCGTGTTAGCTGCTGCCGGTGTTGAAACCGTTACCGGCGAGCAAGTTGGCACCGTTAAAATTAGCGACCACAACTTAGAGCGTGCCGTCGACCCCGGGCGCGTGTACAGCGAAGCCTACCCACCCGATAACATGACCTCGATCATGGAAAAGCACGCTCCCGCCCTGGTGGGCGCTTTCGCTGCCAAGGCCAATCGTTGGGCATGCTACCACCGTGCTTATAAATTGATTCGGGTTGAGGCTGTGCGCGACGACCTCTTCAACCTGGACTCTGACCCCGGGGAGATGGCTGCCCTGGACAATGAAACCGAACTCTCGGAGATGATGGGCCGCGAGTTGGACGAGTTTCTGGCCGACTGCCGCGCCAGACGCCCCGAGGGGCTATCCTCCGCCAACGTAGACCTGGAGGACGAACAGATTGCGGAACGTCTCCGCGGGTTGGGGTATCTGGAGTAAGTTTCTGAGCTATTTCGAAGATCAAAAGCTTAACGCAGAGGCGGGGAGAGATAGAGACGCGGAGAAGAAATTGAACTCTGCGCCTTTGCTACTCTGCACCTCTGCGTTAAAATCATTGCATTAGGAGATTGTTATGATTGACCCCGTTATTTTTAGCATCGATATTGGAAACATCCACCTTGCTTTTCGCTGGTACGGCTTGCTCATCGCCATCGGCGTTTTTGTGGGCGGCTGGGTGACCGAAAAGGAAATCACCCGCCAAGGGGGCAAAGCCGAGACTGTCTGGGACGCGCTCCTGTGGGTGCTGCCCTCTGCGGTGATTGGTTCCCGAATTTGGTACGTGCTCAACGACATCCTCGGTGGTGGCCGCACCTATCTTGAGAATCCGGGCCGCATCATCCGGATCCAAGAGGGTGGTCTGCACATTTTTGGCGGTATCGTCTTTGGTTTGCTGGCGGCTTATTTGTTTGCCCGCAAGAACAAGGTCGATCTCTTGCTGCTGATGGACGCCGTCGCGCCCGGCCTGTTGATCGGCCAAGCCGTTGCCCGCCCGGCCAACTTCATCAACCAGGAATTGTATGGCCCCCCGACGGACTTGCCCTGGGGCATCCCCATCTCGCCAGAAAACCGGATTCCGCCCTGGAACAATCTGGACCGCTATCCCGTGGATACCACCCGATTCCATCCCACCTTTGCCTACGAGATGATCTGGAATTTCCTCACTGTCGGTCTGCTCTTGTGGCTGGTGCGCCGCTATGAGGACAAGATCAAGCCGGGGACTGCTTTTGCGGGCTGGCTCGTCGCTGCGGGGGTTGGCCGCGTGATCATCGAGGCCTTCCGCCCCGACCAGCCGCGCATTCCCGGCACGGGTTTGAGCTACTCGCGTCTGATCGCCGGGTTGATGGCCCTGGCCGGAACCGTGTGGCTGCTGATTCGCTATGAAGTGATCGAGATTCCTTTCCTCCCTCCCGGGCCGGAAACGTATCGTCTCCCCTCCAAGAACCGTTCCAAACGCTAGCCAGGCATTCATTCGACAAAAACAACCTTTTGGTCTCTTTCTCCAGGAGGTTGTTTTTTAAGTTAGCCATGGATAAATAGGATAAGCACGGATTTTTATCAGATTTTCTTCCAATTCTGATGAGGCAAAATACGTTTGACTTGAACTTTTGGTCGTCCAAAGTTTAGCAAAAGACATACCACCATATCTGTTGCGCGAAGATAATTTAGGCATTGAGCAGCGTGAAGATCCGTGAGACTTCTGATCGCTTTGATCTCAACGATAACTTCTTTCTCGACCACCAAGTCCGCGAAATATTTACCGACGACGATGCCGTCGTATATCACATCAATGGGATATTGTTGCGTTACCTGTAAACCGGATTTTTGAATCTCATGAGCAAGCGAGTTCTCGTAAACTTTTTCGAGAAATCCTGTGCCCAAGGAATTGCTGACAGTATACGCAGAACCAATGATTGCATGGGTAATATCGTTGATTTTCGCATCAGTTTTACCCATCTTATCTGTGTTCATCGTATTCATCTGTGGCTTATTTCTCCTCCCTTTTTGATGTGCCAGGATAGTAAGACCTTACTTTATAGATTCTGCGTTTCCCACAATGCTATAGAGAGATTTACCCCTGGCAACACTGCAGAGCGATGTTGCCAGGGGTTGTTGTTGTGGTGAACTACTAGGCGTGATCCATGATCTCTTGCTGCATGCGGTCGAGGATATCGTCGACGGGCATAGCGCCGAGACGCTCCTCGGAGCGCAGGCGCGGCGCCACGGTGCCGTTTTCGGCCTCGCGATCGCCGACGACCAGCATGTAGGGTATCTTCTCGTTCTGGGCATCGCGGATCTTGGCGTTCATCCGGTCGCTGCGGTCGTCCACCTCGACGCGGATTCCGCCGGCCTTCAACTTCTCGGCCACTTCCTCGGCGTAGGGGATGTGCCGGTCGGCAATCGGGATCAGCACCGCTTGCACAGGCGACAGCCACAGGGGGAAGGCCCCGCCGTAATGCTCGATCAGCACGCCCATGAACCGTTCCATCGAACCGAGCAAGGCCCGGTGGATCAGGTAGGGGCGATGCTGCTCGCCGTCTTCGCCCACGTAGGTGAGGTCAAAGCGGTCGGCCAGGTTGAAGTCGAACTGAATCGTGCTCAACTGCCACTCACGGCCAATCGCGTCGATCATCTTCAGGTCGATCTTGGGGCCGTAGAAAGCGGCGCCACCTTCGTCGACATCGTAGGGCAGTTCGGCCCGTTCCAGGGCGGCGCGCAACGCCTCGGTGGCGTTATCCCAGCGTTTGGGATCACCGGCCGATTTATTGGGATCGCGCGTGGACAGGTAGGCCTTGAACGTCGTCATCCCAAAGCCGCGCAAGATATGCAGGCAGAAATTGAGCACCCGGTCGATCTCCTCGGGCATCTGCTCCGGTTGGCAGAAGATGTGGGCGTCGTCCTGCGTGAAGCCGCGCACCCGCATCAAGCCGTGGAGCACGCCGCTGCGCTCGTAGCGATAGACCGTGCCCCATTCTGCTGTGCGCATGGGGAGGTCACGGTAGCTGCGAATGCCCTTCTTGTAAATCTCGATGTGGAAGGGGCAGTTCATCGGCTTAAGGTAGTATTCTTCCTCATCGACTTCGATGGGAGAATACATGTTTTCGCCGTACCATTTCAAGTGACCGCTTTTCTCCCAAAGATGGGCGCGCCCGATGTGGGGGGTATAAACAAAATCGTAGCCGTTGGCGAGATGCTCTTTCTTGCAGTAATCCTCGGCCAGGTAGCGGATCAAGGCGCCTTTGGGATGCCACAAGATCAAGCCGCTGCCCACTTCTTGTGACGTGCTGAACAGGTCTAAATCTTTGCCCAAGCGACGGTGATCGCGCTTTTTGGCCTCTTCGAGCTTGTTCAGATAGGCTTTGAGTTGTTTCTTGTTCTTCCAGGCCGTGCCGTAGATGCGCTGGAGCATGGCCCGATTTTCATCGCCGCGCCAATAGGCTCCGGCGATATTGAGCAGCTTGACTGCCGAGGGGTTGATCTTGCCGGTGTGCTCCACGTGCGGCCCGCGGCACAAGTCGACGAAATCTCCGTGCTTGTAGAAAGAAATTTCGGGCTGCTCATCGACAGGTTCGCCGTGCTCGTCGAATTCACCCTTCTCCAAGTCTTCGATCAACTCGAGCTTGTAGGGTTGGTTGGCAAAACGTTCTTTGGCCTCTTCGGCACTGACTTCTTCCCGCTCGAAAGGGTGTTGCCCGGCGATGATTTGACGCATTCGCTTCTCGATCTTGTCCAAATCTTCGGGTGTCAGCGCCCGGGGTAAATCGAAATCATAGTAGAAGCCGTCTTCGATAGCGGGGCCGATGGCGAACTTGGCCTCGTCGGGAAACATATCCAGGACGGCTTGAGCCATCACGTGAGCCGCCGAGTGGCGGATACGATAAAGCTCCGAATCTTCGTAACGTTTTTTTTCTTTTTGAGCCATTTTTTACTCCTAATCAGGTTGGCCGGAGACGATGTCGATTGAAAGCGGCCAACCCATTCTTACTTTTAATTTCATCTAATCGTTATCAATGTCTTGAACGATGGTTTTTTCTTAGGAATCCAGGAAGACTTGAATTTCGCTTCTTGTTCTCCTGGCTTCCTCATGAAAAAGAGGATATTATGTGTTCTGCTTAACTACAACTTCTGAGCGCGCAGGCTTCACGGGCTTGCTAGTCAAGAAACAGCCTCGTGTTGCTCGGAAAATCGAATAAGAGTCCAGCTCATTCATCTTCATCAGTACACCACGTTTAAAACAAAAAAACTCACGCCCTGCCGGGGCGCGAGCTGCACGTTCGCACGGTTCCACCCGGATTACCCTTCATCGAAAGGTATCTCCTTGGGACAGATAACGGGGTCAACCGATCCTCTTACTTGCTTTCAGCGTTCAGATTCACGCTCGCGGGGGGTTTTCGCCGGTTGGTTGCCGCAGGAGATTC
>CAZXXW010000124.1:0-11159 GCA_964644835.1 uncultured Anaerolineales bacterium
GCGGCGAGGAACAAAGGACACAAAGAATCCTTTGTGAACATGCCAAGGGCACGCATGCGAAGCACGCAGAGCGAGCGAAAGAAAAACTTTGTGTTCTTCCCGCAGGGACGCAAAGCGTGTGTCTTCGTGGTGAAAAGCCCATCAAGGACTTACGCATATTAGTATAGTTTATGAGAAAGGAGAAACTGATGAATGAGAATAAGGATGTATTGAACCGCAGAGTTCTTGGCAAGAGCGGATTGGAAGTATCGGAAATTGGTTTTGGACTATGGGCTGCCGGTGGGGATGCCTGGGGTTCAACAGACGACCAAAAGATCTTTGGCGCCATTGATTTTGCCCTCGATCACGGGGTCAACTTCTTCGATACCGCCGATGTATATGGTGGAGGCCATAGTGAAGAATTGCTCGGAAAAGCTATACAGGGTCGTCGGGACAAATTCATTGTCGCCACCAAAATTGGTTGGCAAAACTTCGATGGTGAAAATGAAACCTCTGCCTATACAACCCCAGAGAAGCTGGTCGCCGGCGTAGAGACCAATCTCAAACGGCTGAAGACCGACTATATCGATGTCATCCAAAGCCATATTGATTTTCGAGATCCCACCATGGAAAACTTTCTCGAAGGTTTTCAGCGGCTCCAAAAAGATGGCAAGGTCAGGGCCTATGGCGTCAGTACCAGCAATTTTGAGTACCTTCAAGCGTTTAATCACGATGGGGGCTGCGCCACCTTGCAAATCGACTATAGCATTCTCAACCGTACAGCCGAAGAAAATATCTTCCCTTATTGCCAGGAACACGATATTGGCGTGATTGTGCGCGGCGCATTGGCGATGGGAATCTTGACGGGCAAGTTCACCAAAGAAATGCGCTTCCCTGAGGGAGATTTCCGGCGCCGTTGGCATGAAAATGAGGATGAGTATCAGACCTTCTTGAAAGATTTAGAAACTGTTGAAAAATTGCGGCCCTTGGCCCAAGAGCGCACGCTGGCGCAGTTGGCGCTACAATTTGTGATTGCTCACCCCGCCGTATCCACCGTCATTCCGGGGATCAAAAATGTCGACCAAGCCAAGGCGAATATCCAGGCGGGCCAATTGGAGCCTCTCTCGAGCGAAGAACTGGATCAAATTGATGACATTGTCCCTCCCGGGGGTGGCCGTAAAATCTGGCCAGCTTAGACGACTTGACACTGTAAAACTTGCCATCACCCATCAACCATAATCGCGAGAAAACGTTGGAAACCAATGACCTCTGCTCTAGAATCCTATCCCTTTGACAAATTTGGTCGCTATGTCCTCTCGGACTATGACAGAAAGCGTCCCTTTAGCAGCTTCCTTCCGGGTATTGCCGGGCGCTGGGGCGTGCCCATGTGGGTGTTTTATGTCAATCGCGGTCAAGGGATTGCCAGCTTTGGGGTAGAGAGTAAAGAGAAACCCATCCTTGAGTTTCAGCCTGCTAATAAGGCCTACCGCCTGACCTCCTCGGTGGGATTCCGCACGTTCATCAAACTGCAAAGACAAACTAACAACACGTTCTACGAACCCTTTGCCCCCTGGTCGCCGGGTCAACCCAGACGCCAGATGCATATCGGCATGAACGAATTGGAGCTAAGGGAATGTCATCAGCAAATTGGGCTTGACACCCAGGTGCGTTACTTCATCTTGCCAGGAGAGCCTTTAGCCGGACTGGTTCGTCAGGTTACGATTGAAAATACAGGAAGCGAAACCATCGACCTTGAATTGCTTGACGGCTTGCCTGCCGTGATTCCTTACGGGGTAGACAACGGCGCCCTCAAACACGTCAGCCGCACGATTGAAGCCTGGATGCAGGTTGAGCACTATCAGCAGAACAAACCCTTTTATCGTTTGCGCGCTTCCGCTGCTGATCGCGCCGAAGTATCTACGATTGTGGCCGGCCACTTTGCCTTGGGCTCCAGCGAACTGAATCAAGCTGTTCAACAACTCCCCGTCATCATCGACCCGGCGCTCGTTTTTGGGGAAGATACTTCGTTGTACGCCCCTGCCAGGTTTCTTGATCACTCGCTGGATGATTTATTGGCTATGCCGCAAATTGACACTGGTAAGACGCCGTGTGCCTTTTTTGGCCTGACAAAATTGCTTCAGCCAGGGGAGTCGGTCACGCTGCAAAGCGTTTACGGCCATGTCACCGGCTATGAGAATCTGCTCAAGCAAGCCCCTCGCCTCAGCGATCCTGCTTATCTGGATGAAAAGCGGGATCAGGCCCAGAAGCTTGTTCATGATCTTACCGAAACCGTCCACACCCAAACGGCATCACCGCGCTTCGATGCTTATGTCCGCCAAACGTTTCTCGATAACCTGCTCCGGGGTGGATGGCCGGTGATGTTGGGCGGTTCACCGCGGCAGCATAGCTATTATATCTACTCCCGAAAACACGGTGATTTGGAGCGCGACTACAACGATTTTTTCCTGGCGGCAGAATTCTTTTCCCATGGCAATGGAAATTATCGCGATGTCAACCAGAACCGCCGCATGGATGTACGTCTCAAGCCCGACGTTGAAGCGCAGAACATTCGCGATTTTTTGAGCTTGATCCAGTTAGACGGGTATAATCCCCTGGTGATTCAAGGAACCAGTTTTCAGCTTCCTGCTGAGGCCCGGGAGTCTATTTTGACGTTGGTTACAGCACCGGAAAAACTCTCTCCCTTGTTGGGACGAAACTTTACCCCGGGCGAACTGCTCAAATTCATCGCCGATCATCATATCGACTTGTCGGTTTCTCGGCAAGATTTTTTTGACCGGGTCATCGCCCACGCTGTAGCCAACCTTGAAGCCGATTTTGGCGAGGGATTTTGGATCGATCATTGGACATACATTCTCGACCAGATCGAGTCGTTCTTGGCCATCTACCCGGAAAGGGAAACCAACCTTTTTTTTGGGGCAGCGGATCTTCCTTTCTACAAGAGCCCGGCCCAGGTACTCCCCCGCCGTGAGCGTTATGTGCTCACCGAGCAGGGGCCGCGCCAATATCATGCCCTGAAGCACACGGACGAAAGCGGCTGGGTGCGCACGCCGGAGGGCGACATCTATGGCGCTACCATCTTTGCAAAGTTAGTCCTCTTGGCCGGGATCAAGTTCGGCACCCTCGATCCGGCCGGGATGGGCATCGAAATGGAGGCGGGCAAACCGGGCTGGTATGATGCTCTCAACGGGCTGCCCGGCTTGTTCGGTAGTTCCATGGCTGAGACCTATGAACTGCTCCGTTTGATCCGTTTTCTGCGTGAATCGATAGTCGCACAAGATTCAGATGAGCAGGTTGCCCTGCCCGCCGAGTTTGGCGATTATCTCGATGCGCTGGCCGATCTGACAAGCTCAGAACAGGATCCTTTCCTTTGGTGGGATCACGCCAACCAACTGCGGGAAACCTACCGGGATCGAGTCTATTCGGCCTTTTCAGGCGAGGATGTAATTTATACGCTCTCGGGCCTGGATCCGGTTCTGGAACTCTTTGAGGGACGAATACGAGAAGGTATCAAACGGGCTGAAACGTGGGCACAGGAAGGTCTGACGCCGACGTACTTCCGCTATGAAGTCGACAGTTATGAAATCTTGCAGGATGAAAAGGGAACGCCCCGCCTCGATGGGCAGGGCAGGCCCTACATTCAGGCCAAACAATTCCGTCCCTCGGCGCTGCCTCCGTTTTTGGAAGGACCGGTCCGTGCTTTGAAGGTGGTTGCTGGTCAAAAACAAGCTCGATCGATCCACGCGGCGGTCCAGGCTGGCCCTTTATACGATTCCAAATTGAAGATGTATAAAGTGAGCGCCTCCCTGGCAGAACAAACGCATGAAATTGGACGGGCGCGAGCGTTTACACCCGGCTGGCTGGAGAACGAATCCATCTGGCTGCACATGGCTTACAAATATCTGCTGGGCTTGCTGCGGGCTGGTTTGTATCAGCAATTTTGGGCAGAAGCTCGACAGGGATTGGTCTGTTTTCACCCGGTGGAACGGTATGGCCGCAGCCCGCTGGAAAACAGCTCGTTCCTTGTTAGCAGCGCCCACCCGGACGAATCCCTCCATGGGGCGGGATTCGTGGCTCGGTTGAGCGGCGCGACGGCGGAATTCATCCATATGTGGCAGCTCGCCATGGTGGGACCGCAGCCTTTTTTCATCCGACAGGGCAACCTCCACTTGAGACTTCGTCCGGCACTCCCGGGGTGGCTGTTTGACACCCAGGACCAGATCAGCTTCAAGTTTTTGGGTCAAGTTCCCGTGACATACCATCATCCTCAACGAACCGATACCTGGAATCTCGTTCCCAGCAAAATCAGGCTGCACACATCCAATCATCAACGTTTCGATTTTCCTCAAGCGGATCTTCCCTCCCCGTACGCCGAGATGGTTCGCGATAGAGACGTTGCATTGATAGAAGTTTTTTTCGAGCATTAGGTTCACACTTCTCCTAATGAGGCGGGGCGATGGTCTCCATAGCCGTTGTCCCGCCTCGAATCTTGAACACCGAGCAAACACAATCATGTCTTCATGGAGAATTATTTTTAATGAAAAAGAATCCCAGTCAAGTTGGTTGGCAGTTTATCGATGAAAATGGAACCTTTCGCCTGCAACAGCCGCATCTGACCAATTATCTCTATTTTCCGCTGGTTAACCATGCAGGCATGATCTCGGCTGTCACCCCCACGCTTCATGGCGACATCAAAACCGGACAGAACACCTTTTTTTCACAGCCTCTTTCCGTTGATGATTTACATAACACCCGTTCGGCGCGCAATTTCTGGGTTTACGTTGAGGGGCACGGCCCCTGGTCACTGACGGGCAACGCCGCCGCTCAAATAGCCGAGCGATTTGAGCAAGATCCAGAACAGGTCACGCTCGAAGCGGGGCTGTTGTGGCACAAGGTGGTTCGAGAGAGCGCCAGCTTAGGCTTACAAGCCGAGATTACCAACGTCGTCCCCGAGGGGGAAGATCAGGTCGAGTTGATCCGGGTGACGATCGTGAACACTGGCTCCCAGGCGCAAACGTTGACTCCCACGGCGGCGATCCCCATCTTTGGCCGCTCGGCCGACAATCTGCGCGATCACCGCCATGTCACCTCCTTGTTGAATCGCATCACTTGCCGTCAGGAGGGTGTCTTGGTGCAGCCCACCCTGGCATTCGATGAGCGCGGCCATATTCCCAATACGACTTCCTATGCTGTCTTTGGTTGGGACGACCGAGAGCAGCTCCCCCAGGGATTCTTCCCTGTGTTGGAAGATTTCATTGGGGAAGGCGGCAGCCTGGATTGGCCCCGGGCGATTGTTCAAAATAGAGCGCCGACATCCGTTGCGGGCGATACGTTCGCTGGCTACGAAGCCCTGGGCGGATTGCGATTTCCAACCGTCCGGCTCGAACCTGGCCAGCAAAGGTCATGGGTGCTGGTACTGGCCGTTTTGGACGATGATGCTGACGCTGAGGCTGTCACGGCTCGATATAGCTCTCTTCAACGCTTTGATCATCATCTCGAGCAGACCAAAAAAGAGTGGAATTTAGCCCTGGATAGGCTGCGAATCCAAACAGGCGATTCTCGTTTTGATGGCTGGATGCGCTGGGTATCCTGCCAGCCGATTCTGCGGCGGTTGTTGGGCAACTCTTTCCTGCCTTACCATGATTACGGCCGCGGCGGCCGCGGTTGGCGCGATCTGTGGCAAGATATTTTGGCCCTGTTATTGATGGATCGGGCTGACATCGCTGAGATGCTCCTGGGCAACTTTGCCGGTGTACGCATGGATGGCAGCAACGCCACCATCATCGGAAGCCATCCGGGCGAGTTCAAGGCCGATCGCAATGAAATTTCCCGTGTGTGGATGGATCACGGCGCCTGGCCCTGGTTGACGATCAAGCTGTACCTCGATCAAAGCGGCGATCTCGACTTCCTTCTCCGTGAACAGGCCTATTTCAAAGATCATCTCACCGATAGAGCGAGGGGAATCGACAAGGATTGGGGCCCCGATAACGGCACCGAATTGCGAACGGCGGAGGGGGAGATCTATCGCGGTTCCATCTTGGAGCACTTGCTTGTCCAGCATTTGACCGCTTTCTTTCACGTGGGCGAACATAATATCATTCAGCTTGAAGATGGCGACTGGAATGACGGCCTGGATATGGCCCCTGACCGCGGCGAAAGCGTTGCCTTCACCGCCTTGTACGCCAACAACTTGCATCAATTGGCGGCGTGCGCTTTAGAGTTGGAAGCCACCGGCGTAGACAGCGTTTCACTGGCAAGCGAGTTGCTGCTGTTATTAGATCGCCTGGGCGACCCGGTGGATTATGCCAACCCGAAGGAGAAGCGCCAACGCTTGGATGTATATTTCGTTCATGTCGAGCGCCATGTCAGCGGCGAGCGTGTTGACGTTGCTTTGGATGAACTGGCTGCGGATTTGCGCGCCAAGGCAGACCATCTGCACAACCATTTGCGCACCCAGGAGTGGGTCCAGGATGATCGAGGTCACGGCTGGTTTAACGGTTATTACAACAATGATGGCCAACGTCTCGAAGGCGGCCACCCTCTGGGCGTGCGCGTCACGCTCACCGGGCAGGTGTTTCCACTGATGGGAGAGACTGCAACGGATGAACAAGCCCATCAGATTATCCGGACCGTTGACGATTATCTTTATGACCCCAGCGTCGGGGGATACCGCCTGAACACCGATTTTGGCGAGGTGCTGATGAATCTGGGCCGCGCCTTCGGCTTTGCTTATGGGCACAAAGAGAATGGGGCGATGTTCAGCCATATGGCGGTGATGTATGCCAATGCGTTGTATCAGCGCGGTTTGGTTAGGGAAGGTTTTAAAGTGCTGGATACAATCTATCGTCACAGTGTCGATTTTTCCATAAGCCGCATCTATCCGGGAATCCCGGAGTATTTCAATGCTCACGGCCGCGGCATGTACACCTATTTGACCGGCTCGGCGAGCTGGTATCTGCTTACCATGGTGACAGAAGTGTTTGGCGTGCGGGGTTGCCGAGGAGATTTGATTTTACAGCCTCAATTGGTTAAGGAGCAATATGACCCCAGATGGGAAGCCAGCATCCATGCTGTTTTCGCTTCCCGCCGCTTAAACATTTGCTATCAAAATCCCCTTCATCTTGAACATGATCAGATTGCTGTAAAATCAATTCAAATCAATGGGGAACTGCGGCCTTTTGAGCGCCTAGAATCAACAGGAGCACTAATCAAGCGCGAACAAATCATGGCGCTGACCCCCGAGCGTATTCATCAAATCTCTGTTACTTTGGGAAATCATCCAATCTAGAGGAGTATCATGGAAAAACGAATCAATCGAATTTTGACCTCATTGACCTTAGAAGAGAAAATCTGCTTGCTTGCAGGCGCGGATCAGTGGCACACGAACGCCGTCGAACGGGTGGGTATCCCCGCTTTGAAAGTGAGCGATGGCCCCAACGGTGTGCGCGGAGAGGGTCGCGACACCTATGAAATCACTTCGGCCAGCTTCCCCGTCGGTATGGCAATGGGTGCCACCTGGAACCCCGACCTGATCGAACAGGTGGGAAAAGCCCTGGCGCAGGAGACCAAAGACAAAGGAGCGCACGTTCTCTTGGGGCCTACGGTCAACATCCACCGCGCCCCCTTGGCCGGGCGAAACTTCGAGTGCTTTTCCGAAGACCCCTATCTCTCGGCGCGCATGGCTGTCGCCTACATCTGGGCGTTACAGGCCGAAGGGGTGGGCGCTTGCGTCAAACACTATGTCTGCAACGACCAGGAATATGAGCGTTTTTCGATCAGCTCCGAAGTGCGTCCGCGCGCCCTCCGAGAAATCTATTTGCCTCCTTTCAAAGCCGCGGTGAACGAGGCGGATGTGTGGACGCTGATGTCGGCTTATAACCGCATCAATGGCACGTATGCCAGCGAGAACGACACCCTTTTGCTCGATATCTTGAAAGATGAGTGGGGCTTTGATGGTTTGGTGATCTCAGACTGGTACGGCACCTATAGCGAAGACGTCGTCGCCAGCGGTTTGGATTTGGAGATGCCTGGACCCGCCCGCTGGATGGGTGACAAAGCCCTGGAAGCGGTGCGCAGCGGGCGCGTTGAAGAGCAAACGATCGACGACAAAATTCGTCGCTTGCTGCGCACCTTGCTGCGCACAGGCGCTCTCGATCAGGGCGATCTGCCGGCGGAGCAAGCTGTCGATCGGCCTGAACACCGCCGCTTGATTCGCAAGGTTGGCGGAGAGGCGATCGTCTTGCTGAAAAACGAAGATGATATCTTGCCGCTGGAAGAGGAAAAGCTTGGCACAATTGCTTTGATTGGCAACAACGCCGACAAGATTTCTTTCCAAGGTGGGGGCAGCTCGCAAGTCAACCCCCATTATGTGATTTCACCGCTTGAGGCCCTTTCATCCCGCCTTGGGGATCAGGTTTCCGTGGCGTATGCCCTCGGCTGCACCACTCACAAGAACATTCCCCCCATCGAGCAGGATTGGCTCCGCGCCGAAGATGGCTCGCTGGGCGGGCTGACCCTGCGCTATTACGATAACCCCTCCTTCCAGGGCGATGTTGTCCATCAAGCCAAGGTGGGCACGTCGCAAGTAGCCTGGTTTGGAGAGAAGGCCGAGCATATCGACCCCGCTCATTTCTCGATGACCTTGACCGGCGGATTTCAAGTGCCTCAATCAGGTCTCTACACTCTCGAGTTGGGCTGCATTGGGCAAGCGCGTTTGTTCGTGGATGGGGAGTGTGTCATCGACTTATGGGACCGGCCTGTGAGCGAGCCTGGGGAAGCGCTTCAAGAAGACTTGCACATGGAGCTTGAGGGGGACCGCTTGTATCCGTTACGGGTGGAATACGCCTCCAAACCGGGGCCGCGCTGGCGCGGCGTTCAGGTTGGCTGCCTGCCGCCCTTGCCGGAAAACCCGATTGCTGAGGCCGTTGCCCTGGCCGAAAAAGCTGACGTCGCCATTGTGGTCGCCGGCCTGACGCCGGAGTGGGAGGCTGAGGGGCATGACCGCGTCGACATGGATTTGCCCGGGGAGCAGAATCAGCTTATCGAGCGGGTAGCCGCTGCCAATCCCAACACGATCGTCGTGCTCAACGCCGGATCGCCCCTGCACATGCCCTGGCTGGATCGCGTCAAGGCGGTCGTGCAGATGTGGTACCTGGGCCAGGAGAGCGGCAATGCCCTGACAGACGTGCTCTTCGGAGATGTGAACCCTTCGGGCAGGCTGCCCACCACGTTCCCCAAACGGATCCAGGATAATCCCACCCAGCTTAACTTTCCGGGCGAAAACGGCAAAGTCTATTATGGGGAGGGCATCTTTGTAGGCTACCGTTACTACGACGAAAAAGGGATCGAGCCGCTGTTCCCCTTTGGATATGGCCTTTCCTATACCACCTTTGCCTATGACGAATTGCGCTTGAGCGCCGAACGCTACGGCCCTGGAGACGAGATTCAGGTTCAGGTCGATGTCACCAACACAGGTTCAAGAGCAGGCCAGGAAGTGCTCCAACTCTATCTGCACGATGTCGAATCCAGCCTGGTGCGGCCGAAGAAGGAGTTGAAGAGCTTTGCCAAGCTTGAACTGGACCCTGGCGAGACAGAAACGGTCACGCTGGCCCTCCATGAAGAGGATCTCGCCTTTTATGACGACGCCAAGAACGCCTGGGTTGTCGAGCCAGGAGCGTTTGAGGTGCTGGTGGGGCGTTCTGCGGGCGATTTGCGCTTATCTGGGGAGTTCTTCTGGGAAGAAGAGCAATGAGCCTCTATCAACGTCTTATCGACATTCATCACGACTTTGAAGATGGTTACCATCCCTGTGTCGATTATGGCGAATGGCGCGTGGCGACACTTTGCTACCTCGACGAGTTAGCCGTGGAGAACCTGGCCGCGATGGAACGGCATAATCAAACCGATGAGGTCTTTGTTTTGCTCCGGGGGCGCTGCATCTTGTTTCTGGGAGATGGCGATGGTCGGATCGAAGAAATTCATCCGGTGGATATGTTGCCTCGGCGTGTATATAACGTCAAGAGAGGTGTCTACCACACCCACACCCTCAGCCGGGATGCCCTGGTGCTGATCGTCGAAAACCGAGATACCGGCTCGGCGAACTCCGATCGTGTCTCGCTGACAGAGGACGATCGTAAACAGCTCATCACCATGACGAAGCGATTGTGGGAATAATCGTAAGACTTCTTTTCATCGCAGTGGTTTGTGGGTGGGTACCGGTGGTGGCAAACCGCTCCAGGAAAGTTCAAAATACGTTAAATACAATGAGTGCATGCAAATGTTGTCATATCCATCGAATTGACAACCCAGTCAACACCCGCTTCACTTCGTTTAGCATCCCCCTTCCTTCCCGACTTCGGTGATACTCGAAGAGTGCACGCAGCGCAAAGGGACTGGGGGGTGATGGGGTTGAAAACCGGATGACAACTCTTGAGTGTACACTGTTGGGGAAAGCGGGGCAAACCTGGTGCAGGGTGGGATTAAGCCAGCAACGCCGTTGCTTTGTTGGGGATCGCTTTTGGGATACGTGCGCCCCGCTTTTTGCCGCTACGTGTTTTGGCGCTGCACCCGCAACCGAGGTTTGTATACCCTTGCATAGCGTTCCACCGCAGGAGCGATGGAACGAGAGAAAAATGCCACACGCTGTCATTCTGAGGGTGGCTCAGCTCCGCTGAGCTGGGGCGCCCGAAGAATCTCCCCGCTTCAGAAGGAGGAGACTCTTCGCTCTTTCAGTCGCTTGCCGAGGGCACGCTGTTGGCGAGAGTGACATAGCTTATGGGGTGTGGGGGCATTGAGACCTGACAGGTTTCAGCTGCTTCGCGAAAACTTGTCAGGTCTCTAGGTGGTTTCTGTTTTACCAGCAACCATGTTGCTCGGAGCACCACGGTTGCTCTTTTTATGCCAAGGCCCCATCTCCTCCAAGTAGGACATTGGGTCAATAAGCCAAGGGCTGGCAGCGCATAGGGTAAGGATGCGCTGCATATAAGGCAGGAATAAGCAGTCTATAAGGCAGGGACTCGCAGCATATAAGGCAGATATATGGAGCATAGAAGCCAGGGATGTGGAGTCTATAAGGCGCGAATCTGCCGCGGATAAGGCAGGAATACGCGTCAGATAAGGAAGGGAGTAACCGTTCACCCCCCTACGCCCATTGAATGGCTTGC
>CAZXXW010000125.1:0-7735 GCA_964644835.1 uncultured Anaerolineales bacterium
AAGGGCGATCGGTCTCGAAAAAGTACTTTGGTGGAATATGGATTCCGGTTGCCCACGGCGGTGGATAACCGTCCGCTTAAATTCGACGAGTTTGAACACCGGATGGGTTACACGATGTACACCTCGGCGACGCCCGGCTCTTACGAGTTGGAGCATGCCGGCCAGGTGGTCGATCAGATCATCCGTCCCACAGGGCTTGTTGATCCTGAGATTGAAATTCGTCCCGTCGAGGGGCAGGTCGACGATTTGATCGGCGAGATCTACGCCCGGGTGGAGAAGGGGCAGCGCGTCCTGGTGACCACCCTGACCAAGCGGATGGCCGAAGACCTATCAGATTACCTGATGGAGATGGGTGTCAAGGTGCATTATCTTCACTCCGAGATTGACACCCTCGAACGAATCGGGATTCTCCGGGACTTGCGTCTCGGTGTGTTCGATGTAATTGTGGGGATCAACTTGCTCCGAGAGGGATTGGATCTTCCGGAAGTTTCCCTGGTGGCGATCCTCGATGCAGATAAGTCGGGTTTTCTGCGTTCGGATACAGCTTTGATCCAGACCATCGGGCGGGCGGCCCGCCACATCGAGGGCAAGGCGATCATGTACGCTGACGAGATTACCGAAGCCATGCGGGCTGCCATTGATGAAACCGAACGCCGCCGTGAGAAGCAGCTTGCTTACAACGAGGAACACGGCATCGAGCCGGTCAGTATTTACAAGGATATTCGCGACTTGACCGATCGGGTCAAAGAGCGCGCTGTGGCCGAAGAGCAGGCGCCCTATAATGTCGATGGTGCCTCGATGCTGCCGCAAGATGAGTTGAAGGCAATTCTGGCCGACATGGAGGAGCAAATGAAAACCGCGGCCGAGAACCTCGAATTCGAGAAAGCGGCAGCTTTGCGCGATCAAATTTTCGAGATCAGGGAAATCTTGGCCGAGGAGGGGGATTACAAACCCTGGGAGCGAATCCGTCTGCTTGCGGGGGAGTCTTAAATCAAACAACCGAAGTCATCGAGACGTCGGTTGTTTTGCTGCGCAAATTATCTCAAGCATTTACTCTGCTAAAGCACTTGTGACCTCGATGCCCTCTCGCTGAATGTTGCGATAAAGCCCTGTTTGGAGTTCTTCCAGGCGTTGCCAGTGCGCTAAACTCCAAACCCGAGTGGAGATGTGAAGTCCATGCTCCAGCCACACGTCAGCAGCGAGGTAACGGACGCGCTTCTTTATTTCAGGCGTTGTTTCCTTTAAAAGAACAACAAGATCAATGTCCGAATCGGAATCGGCATCGTTGCGCGCCTGCGAGCCAAATAAGAACACTGATAACAATTGTTCCCCCATTTCGGATTCCAGTTTGCTTAAAAGGGTGCCTATTGACTGCTGGACTTGCTCATCGAGATGGGCGAGTGTTTTTTGCATGGCTTTTACGCTTCCAACTCGTTGAAATATTCCTCGACGCGAGCGACAAATCGGTTAGCATCTTCTAGAAGAATCTCAGCCATTTTCTTTTCGACAGTGTAAACTATATCGTAATCGCTATCCAGACGGGCATTGAAAGCATTAGCGATCATTCTGGCATATTCTTTTTCGATGAGTCCTGTTTTGACAAAAAATTCGCCAAAAGCAGCCTGAACCCCGGAATGCTTGCTTCGATAAATCTCCTTGCTTGCCAGGAGCGCGCTGGCAGCGTAGAACATAGCATAGTAGGACCGTGAGACAACGACATGGTAGTAGCCCAAGTCTAAGTTGACCTCCGCGGTTCGTAAATCGCGACGGGCATTGTCTAGATATAGATGAATCTCGTCGACGGGAAAGCTATCATCCATGATTGTATTATATCGTTAAATACTCTGCGAATTGATGATGTGATCATGTCGGTTTTGTAGAACACTAACGTTCACCGAATCTCTATATCTCCTTCACGACTTCTTCATAAGTTCGCGCTATCCTTCCCCACAGTTGAACTGGCGCTGGTCTACTTCACCTTCTAGACCAGTGAGAATAAGCAGGAGAATTCAGTTTGACAAGGAATGGAGAGATGATGAAACTTTTTCAGATTTCGAAACAAAACTTACATAACTGGCTGATCGATTTGGCTCTTTTTGTGGGAGCGGTGATCGCCTCTTTGACAGGGATTTATTTCCTCTTCCTGCCCGTGGGAGGCTACCAGGGAGGTCGGAATCCCGCCTATGGGATTAAGATCGTCTGGGAGCGGACTACATGGGACGATTTACATACCTGGTTTGGTATCTTAATGATTGCAGCCGCGGCTGTGCACATCCTCATTCACTGGGGATGGATCGTTAGTATGGCCAAGCGCATCTTTCGTGAGTTGATCCATCGGGAAAAGAAATTACATCAAAAAGGTCGTTACAACGTTGTGATTAACGCTTTGATCGCCAGTAGTTTCTTGATCACCGCGGCCAGTGGGGTTTTCTTGCTTTTCTTCCCTGGCGGGCGTTATGGCGTACCTGATCCGATATTTTTGGTCAGCCGCACAACGTGGGACTTAATTCATGCGTGGGTCGGTATTGTCATGATGGTTGCGGGCGTGCTTCACTTTGCTATCCATTGGAGATGGGTTACCAACGTAACACGCAAGATTTTTCAATCGTTTCATCTTTACCCGCCGCAGAAAAAAGTTGAACGAGAAATGATTGGTTCGTAAAAAAATAAGACAAGGAGATAAATATGTTAAAGAAATTTGTTGGTATTGCGTTGTTGGCTGGATTTATCGGTGTTCTAGTGTGGGGCGGCGTTAATCGCACCCTGGCAAAAACAAATGATTTTGAGGCTAATTATCAGCAGGACGCACAGAGAGGTGACGGTGTGGGGAATGGTAACGGCTTTGGAAGTAATCAAGCTTCGGAATATGAAGATGATTGCTCAGAAGATGGTTATGGCAAAGAAGAATCTGATGTTGATGATCAGCTAGGTGTATCTGCTTCTTATCAAAATGGTAACGACCAGGGAAATGGCAACGGAAACACATCTAGCAATCAAGGTGAAGGCCAAGATACTGGACAGTGGAGCGGCTTTGGCCACGGCCAAGGTCAGGGCGCCAACGTCGAGCCTCTCAGTGAAGCAGAAATCGAGGCGCTCAATCTCGCCCTAGATGATGAGTATAAGGCCTTGGCTACCTATCAGGCTGTGATCGAAAAATTTGGTCAGGTGGAACCGTTTGTTGATATTGCCCAATCCGAGCAGCGCCACATTGATGCCCTGGCCAAACAGTATGAAAAATACGGTATCCCTGTGCCCGAAAACCCCTGGCCTAGCAATGTGCCCGAGTTTGACAGCGTTGCCGAAGCCTGCCAGGCGGGCATTGAAGCTGAAAATGTCAATGCGGAATTATATGAACGATTGTTTGAGATGACCGATAACCGCGCCTTGTTGAACGTGTTCACAAATTTGAGCCGCGCTTCACAAGAGAGTCATCTGCCCGCTTTTGAAGATTGCTGATCCTGGTTTAGAACCCAAGGTTATCGAAATCCCTGAGCAGCTTTCGTTATGCTGCTCAGGGTGCGTTATAATCACGATAGATGTAGTTAAGTTTCGATTTTATTCCTTGGATATGATGGCGAAAATTCTGATCATCGAAGACGAACCTGAACTGGTCAAGGTGCTCCGCTCCTATCTGGAGAAAGCCAACTTTGAGGTGCTCGCGGCCTACCGCGGCGATGACGGACTCTCCACCTGGGAGCGTCAGCGTCCTGACTTGGTGCTGCTCGACCTCAACTTGCCCGGCATGGATGGACTCAATGTCGCCCGCCAGATTCGCCGCCTGGGCGACACGCCGATCATCATGCTGACAGCGCGCGTTGAAGAAACCGACCAACTGATTGGTTTGGAGTTGGGTGCCGACGATTATGTTACCAAGCCTTTCTCACCGCGGATTGTGGTCGCCAAGGTGCGGGCCGTGTTGCGTCGCTTGGAAATGGAGACCAGCGCCAACCAAGTCCTGCGCGTCGCCGATGTCGAAATCGATCTCGACGCTCACGCGGTCACCCGCGCCGGGGAACAGCTCGACCTCACTCCCACCGAATTCGAACTGCTCGCCACCTTGGCCGATCAGCCGGGACGCGTTTTCTCCCGGATGCAATTACTAGACGCGACTCAGGGAGAAGCCTACGAAGGCTACAAGCGCACCATCGACGCCCACATTAAAAATTTACGCGCCAAGCTGGAGCCCAATCCTAAAGAACCCCGTTACATCGAAACGGTCTTCGGCGTTGGCTATCGCTTCGCCCGCCAATGAGACCTGAAACCTATTGCCCGACACCTGATTACCTAATCTCCTGACACCCGATTACTGACCCCTGATACCTGACTCTCCATGCGCCTCCGTCTGATCCTCTCTTTTGCCCTCGTCGTTGTCATCGCTGTTGTTAGCTTTGCCATCATCGTGCGCGTCAACACGGCCCAAGCCGTGCGGACGTTTATGTTTCGCGGCGGCACCGCTGGCGTCGATGCGCTGGTGTTGGCTTTGGAGCGATATTATCAACGACGCGGTTCCTGGCAGGGTGTTGAGCAAAATTTCAAGACGTTTCTGGAAAGCAGCGCTGGGCGTTCGTTTGGAATGCGTGGGGGCCGGCATGAGGTTGATAGGCAGATCACGCAGCGGTTGCGCTTGCTTGACCCCCAGGGGGAATTGCTCCTCGATACCGGCGGACCAAATTCCGGTGGCCGGGTTGGCCCGGAAACCTTGGAGCAGGCCATTCCGCTTGAAGTCGAGAATCGAATTGTTGGTTATTTGCTCACCGAGAGACGGCTCCAATTTACTCCCGCCCACGAACAGATATTACTCACCCGCTTGAATCGTTCTGCTCTCATGGCGGCGATCATCGCCGGGGTGGTTGCTCTGGTGCTGGCCTTATTGCTTGCCTATCGTTTGTTGCGCCCTGTCCAGGATTTGACTCAGGCCGCCACTCACATGGCCGAGGGCGATTTGAGCCAGCGTGTCCCCGTGCACGGAGACGACCAACTTGCCACCCTCGGGCACACATTCAATACCATGGCCGATTCCCTCGAGCGGGCGGAGCGTCGGCGTAAAGCGCTCACCGCTGATATCGCCCACGAGTTGCGTACACCCCTGGCGGTGCAGCGCGCTCATCTTGAAGCCTTGCAGGATGGAATCTATGCCCTCACGCCGGAGAATCTCGCTGCCATCCAGGAGCAGAACCAGGTGTTGACCCGCCTGGTCGAAGATTTGCGCACCCTGGCCCTCGCCGACGCCGGGGAACTAGCCCTGGAACGGACTCCCACGGATGTGGCAGTCCTCCTCGAGCGAGTCGTGGCTCGTTTCTCACCCCAGGCTGATGAGGCGGATGTCAACCTGGACCTTGCCTTGGAAGAATCAAACCTGACGCGTTCCCTTGACCCCCAGCGGATCGAGCAAATCTTGAATAATCTGCTCAGCAACGCCATCCGCTACACGCCGGAGAAGGGTACGATCTACATCCGCTTGTTCAGCGAAGAGGATGACGTCCTCATCACCGTCCGTGACACCGGTCCCGGCATCCCCGAAGATGCTTTATCCTATCTCTTTGATCGTTTTTACAAGGTCGATAAATCTCGGCGCCAGCACAGCGGCACCGGCTTGGGTCTTTCGATTGCCCGCAAACTGGCCCAGGCTCACGGGGGCGACCTGACCGCCTGCAATCACCCTCAGGGCGGCGCGATCTTCACCCTTTACCTTTGAGATAGACAATTCAACTTTCTCTGCTTCCTCTGGGTCTCGGCGGTGCGCTGTTTTTTCGATCAGGATGAAATCCAAACACGCCCATTTCTGGTATGATTAAGCAATCATCAACACAACTATTCAGAACAGGAGTTGACCCAATCGATGGAAGAGAAATACAAGCAACTTAGGAAAATTTTAGCAGAAATCAGCGATCTAGAAGCTGCCTACGCTGTTTTGACATGGGACCAACAGGTCAATTTGCCCCCCGGTGGCAACCAAGCCCGCGGCTATCAACTGGCCACAATCCGGCGCTTGGTTCACGAGAAATCGACGACGGATGAATTGGGTAGATTGTTGGAAGACCTTGATGCCGAGTCTCGAGATCTCGATCCCGATTCAGATGAGCGCCGCATCATCAAGGTTGCCAAGCGCAAATACGATCGTGATACCAAAATCCCCGCCGACTTCACCGCTGAGTTTGCCAAGGTCACATCCGACGCCTTCGAAGCCTGGCATCATGCCCGCAGCGAAGACAACTTTTCCAAGTTTGAGCCGCACTTGAAACACGTCGTCGAGTTGGTCAGGGAATATGCCGAATTCTTCGCTCCTTACGACCATGTCTATGACCCCTTGCTCGATCGCTACGAGCCGGGGATGAAGACTGCCGATGTCAAAACGATCTTTGAAGCCCTGCGGCCTCAGCAAGTCAAGTTGATCGAAGCGATCGCCGACCGCCCCCAGGTGGACGACTCTTTCTTGCACTTGCATTATGACAAGCAAAAGCAGTGGGATTTCGGCGTCGAGGTGATCACGCAATACGGCTACGATTGGGATCATGGCCGCCAAGACAAGGCCGCTCACCCCTTTACGATTAGTTTCAGCGTCGACGATGTCCGCATCACCACCCGGGTGTACGAAGATTTCCTCCCCTCGGCGCTATTCAGCACCCTCCACGAGTGCGGTCACGCCCTCTACGAGTTGGGCATCTCCTCGTCACTCGAACGGACCACCTTGCGAGATGGCGCTTCCCTAGCCCTGCACGAGAGCCAATCGCGCCTTTACGAGAATCTCGTCGGGCGTTCGCTGCCCTTCTGGGAGTATTTCTATCCCCGGCTGCAAGGGATCTTCCCCTCCCAACTGGGGAATGTTGACCTGCAATCCTTTTACCGCGGGATCAACCAGGTCGAGCCCTCTCTGATTCGGGTGGAGGCCGATGAGGCCACCTACAACTTGCACGTGATGCTCCGTTTGGAATTGGAGATCGCCATCATGGAAGGCAAGTTGGAAGTGCCCGACTTGCCCGAAGCCTGGAACGCCCGCATGAAAGATTATCTCGGCGTGGTGCCCCCCAGCGACGCCGACGGCGTCCTCCAGGATGTCCACTGGTCCAATGGCTATTTTGGCTATTTCTCCACCTACGCGCTGGGCAACCTGATCTCGGTGCAGTTGTGGGAGAATCTCTCTGAAGATCTGCCCGACATCGACGATCAGATCCGCGAGGGGCAGTTCGACGAGCTGCTCCAATGGCTCCGCAACCACATTCACAGGCACGGCCACAAATTCGAGCCCCAGGACTTGGTCCAACGGGTCACCGGTTCCAAGATTGATCCTGCGCCTTACATGAACTACCTGGAGAGCAAATATCGGGATATTTACGATTTTTAGTTTCGTTTGTTCAAGTTGAGAATCAGCCCCCGGTGAATCATCCTGCCGGGGGTTTTGATTCTCGTTGGAATTCGCCCCAACCTGGCTTCGTGATACAATAAATAAACACGTCAAGAAAATTAAAGCATGTCGACAGCTGAGGGAAATCAATGGCAAAAGTACTCTTTATCGATGACGATTTCTTTACTTTAGAAACCTACGAAAAAATCATCTCTCTCTACGGGCACGAGGCCTTGCTGGCAGAGACGGGAGAAAAGGGATTAAAGCTGGCTAAAGACGCGTCTCCGGCGATCATTTTCCTCGATCGGCAAATGCCCGATATGGACGGCTTTGCCATTTTGAAGCAATTCCCATACCACTCAGGCCGGCAGCAATCCATACCCCGTTTTTCAC
>CAZXXW010000125.1:7745-10957 GCA_964644835.1 uncultured Anaerolineales bacterium
CATTTTGAAGCAATTGCGGACGGATCAGCTAACGGCAGATATTCCCGTGATTATGTTGACGGCCAGCCGAGATGAATTTGCTAAGCGGGCCAAGCAGGAGGGGGCCCAGGGATTCGTGGCCAAGCCCTTGCGGGCCAAACGGCTTGTCGATTTGATTGAGCAATATGCAGCCACGTAGTTGTCTCTTTTGGGTCTTTGTTTGTCTGCTCATCTGTGTGGGCTTGAGTGGATGCTCCGCCTTCCAGGTTGAAACATTGCCCACTTTGTTCCCCACCGAGCAACTTCCCACCGTGATCGCCCTGACCGCCGAAGCAGCCGCGTCGCAAACGCCTCGGCCGACTGAGACTGTCCAACCATCGACAGAGACGCCGCCATCCGCGCTTGTCCCGACGATGACACTCTCTCCCACCGCGACACTCACGGCGACGATCCAACATTCGCCAACCCCCACATTGATCATCCCCGAAGCCGATGTTCAGATTACTAACCCGGGACCGCTCTCCAAGGTGGTCTCGCCGTTCACCTTGACCTCGCACCTGATTCCCGGCGAAACCCGCCGGGCTGAAGTGGCTCTGTGGGGCGAAGATGGCCGTTTGATCTACCGGCGATTGTTTGTCTTCCGGTCGCTCAACGAGCGCACCAGTATCGCGATCACGATCCCTTTCGAGACTTCCGCAGTCGCCGAGACCGGGCGGCTCGTCGTTCAGGTCAAAGATGAACACAACCGCTTGGTCTCGTTGGCTTCTCATCAATTGATTCTGATGACCGAAGGCGAAGCCGACGTGAACGTCCCCGGCGATCTTCTGGCGCCGATCATGATCACCAAACCTGAGGAGAAGGTCCTGATTCAGGGCGATGTTCTCGATATCGCCGGTTGGGTGCGGATGGCGCCCGGTCACACGCTGTTGATCGAGTTGATCGCTGCTGATGGGCGGGTAGTTGGCTCCCGCTTGGCTGAAGTTGAATCTGGCCCGGATGGGGAACATCTTCCCTTTGTGGCTGATGTGCCGTTTCAAGTCGATGCCCCTACCTGGGCACGAGTATCGATCTCCGAGCGCAAGCCCGGCGTCAGTGCGCCCTTGAATCTGGCCTCGATCGAGGTGCTGCTTAGTCCCTGACGCTTTGCAGCGTTAATCTTCCACTGTAGCTCAGCGTTGATCTTTTATCTATTCCATCCTGGAGTTTGTATATGTCCAAACCTTTATCTAACGACCAAATCCAACGGTATGCTCGCCATTTACGCATCCCTGAAATTGGCCCTGAGGGGCAGGCGAAACTTCAGGCTGCTTCTGTTTTGATCATTGGCACCGGCGGATTGGGCTCGCCGGTTGCTCTATATCTCGCCGCGGCAGGCGTTGGCCGTCTTGGTTTGGTCGATGGTGATGTCGTCGAGTTGTCTAATTTGCAACGACAAATCTTGCACGGTGAAACAAGTTTAAGGATGAGCAAAACCGAATCGGCCCGCCAGCGCATCGAGGAACTCAACGCGGATGTGCGAGTTGACTGCTACGAGGAGACCTTCAATGTCGGCAACGCTCTGCGCATCGCTGAACCCTACGACCTGATCGTGGATTGCTCGGATAATTTCGCTACCCGTTATCTGAGTAACGATGTCTGCGTCTTGATGGGCAAGCCCAATGTCTACGGCTCGATCTATCATTTTCACGGGCAAGCCAGCGTGTTCTACCCGCCGGAGGGGCCTTGTTACCGCTGCCTCTTGCCCCAGCCGCCTGCCCCCCAGAGCGGCGTTGGTGTCGCCAGTATGGTGCCGGGGACGATTGGGTCCATCCAGGCCACCGAGGCACTGAAGATGATTCTGGGCATTGGGGAACCCTTGATTGGCCGTTTGCTGCTCTACAATGCCTTAGAGATGAGCTTTGAGATGGTCAGTTTACGTCCTAATCCAAGCTGCAAGGTCTGCGGCGAGAGTCCCGAAATCACCGCGCTGACGGACTTAGCCGATTATTGCGTTGACTAACCCGGCGGCGATTGATCGCCCTGAAACTGATGCGTTGATTTCTTTTTAATCCAGGATAAGCCACAACGCTGTAGAAAAAAGCCATGCAACAAGAATCGATCCAAACACATTTGAACGATTTGCCCCTGGGCCCGATTCGCTATTTCGACAAAGTCGGCTCGACCAACGACATCGCCGCGGGGTGGGCTAAGCAAGAAGCGCCGCACCTTGCCCTCGTTGTCGCGGATGAGCAGACCGCCGGGCGCGGCCGCGGGCAGCGGAAGTGGTTCACACCCCCTGAATCGGCTTTGGCGTTCAGCTTGATTCTGCATCCGCAGGTGGAACAGGTTACCCGGGTGGCGGGGTTGGGCGCGCTGGGGGTCTGTCAAGCGCTCCGGCAGCACTATCAGCTTCCGGCGGAGATCAAGTGGCCCAACGATGTGCTCGTTCGTGGGGGCAAAGTGGCCGGTATTTTAGCGGAATCCTCTTGGGTTGGGAATCGATTGTCCGCACTGATTTTGGGAATTGGCGTCAATGTCACTGCCTCCGCCGTTCCCCCGGGCGACTGGTTCGGGCATGATGATCATCCCTTTGCAGCCACAAGCCTGGAATCGGAACTGGGCGAGACGATCCCCCGGCTGGATGTGCTCCATGATGTTCTCGATACCATTTTGACCTGGCTGCCTGTTTTGGACTCGGATGAGTTTCTCCAAGCCTGGGAGAACGCGCTTGCTTTTCGAGATCAACGCGTCTGGATTCTGCCTGGCGATGAGGCTGGGCGCGCCGAATCGCTTCAAGGGAGATTGATCGGCCTGAATACGGACGGTTCCTTACGCTTGGAAGCGCCAACGGGAGAAGAAATCGTCGTCCGAACAGGTGATGTTCATCTTCGCCAGGTTGACAGTTTTGGAAAATAGGCTACACTATCGGTAATCGTACTTGAGGAACAGGAGATGGGACGATGTTAGATGATCTGCGTGGAAATGACGATAGCATGGATTTCTTGGAAGAAGAGGAGCAAGATCCGTTTGCCTTTGAGGAGGAAACGGTTGCCGACGATACGCTCCTGCTGGGAATGACGCCGATTCAGCGATTTGTCATCGCCGTGATGATCTTGTTCATGGCCTGTTTGTTGAGCTCTTTTTGCCTGCTGGTCACCGAGAGAATATCCCTCCCTTTCATCTGACCACGCCTGATTGTCCTTATCACTGGCTTTAAATCACTCGACGCCTGCTGTTTTTTTGCAGGCGTCGTT
>CAZXXW010000126.1:0-10920 GCA_964644835.1 uncultured Anaerolineales bacterium
CTCGCTGTCCGCCTGGAGCTAAACCTCCAGGCTCATAGCTCAACCCCCCTGTGGGGCTAGGGCGGTTTATCGTCCTTCAGCCATGAGCCTGATGCTTGAGCCTCAGGCGGGACAGGATTACCGAATTAAATCTTTAAAGTCCACAAAGGGGCTGGCTAGTCAAGAATGCCCTTCTAGCCGGATTGATCCGGCGCCGTTTAGTGCGCCGTTGAAGAAAAAAAACTTTGTGATCCGATCATCCACTAGGCAGATCCTACGTAGATCCTTCGTACATCCTTCGTAGATCCTACGTAAAAGCGCTGTGTATTCGTCTTCTCGATGCGCAGACTGACGCCCTCGGGACAATATGATTATTTTTTCACGAAGGTAAACAACCGATTGGTGAGATCATGCTGCTCAAAATAGACCTCAGTTTGCTCCTCAAGCCGGAAAGAGTCCAGCATAGAAGTCAGCATTTCAGCACTGAGATTGTACAGAAATAATCCTGAGGATTCTTTGTAGAAATTTTCGCTGACCAAAGCATAATCATCATTGTTTTCGAAAACATCTTCTTCCAAGAAAGGATTCAACTTGACGACAAGCCGGGCACCCGGCTTCAAAAGGCGATCAATGGATCGGGATAACGATTGGGCATCTTCCGGGTAGAGGTTATCAAGGACGTTCGAAAGCATCATCCCGTCGAACGAATGAGCCTCGAAATCGGCCAGCTTCTCGATTCCGCCAGTGAAAAAATCGATCCGCTCAGAGAGATCCGCTTGCTGTGCCACCGCTTTTGCCAGTGCAGTCGCGTTCGGCGAAATGTCGATCCCTACCCCATGAGAGGCACCTGACAAGAGCACTGCGAAGAGAAGAGCGCCGTTGCCACAGCCAAAATCGATGATACGTCCATTCGTCTGAGCCAACCAGTCAATTGATTTATCAATCTCTTCAATCCCCACCTGAGGCTTGGGTTCGTAGCTATTCTGGGGATCAAAGACGTTATTCCAATACGTTTGCGTATCCGTATAATCTTTCCGTGTCACCTTGAGACCTCAATTCTGATAACTTGGCTTCTGATTTAAACAAAACAACCCCAAAATGGATTCTTCGGGGCTTTTGCTCTGCTGGTTAAGAAACTCGCTTATGCCGCGATAGCCTTGAGAGCGTCGAGGAGTGCTTCATACTCCGTGCGGCAGTGCTCACAGCGCTCGAGATGGGCTTGCACCAGCGGCATCGCCTCGGCGGCGTTCTTACCGGCCAATTCCATCTCCGCAAATCGATCCACTTCGTGGAAACATTCGTCGCAGCCGATTTCCTCATCCTCGGTTGTGGCGATAGATCGAACGATTCGTTTCAAGTTGTCTACGGTCAATTTCATCGTTTGCTCCAAAACATAGATGCTGCTGAGGGGCTCATTCTTACCTTCTATCACCATCGAAGGCCGCCAGGATCATTTCAGGCGTCAAGCCCTCGGCGATTAAATGCTGTTTCAGATTCTTGCGGGCATCGAAGATTACTTTGTAAAGTGCGTTGCGGTTGGTGTCCATCCGCCGGGCAACTTCTTCTAAAGGCATCTCACCAACCATGACAGCCAGCAGCGCTTCACGTTGTCGCTCGGTCAACTCCTCGTTGATAAGAGTCAAAACCCGCTCGAAAATTCTCGTCTGGGTGGTGTTCGCTTCCGGGCTGGCGCTGGGATCGGTCAGCGCTTCGGGTGTGAAATCGATGCCGCTGTCTTCGGGGAGTAAATCCTGGATGGAAATATTTTCCCAGCGCTTGCGTCGAAATTCTGAGTAAGCTACCCGCACGGCGATCTTCTGCGCCCAGGTGATGAACTTGCTCTCACCACGGAAGGTGTCCAGATTGTCCAGGATTTTTAGCAACGCCTCCTGGACGAAATCTTCGATCAACTCGTTGATGTCACCGTGTCCACGTTGGGAGAGCGAATAGCGCAAACCGCGCACCAAGAGGGCGCGCAAATCGGCGATGGCCTTTTCACGATTGGGCCCGCGGAGATCACGGAGCCATTCTTTGTTGGTTCGCTCCTGCATAGCTGGAGATGTCCTCCTGGTTGGGGCTGGATGCGAGTCTCCAGGGGATTATAGCATGGGGCTTGCCCTTGCGAGACTCATTTCTGTTCCCTAAGAGGAATCAAGCTATAACGTACGACAAGGAGAGAATCACAAACGGGACCCGGCCTCTCGGCGCGAGTCCCGTTGTCATGGAGGAAACCCCCTGAATGTCTATTCAAGTATTGCGGTTTCGGGCGCAAAGGCCGCCCAGGCAAACCAGAACGTGTCGTGATGGCTGATCGGCTCCAGGGATTTGCCTTCCAGCGGACCGGCGATAGCCTCGCCGAAAATATTCCAGGTGCTCCCGGTGTTTTCGTCCTCGAAGGTGCCATCTTCTTTATCTTTGACGACAAAGGTGAGCGTTTCGGCATCGACGGTGGCTTCGAAAACACCCGTTGCACCGACATCGCGGCCCTGAGGGATATTCCTTTCATCCAGCGCCGAGGCAGTACCGGGCGCCCAAAAGACAATGATCGGAATCTCGCCAATTTGATCGGCGATGACCCGTTTTTCTTCCAGGCTGGAATAGGGATAAGCGACGTTCTCGCTGTTGAGGAACAAGACGCCGACGACACGCTCCATCGGCCGCAGGCGATCATCCCCCTCGCCGCGGAACAGGAACGGGCTTGAGTCGACATCGTCGTAGCCCACATAGGGGTTGCGGCCATAATCGCGGTTGAAGCCCGTCTCTCGAGAGAGCACCACCCCATCGGGATAGTTGGCCTTGAACGCTTCCCAGGCGATGATCGTCGTGGGGACTGGGTCCAAAGTTTGGCCGGTCAACTCGCCGACAATCGCTTCACCGGTGAACTGCTGCCACCAGGATTCAGTCTGTCGATCCCACATCACCAAGTCGCTGTTGCGCAGATTCTCGGTGGTGCCAATGTTATGACGTTCTCCCTCGTGGCTTGGTCGCTCGAAAACCAGCCCGGTATTACACAACGGGCAGAAAGTGACCACAACGGGCACCTCATTGACGGTGTCATTGACAATCTCGTGCCAGGTCATAATCTGAAGCGGGTAGGCGCGCGCGTCGTCTCCCAACACCAGGGCGATGACCGGCTCGCGGTCTTCCAGCCATTCATCAGCCTCGTCGGCGGTCTCGAAAGTGGGATCGTCGATTGGCGGGATGCCATCAGGAGGCGGCCCACCCGAGGTGATTTCACTATAGGGCACGCTGTGCTTGCAAAAATTAGTCTCTTCCCAATAGCTGACTGTAAATCCGGGTGACTCGCCCCCGAAGGGGTCTTCACAAGTAGAACCACCAGCTTCGTCTTCGGAGGGCGCGGCCTCCGAAGACGTAGTGGATTCTCTTGTCTCGGTCGGTGCGCTTTCAACCGCCATCGGTTCTTCGGTCGCTGTCTCGGGCTGCTCGGTAGCGGGCTCGACGGTCACGTCCGCACCCGCACAAGCAACAGTAAATAGGGTTAACAATACTACTGGAATCAACCAGCGTGAAACGCTCATTTTGATCTCCTCTGAATAAGGTTGCTCTTCTTCCAGATGCGTTGCGCCAGGCTAATCTTACTTTTCTGAAGAAACCAGGAATGCAGAAACGGGTATTCAAGGATGTTTCAACCCGTCTACTTTCTAGTACAATTAGACTAGTCGCCAACTTTAGAGAGGATTTCCGATGAAAATGAAGAATATCTCCACGATTGGCCGCCCGGTGGATTTCAGCTATCCCACCAACCGGGCGATCGCCATCCTGACTCTCCTTGTCATGGTCGCCGGTGCGCTGTACCAAGGCCTCACCGGCATGCCTTGGAGCGAGAGTCTCCTCTGGGGGCTCCAAGCCGGATTGGCCGTTTTCCTGGCCTGGGCCCTGGGCCGCGAAGTCGACCCCGACATGGCCCTGGCCGCTTTTGTCGGCGCGGGGCTGACCCTGATCGGTCTCTTCGTCTGGGAACTGCCCAACCTGGGACTGCTCTTTTGGAGCTTGCTCGCCCTACGGGTGATCAACCGCACGACCGGCCTGCCCGCCAGCCTGTTGGATTCACTTGGTTTGCTTGGCTTGGGCACCTGGCAGACCTTCGGAGGCAATCCGGGCTATGGCGCGCTGACGGCGCTTGCCTTTCTCATCGATGGCTGGCTCGATGCCGAAAACCGGCGCGAATGGATTTTCGCCGCCCTGGCGCTCATCGCCACGACCATCGCGCTGGTCACCGGTGCGTCAACCTGGCCCGGAGATGGCTTCTCGTGGCCGGCCCTGGGAATCGCCCTGGGACTCTCCCTGCTCTTCTTGCCTGTGATCTTGCGGACGCCGCCCGTCACCAGCCAGTGCGACCGCACCGACGAACGGATCAATTCGCTGCGGGTGCAGGTCGGTCAAGTCTTGGCCGCCCTGGCAGGAATCGAGATGGCGCTGTGGGGCGGCATGGCAGGGTTACGAGAAGCCTATGCCCTCTGGGCCGTGATCATCGGTGTGATTTTGTATCGGCTTTTTCGCGTTCTCATCGAAAACACGGCTGCATAGTTCAGCAAACTGACCGCTTGCGTTTATAATTACACCAGCGCCAAGAAGGCAACTTAAGTCAAATTGGAGGAGATTTTTTGATGAAGGATTTTCTGACAACGTTACAAGCGCTCCAAGACACAGATGCGCCCAATTTAATCGTCATCTTTGGATCTTTTTTACTTTCACTGGCTTTCTTCGGTCAGATCGGAGATGTTATTATTTTGACCAAAAGGCGAAAAAAATGGGGCTGGCTGGATCAGATTTGACGATATTCTCGGTATCCGCCCTTGAGGGAGACTCGGTCTCATGCTTCTTCCCCTCGTCTCATTATCAAACATTTACTTCTCATCTCACTTAGGAGGTTCTTATGTCTAGCTGGTTGAAAGCAGGTCTGATTGGATTAGCTTTTCTTGTTGTGCTCAGTTTGTTTGGTCTGGTCCCCTTCGTGGGGCTTTGCATCTTGCCGTTGCGCTGGATCACCTATCTCGTCGTCGGTATCTTGGCGGCATCGTACATGGCGCCCCCGCGCCAGGCTGGTAAGGCTGGCGGGCAGGGCGCCCTGGCCGGAATGGTCGCCGCGGCAGGCGGCGGGCTGGTCTCTCTGATCATCAGCCTGATTCAGGCCAGCATGGGGACAGGTGCCCGCCAGATGGCGCAAGTGATTCGCCAACTTCCGCCCGAGGTTATCCGGCAGTTGCGCGAAGCGGGGATTCCCCTACGGGAACTTCTCGGCGGGGCTGCCGCCGGTGGCGCCGGCATTGGCGGTATCGCGGCTTGCAGTTCGGTTTGCTGCTTGGGCGGGATCATCCTTGCCGCCGGGCTCGCCGCGTTAGGTGCGGTGCTCTACGCAGGCACCAACCCGGGCGAAGCCGCTCCGGAGCAAGAGAACCTTTCCTAAACGGGAGCCGCTATCCCCCACGTCTGCTTCTCCCCCAGGTTGCTCTGATTCCCCTGGGGGAATTTTTTGTCATTCCAATCCACAAACTTCGTCCAGCCAGGGTATAATACCCCTCTAGTACCTGGAAGGAGAAAGTGTTTATGTCTGAATCTATGAAAATTGTCATCCCGATGGCCGGTTACGGCACTCGTTTACGACCGCACACCTGGAGCCGTCCAAAGCAGTTGGTCACCCTGGCAGAAAAAAGCGCCCTTGCGCACGTTTTGGATATGTTCTCGACGTTACCCGACCCGGACAACGTCGAATATATTTTCATCATCGGCTATCTCGGCGAAAAAGTGAAAGAATACATGGACGAACATCACCCCGATTTCAATGTTCGCTATGTCGTTCAAGAAGAGATGAAGGGCCAATCGCACGCTATTTATTTGGCCAAGGAGTATTTGAACGGCCCTATGCTGATGGTTTTTGCCGACACGCTGATCGAGACGGATTTATCTTTCCTGGCCGACGAAGAGGCCGACGCGGTCGCCTGGGTCAAGCCTGTACCGGACCCGCGCCGCTTTGGCGTCACCGAGTTGGGTGATAATGGCTGGGTCACCCGGCTGATCGAAAAACCCCGCGATGTGGACAACAATCTCGCCGTGGTAGGGTTTTATTATTTCAAAGATTCGGAAGCGTTGATCGGCGCGATCGAAAACCAGATCGAACAGAGGCAGCAGTTACACGACGAATATTACCTCGCCGATGCGATCAACATCATGCTTGAAGAGGGGCTCAAAATGAACACGCACCGGGTTCATATCTGGCTGGACGCCGGAACCCCGGACGCGGTCTTGAAGACAAATCGCTATCTGCTTAAGAACGGACATGACAACTCCGAAGAGATGGAACAGCGCGAGGGGGTGATGGTGATTCCGCCTGTGTTTGTCCATCCTACCGCCGAGGTGGAGACTTGTGTCCTCGGCCCGTACACATCAGTGGGGCCGAATTGCTCGATCAAACATTCTGTGCTCAGCGACACAATCGTCGAGCAAGGCAGCAAGCTCCGCGGCGTCAGCCTGGAATATTCTCTGATCGGCGAAAACGTCGTCATCGATGGCAGTTCCAACTCCCTCAACGTTGGCGATAACTGTGAGGTAAACGTATAACCAACGTTATGTCTGATCTGGTCGAATGCCGATCCGAGCACACCTATGCCCAACGCCCCGTCGCCTTCGCTTGGGAAGGGGAACGTCTGGAAGTAGAATCCGTTGAAGCCCAATGGCAGACTCCGGGGGTGAAACATTTTCGCGTCCGCACGGCTGAGATGGGGACATTCGAACTGGCTTACAATCTAGAAGAAGATCAGTGGGAGATACGTCAGCGCTAACGCTTGGCAGCAATTCCTAAAAAAGTCCCCGGATCATAACCAAGAAAGGAAGTCAATGAGCAAATCATATCTGGCCCGGCATGTCGCCAACTTGAAGCCGTCCGGCATTCGCAAGTTTTTCGACATTGTCGCCACGATGGACGATGTCATTTCCCTGGGCATCGGCGAGCCCGACTTTGTCACCCCGGCACCGATTCTTCAGGCCGGGATCGACGCCCTCGAGCAGGGCGAGACCCATTACACCTCCAACGCCGGGATTCTGGCATTGCGCCAGGCCTTGGCCGAGCATCTCAACAGGCATTACAACCTCGACTACGATCCCCTCTCCGAGCTGGTCATCACCGTGGGAGTTTCCGAGGCCCTTTACCTGGCCCTCAACGCTGTCATCGAGCCCGGCGACGAAGTGATCATCCCCACACCTTGCTTCGTCTCTTACCAGGCCGAAGTGATCTTGGCCAGGGGCGTTCCCGTCGAGCTGCCCAGCCGCGTCGAGGACGATTTCCAGCTCAACCCTGAGAAGCTGGCCGCCGCCGTGACCCCCAAGACCAAAGCGATCTTGATCGGCTATCCCAACAACCCCACAGGCGCCGTGGCCACCCGCCAGGTGTTGGAAGAGCTTGGCCGCATCACCGAGCAGCACGATTTGGTCGTCATCTCCGATGAAATCTACGACCGGCTGGTTTACGATTTTGAGCATATCAGTTTCGCCTCGCTGCCGGGGATGAAATCGCGCACGATCACCTTGGGCGGCTTCTCCAAGGATTACGCCATGACCGGCTGGCGGGTCGGCTATGCTGCTGCACCGGCCGAAATCTTGCAGGGTTTGCTTCGCATCCACCAATACACGATCATGTCCGCGCCGACAGCGTCGCAATTGGCCGCCCTGGCTGCGCTTCAAAATGGCGATGACCACGTCGAAGCAATGCGCCAGCAATACAACCGCCGCCGCAAGTTGATCGTCAATGGCTTGAACGATCTTGGCATGAAGACCTTTGAGCCGCGTGGCGCTTTCTACGCCTTCCCCAGCGTGAAAATTTCGGGCATGGATGACGAAACCTTTGCACAACGCCTGCTGGATGAGGAAAAAGTCGCCGTTGTGCCCGGTTCCGCCTTTGGGACGGGCGGTAAAGGGTTTGTGCGCTGCTCCTACGCCACCGCCTACGAAGAGATCGAAGAAGCGCTCCGTCGCATGCGCCGTTTCGTTCAACGCCACGGATAATCCCAAATTATGTACGAACCCGTCATCGGATTAGAAGTCCACGCCGAAATTGATACCCATTCAAAAATGTTTTGCGGCTGCCGGGTGGTCGATTCCACCGAAGCCGAGCCGAACACATCCGTATGCCCGATTTGTGCGGGAATGCCCGGCACCTTGCCCGTGCTCAATCGCGGCGCGGTCGAGCACGGTATCCGCGTCGGCCTGGCGCTGCACTGCGAGATCGCTCCGGTCAGCATTTTTGCCCGCAAACAATATTTCTACCCCGATCTACCCAAAGGCTTCCAGATTTCACAATACAAACAACCCCTGGCCCGGGACGGGCATCTCCGCATCCAAACGGAGGAGGGGGATAAAGTGATCCGGGTGCGTCGGGCTCACCTGGAAGAGGATGCCGGGAAACTGACTCACCTCGGTTCCGATTCGTCGGCCCGCAGCCTGGTGGATCTGAACCGGGCGGGAGTCCCGTTGTTGGAAATCGTCTCCGAACCGGATATGCGCTCCGCCGTGGAAGCGCGCGCTTACGCCGAAACCTTGAGAAGCTTCCTCCGCTATTTGGGCGTCAACTCGGGCAACATGCAAAAAGGCGTGCTCCGCTTTGAGGCCAACATCTCCGTTCGAGTTCCCGGCGATGTCACTTTGGGCAAACGCACCGAAATCAAGAACCTGAACAGCTTCCGCGCCCTGGAGCGCTCCATCGCCTACGAAATCGAGCGCCAGAGCGAGCGGCTGCGCCAGGGTAAGCCGATCGTCCAGGAGACGCGCGGCTGGGATGAGAGCCGCGAGGCGACCTTCTCCCAGCGGGGCAAAGAAGAGGCCGAGGATTACCGCTACTTCCCCGAACCGGACTTGCCCCCTCTCGTCATCGACGAGGCCTGGATCGAAGACATCCGCGCCAGTTTGCCGGAACTGCCCGAGGCCAAGTTCGAGCGCTTCCAGCAGGAGTACAGTCTGGATGCCTATGACATCAACGTGCTCATCGCCGATCGGGAGGTGGCCGACTATTTCGAGACCGTGGTGGCCGCGGCTCCAGACATCCCGCCCAAGATTACGGCCAATTGGATCACCGGGGAACTCTTCGGGTTGGTCAACCAGGCCGGGGAATCGCTGACCAGCTCGCGGGTCAGTCCCGAGGCACTGGCCGAATTGCTGATTCTGCAAGAAAAGGGTGTCATCAATCAGAACACGGCCAAAGCTGTCCTGGCCGAGATGTTCGAGAGCGGCAAACCCGCTTCGAGAATCGTCGAGGCCCGCGGCCTGCGCCAAATCTCCGACAGTGACCAGATTACGACGATCATCGCCGAGGTGCTGGTCGAAAACGCCGATCAACTGGAAGAGTATCTGAACGGTAAGGAGGGCTTGTTCAACTGGTTCTTCGGCCAGGTGATGCGGGTGACCAAGGGCAAGGCCAATCCTCAGGTGGTCAGAGAAGAATTGCAAAGGCAGTTGGAAAAAGCGCGGGAATAAACCCAGTCAGCGTTATCTATTGTGCTAATGCTCTCTGCCAGATGGCAAATAAGGGCGATTTATCGTCCTTGATCTCCGCCTGATGGTTCAGCATCAGGCGGAGATCAAGGAAACAATCCATCCCTTCAGTTTGTAGCGCAAGGGCGATTGGAACGAAAAGGGAAATATTCTATCGTTTTTCCATCTTGCTATAGCATGCAATCCGTGATATCATGTCTCCATGATCCAATCTTTCAAAGACTCGGCTACTGAAGATATTTTCAACGGCATCAATACAAAAGCAGCCCGAAAAAAATGTCCACAATCTTTGTGGAAGGTGGCCACACGAAAACTGGATCAATTGGATTCTGTCGAAAGATTAGGAGATTTGCAAATACCCCCAGGGAATCGTTTAGAAGCTCTGAAGGGCAATCGATCGGGTCAGTACAGCATTCGTATCAATGAGCAATATCGAATTTGTTTTCGATGGACCGAAATAGGACCAAGTAAAATAGAAACCGTCGATTATCATTGACAGTAGAGGTGATAAACATGGTTAGAATACCTACCCACCGGGAGCCCACACATCCTGGCGAAATGTTACGAGAAGAGTTTTTGAAGCCGATGAACCTTACACAGCGAGAATTAGCGGATGATATCCATGTTCCATACCAACGCGTCAACGAAGTTATCAACGGAAAAAGAGGTATCACCCCCAGCACGGCTTTGCGTTTGTCGAAATATTTTGGCAATACTGCCGGTTTTTGGATGAATTTGCAATTGAGATGGGATTTGTATAAAACCCGTCAAGCTGAAGCCGAACAATTACAGGAAATCCAACCTTATTACGAATCGGCAAGCACGACAGGTTAAACTTAAATGGGCGCTCCCCAATAGAAAAAGCCCGCACATCTGTGCGGGCTTCCTGATTCCTGATCCCTGATTCAACTAACTCTTATGATTGGCCTGAACGTAGCGTTTCAAATACTGCCCCGTATAGGAATCCGGGTTAGCACAGATCTCCTCGGGCGTGCCTTCAGCAACGATCTTGCCCCCGGCGTCGCCGCCCTCCGGTCCCAGGTCGATGATGTGATCGGCCACCTTGACGATGTCCGGGTTATGCTCGATGATCAAGACGGTGTTATCGCCCTCGACCAGGCGCTGTAATACTTCGATCAGCTTGTGGACATCGGCCGCGTGCAAACCGACGGAGGGCTCATCCAAGACGTACAAGGTTTGCCCGGTGGAACGCTTGGAAAGCTCGCGCGAGAGTTTGATCCGCTGCGCTTCGCCGCCCGAGAGAGTCGGGGATGGTTGGCCGATGCGGATATAGCCGAGGCCAACATCCTGGAGGGTCTTCAAGCGCCGCATCATCGGCTCGAAGTTGGCGAAGACTTCGGCGGCGGCATCGACGGTCAAGTCAAGCACATCGGCGATGGAATAGCCCTTGTAGCGCACCTGCAAAGTCTCGCGGTTGTA
>CAZXXW010000127.1:0-10789 GCA_964644835.1 uncultured Anaerolineales bacterium
CTGCGCAGACTGCAATCACCGAAAGGGTGGACGGACTCCCGTTCAAGCGGGGATGCGTTTGCTCAACCGTCCCAAGAAACCATCTTCAACGGCGTCCTACATTTTTGGCAAGTACCTGCGTGAAAATCAGGAATGGGTACCCTTCTTGAGGGGATGGTAACCGCAAAACAAACGCCCTGGCGAATTTGCCAGGGCGTTTGTTTGATTCTTGATCGGCCACGATCAAATGCCTATCTCCATGAGGTCTTCAGCCAGAATGACGTCACCCCCAAAGGTAGTCTGAGCATCGGCAACAAGCTGAATCAGATCGGCGTTGCGGGCGTCGTAATGAATCAGGTACAGGGTTTGAACACCTGCGTCCCGGGCCACCTGCCCGGCCTGAGCCGCGGACGAGTGGCCCTGGGCCTCACCCGCTGCTTCATGTAAGAGAACCTCAGCCCCCTGAGCCAGATTCTCGACCATCGGGCACGGTTCAGTGTCACAGGAGTAGGCAATCGCTTTCGCGGTCGCCGGTATCTCGATGCGCAATCCCATCGTGGGAATCAAATGCCGCACGGGAGAGGTATAAACCCGAAACTGGTCATTCGACAAAGCGACGATGCGCTCCTTGGCGGGCAAACGGTGAAATCCAATCGGGAAGAAATTAGGCCAGGTCTGCCATTGGAAGGCATCCATTACTTGTTCGAGGCGATCGATAGTTGGGTGCAAGCCATAGACATTCAACCTACGCTGGCGTCCCAGGAGCCACATATCCATGAGCAAGAGAGGCACACCGGAGACATGATCAGGGTGGAAATGCGTCAGAAAGAGATCGGTAAGGTGATTGAAATCCAACCCGGCACGTTCCAAAAGAACAATTGGGTTACCGGAACAATCCACCATCAAAAAATCTTGCTCGCCTTTGACTATAAAATGGGTGTTTTGGTGGTTGGTGTCAGGGACTGCATTTGCCGAGCCTAAGATGATCAGTTTGGTCATGAGGGCACTTTTCCACAAGTCGAGAGTTGGTTTCCAGGCTATCGAGACGCTGCGTTTCTGGGAGGTTAAACCATTTTATACCATAACGTTGGGAGCAACTCCATCGCTAAAAATCGGGGAGTTAACCGCCAAAGATTCTCAACGCAACAGTTGGGGTGACGAAGACTTCCAGAATTGCAGCCCCCAGCAGCATCGGAGCGACGACGACAAGAACGACTTTGACCCAATCGGCGAACGAGATCAACAGCGCTTCACCAAGGGTGCGTCCTTCTGCCGGGGTGGACAAGGTGGCACCAAGCCGGAAGATTGCCGCTCCCGCCAGGATGATCGCCGGAATCTCCAGGATGCCATGAGGAAGCACAAAGGCGGTCAAAAAGGTGACCGGATTGATCCCAGCCCGGGCGGCCGTAGTGGTGAAATAGCCAATGATGATGAAGGGCAGCATCAAGACGAGCAAACCGACCACGCCAAAAGAGAACAAGCCCAGGGCTGAGGCCAGGAGTATGACCTGCAAGTTATGCAGCCAGACCCAGCGAATCCCGCCGATGGCAAAAAAGCGCAGTGATTCAAGCCCCTCAATGCCCTCCATAAAACCCTGCTCAAGATTTTCGATGTCAATGAGTGTGGGCGGAAGCTTGAAAACATTGGCCTGCTGCACGCCGATCAGGCTGGCGGCAACCAAAACGAGGGCGACCAACAAGACAGGCAGACGCAGCCGCACCAACACGGACTTGACCTCCGAGCGCCACCAGCCGAAAAAGGAATCGGCCTCACCGGTGAAGGCGCCCCAAAAGACGTGCCAGGCCCACTTGAGATTGAGCGTATCCAGCTCCCGCCCGAGTAATTCCTCCCGATTGAAATAGGCAATGCCGGTACGAACAAACAATCCGGCAATGAGCATTTGTCCAAAAATGACCCACCAAAGGATGTGATAACGAGCCCAAAACATGATCATGCTCTCGCTGACGAGCAGCATGGCCATGGGCACAATGATGAAAGAGGCCAACAGGTTGGCCGCCCGAGTCGATGTAGCCTGCGACGAGATAACCACTGCGCCGCTGACCATCAAGAGCGATTGTACCGTCGTCAAGGCAACGACCTGAATCAGCAAAATCGGCTCCGGCGTCCAGCCGACCTGGCGGTAGACCCCGAAAAGATAGACGCCGATGCCAAGATAACTGGCCAAAAGCGGGGGCAACATCACGGCGAACAATTTACCAAGATAGAGTTGCAAATCGGTCAAGGGGGTCGAAAGCAGCGGCTCGATGCTGCGGCGTTCTTTTTCGCCCACAAAGCTTTCCAAGGCGATGACCAGCGAGACCGAGATGGGGAAGAAGCCAACGATCATCAGCAAAAAGGGGATCAGCCGATCGCCAATGACATCGGCGCCGTAGCGGGCGACAAACTGGACCGCTTCTCTGGCGGTGAAATTCATCAACCCAGGGAAGAAGAGGGTCAGCACCAAAATGGGAACGAGGATCCGCCAATCACGGAACTGGTCGCGAATCTCGCGGCGGGTAACGATCAAGGTTGGGCGCAGGTCAGTCCACATGAAGTACCTCCTCGTCGGTGATAACGTGAACCGCTTCCAGATAGACCTGCTCCAGGCTGCGGGGAACCTCCTGCAAGCTGACGACGGGAATATCTTGCCCCAAGAGGGCTCGCAAGACCCGGGGGTTATCCTCGTCCGGTTGGGCGGTGCGGTAGCGCAGCCAATGCTTCCCCTGGGAGGTGATTTCTACACCTGGGGGAAGGGCTTCGATGGTTCCGTTCAAAGAAACGGCCAAACGAAGCTCGTACTCACCTGGGCCGAGCAGGGTTTGCTTCAAAGCCGAGGGCGTGCCCTTGGCGATGATCTTGCCCCGCCGGATGATGGCAATACGGTCGGCGAGCTCCTCAGCTTCGGCCAAATTATGGGTGCAAATCACGATGGCGCGTTCAGCGGAGCGCAGCGCCTTGATCGCGTTACGAACCAAGCGGGCACTCTCCGGATCCATGGCGGAAGTGGGTTCATCCAGGAGCAACACCGGGGGCTGGTGTAGCAGAGCTCGCGCCAGGGCCAGCTTTTGGCGCATCCCCTTGGAGAATTCGCCAATCCGCCGGTCGCGCATCTCAGCGAGCCCGAATTGTTCCAGCATCGTCTCTATGCGGGCATGGCGCTCGCTTGTGGGAATGTCATAGAGTTGGCCGTAAAAATCGAGATATTCGAAGGTGGGCATGCGGGCATACAGGCCATGCTGCTCGGTGAGAACGCCGACAGAGGCTCGCACCTTTGCTGCGTCGGCAACGACATCATACCCGGCGACGCGAGCCCAGCCCTTCGTGGGCTTGAGCACCGAGGTCAACATACGCACGGTTGTGGTTTTGCCAGCACCGTTGGGCCCCAGCAAAGCCAAGACTTCACCTGCTTGTACCGATAAGGTGACTCCATCTACGGCTAAAAAACGATCAAATTTTTTGGTCAAACTTTTGGTTTCAATCATGAAGAAGCTTCTTTTTGTTCCTTGTGACGATGACGCCAGATCAGCGCTCCGGCAGCAGCCAGAGCGACGACGGCCATCAAGGTCTGATTCGCGTTCAACCCGGCAACCTGAGCCGAGTCCAGGCGGAGGAACTCGAGCCAAAAACGGCCAACGGGATAGACGATTAAATAAACGAGAAAGATGTCTCCATCTTTCAGGCGGTCTGAAAACCTGTAACCCAACCAGAGCAGCAGAGCCATGTTAGCAAAATTCCAAAGCGACTCATAGAAAAATATAGGGTGAAAATGGGTGTACTGCTCAAAGCCGGGCAAGCGGTGCTCCGGATCAATGGGGATGCCCCAGGGCAAATCCGTGGGCTGACCATACAGTTCCTGGTTGACAAAGTTACCCCAACGGCCAATGGCCTGTCCCAGGGCCAGGGACGGCGAGATAACATCCACCCAAACGGCAAAGTTCAAACCGCGCTTGCGGCAAAATAGATACAGGGCAACCAAGCCGCCGATCACCGCGCCGGGGATGCCCAGGCCTCCGTTCCAGATGGCCAAAATATCCAAGGGGTGAGTCAAATAATAGCGCGTTGTGATCCCTTGAGCGACCATGGAGGGGGGCGGCGTGAAGACGTGCCACAGCCTGGCGCTGATGATGCCACCAATCACTAGCCAGAACAAGCCATCCCAAACTAACTCGGGATCATCCCCTCGGCGCCGAACCTGATAAGCCGCAAGCCAAGCACCGGCAAGCGCGCCGACCATAATGATGACGCCATAAAAATGAACATAGATTGGGCCTAATTGAAAACCATCGGGCATAGATCACTCAATTTGATCACGTTCTTGAACAATGGCCTGACGCCGAACGTGGAGAATGCGCTGAAGGGCGGTAACATTCGCCAATACCGCCACGATGCCAATGCCAACTTTGGGGATATTGAAGATGAGGCTGAGCGAGATAATAAAGTAACGTTCAAAACGAGACAACAATCCTATTTTAGCATCGTATCCCAACGACTCGGCACGGGCCCGGGTGTAAGAGACGAGTACCGATCCGGCAGCAGCCAGATAGACGGCGGCACAAATCAACCAATCTCCGTTTTGCAAATAATAGAGCAACAACCCCAGCAAGACGACCAGATCGGAATACCGGTCGATGACCGAGTCAAAAAAGGCGCCAAAAGGCTGCGGTTGGCCTCCCAGGCGGGCTACGGCACCATCCAAGGCGTCCATTGGCCCCGTCAAGAGTATCACCAAACCACCGGTGACCATCTTCCCCCTTACCAAAAAAGAAGCCCCCACCAGGTTACCCACCAGTCCGAGCAGCGTCAGGGTGTTGGGCCTTAAACCTAGACGGTGCAAAAACGCGGCGGCGGAGTCCAAAACATCTTTGAAAAGCAGGCGCAAATGCTCCGTCAATGTTTTCGGTTGTTCACGTTCTTCAGCAACTTGCGTCAAAGAATCAATCTACCTTTCTGCGATGACATTGGCTTACGTATGCTATCGTAGGGGCAGGAGCCTGTCAAGCGAGACCATCGTCGTCGAGGACATCCATGATTTGATCATCTTCCTCGATGTAGACTTCACGTTCGCGGCCGCTGCCGCGGGAGGGCCCGACCACGCCGAGGTCTTCCAATTCATCCATCAGGCGGGCGGCGCGGGGATAACCGACCCGAAGCTGACGCTGCAACATGGATGTGCTCGCCTTTTGAGTCTGGCGGATCAGCTTGATCGCTTCTTCGATCAGATCATCGCGGTCGGCCAGCATGGCTTCTTTCTCCAACAGTTGCTCCCAGGGAGGCGCTTCTCCCTCGAGTTGAGAGGATTTTTGCCAATAGTTGATCACCTTCTCCAATTCCCGGTCGGTGACCAAGACACCCTGAACGCGGACCGGCTTGCCCGCTTCCGGAGGCAAAAAAAGCATGTCGCCGTTGCCGAGGAGATGCTCGGCCCCGGAGACATCCAAAATCACGCGGGAGTCAACCGACGAAGCCATCGCAAAGGACATCCGCGCCGGGAAGTTGGCCTTGATCAGGCCGGTGACCACGTCGGTGCTGGGGCGCTGGGTGGCGACGACAAGGTGAATGCCCGTCGCCCGGGCCATCTGCGCCAGGCGGACGAGATTGTGTTCGGTCTCATCGGGGGCCGACATCATCAAGTCGGCCAACTCATCGACCAAGACAACGATGCGGGGTAGCATCTCACCATCCTTGCGGCGCTGCATCTTGCGATTGTAGGTATCGATGTTCCGAGAGCGGGACTCTTCGAGCAGCTTATAACGCCGATCCATCTCGATAACCACCCAGTGCAAAATGCCCAAAATTCGCTCCAGGTCGGTTTCGACTTTGCCATAGAGGTGGGGCAAGCCATTGAAACGGATCAGTTCAACCATCTTGGGATCGATCATCACCAGCCGGAGTTCTTTGGGCGTATTGTTCATCACCAAACAGGTGGTCAGCGCAGCGATGTTGACCGATTTTCCCGATCCGGTCGTCCCGGCGATGAGCAGGTGGGGCATGGCGGCCAAATCGGCCACAACCGGGTCACCGGAGACATTCCGCCCCAAGGCAATCGTCAAGGGAGATTTCGCCTTGTGAAAAGCGTTCGATTCCAAAATTGGTCGCAGATGCACGATGGTCGAATTGGCGTTGGGCACCTCAATGCCCAAATAAGGCCGCCCGGGCACCGGCGCTTGAATGCGCAAACGCTCGGCAGACAAGGCCAACGCTAAATCGCGCGACAAACTCGAGATTTGAGAAACGCGCACCTTCTTCTGCTGGGCGATCTCATCTTTCGAAGCGCCCGGTTTTTCAATATAGCCCGGCTCGACGGCAAATTGGGTCACTGTCGGGCCAACTTCAAAACCAATCACCTTGGCAGGGATGCCAAACTCGGCCAAAGTTTGTTCGATCAATCCGGCGCGCTGATTGATGTGACTCTCGCTGGGGCGGGAGACCCGCTCGTTGGAGAGCAAATCCAGCGAAGGCAGTTCTTCGGGACGCGGCTTGGGCTTCTCGGGGCGCTGGTCGTGATTCGGCTCGACGCGAAAGCGTTTGCGGAATTCCGGGGCAACGCGGGGAGACGATTTTTTGGCGGGCTTTTTCTTCCGGGTGGATGTTTCCGCTCCCTGAACGGGAGCAACAACAACCCCGTCCCCGGCCTGCTCCCGCTGTCCAAACGCGGATTCATCCCCAAGCACGTAGCGAATCGCCTTGCTTATCCACCCGGTCACGTTGAAGCCGATCGCCAGGAAAATCAACAGGAACGTGCTGGCCACCAACATCGCCAGAGCCGGATTCATCGACATGGTGAGCAGTTCGGCCAACCCCCAGCCGACCACCCCGCCATCCAGACCGAGCTCAGCCCGATCCAGCGATTGGCCACCCAGCAAGGTCAACAGGGCCATCAGCGTAAAAGCCGCCGCTTCGAGGGCGAGAACTCGCCCCCAGTGAACGGGCTCGGCGCTGCCAATCCGGCGGCGTAAAAAGAACGCCCCCCCGGGGACCCCGGCAAGGGGAACAAACAGACTGCCCCAGCCCAACCAACGGCGCAACATATTGACCAGGGCGAGCAGCAAACCATCGGCAAGTCCAGGGGCAACGAGGCCAGAAAAAATCATCAAAGACAAGGCGAGAATCATCAGGCCGAGGGCATCCTGGCCAAAACGTCTAAAACGCAGCCATAGATCCGTGACCACCTGAAACCAGGTTGGTTGGAGAAGATCGGGCTTACGCCTGGGTCTCTTTTTAGATGAAGTTTTCTTTTTTCGAGCCATAAGGATTCAAATTGGGGAAAGCTTGCCGTCAAGGAACAACGCTCTTACCTTCTCCCCGCAAGGTAGACGCCGGCAAAGATAAGTATAGCACCAAACACCATCAGCATGGAGGGAATCTCGCCAAGGAGAAAATAGGCTAAAATCGCCGAACCGATCGGCTCTCCCAGCAGGCTGATCGAAACATAAGCGGCAGGTAGATAGCGCAAAGCCCAATTAAGAGCTGAATGTCCCAACAATTGGGGCACCAGCGCCAAAAGCAAAAACCAAAGATAGGTCTCGCCGGAATAGCCAAACGGCGTTTCACCAGCCAAAAACATGAAAACGTTCAACAATACCGCCGCCATACCGAAGACCAGAAAGATGTAAGGGAACAAGCGCAACTGTTCACGTATCCGCCGCCCGATGATCAGATAAGCTGCCCCCGTCCAGGCGCCAACCAAGGCTAAGAGATCGCCCCAAAAGGCTTTTGCGGCGACGAAATCGGCCAGGGGAGGGCAGACAAGGGTGCCCCCAATCAGCGTGCAGGAGTCACTCAAGGCGACGACAACGCCGCCACACATGGCCAAGAACATACCAATCAACACCGGCCGGCTGATCGGCTCATTGATTGCCCAAGGGGCTACCAACGCGACCCACAACGGTGTTGTTGTCACCAGAGCGACGGAACTGGCAACGGTAGTGTATTCCAGGGAGGTGATCCAGGCAACAAAGTGAATCGCCAGGAAGAACCCGGAAAGAAGCGCCGGCCACAACAATTCGCCCGTAAGGGCGCGCAGATCCGAGCGATGGCGGATGAGTACAATCCCGGCCAAGACGAGAGAAGCCAACGTCAGGCGAGCAGCAGCGATGACGATCGAGGGCGCGCCTTCCTGAGCATAGCGGATGAAAATCGAAGCTGTCGAAACCGCCAGGATGCCAAAGGGCATCGCCAGCCGGGGCGAAAACGCAGGTTGTGACTGTGAGGACATAGCAATTTCCAATCGAAACTTAAAATGACGCACCCGTTATTTTACCAGCAAACTAAGTGAAGGTTGGTGGGGTAAAAAATAATCCAATGATTTCCTTTACACGTTCATCAAGCAATCAGAACTTCCTCCAAAGAGAAACGCTTCCGGGAGGCAACAGAACTTTCGTTCTTGTCCCTTGCCTCCCCTAAAATTTTATGTTAAAATGCTGCTCTCCAAGTTGGAAAACGAAATCTTTTCGTTGCACCAAACATAGGGGGGACAAGACTTCTGAACCCTTAGACGACTTTTTTATTTTTAGATCAGACTCAGGTGCCAGAAGTCCCCCTAACGCATTATGTAGGCGTCCCAATGTTGAGAACGTAGAAAGGGATCTTATGCCACCAACCTACTTGACAGAAGAAGGATTTGAGAAGTTAAAACAAGAATTAGAATATTTACGCACTATTCGGCGCCAAGAAGTCGCCGAGCGTCTCCGCGCCGCCTTAGAAGACGGCGATGCAGGTATCGATGCTGACGCTGAGTGCGAAGCCGCGCGCAATGAACAATCGTTTGTGGAAGGCCGGATTCACGATTTAGAGTACATCCTGGCCAATGCCCAACTGATCAAAGAAGGCGACAAAAACGACATCGTTCAAATTGGCTCCAAAGTATCGATCCAAGAAGAAGGCTTTGAGCCTGAGAGCTATACCATTGTTGGCCCGGTGGAATCTGACCCTGCCAATGGCCGAATCTCCAACGAATCCCCGTTGGGGAAAGCCTTGCTTGGCCACAAAGTTGGCGATGAAGTCACGGTTAAATCGCCCAACGGCTCCTTTACCGTTACGATTACCAAGATCGAATAAAATTGGGGCTTGATTCAAGCAGCCCCGCGCGAGTAAACTTAGCGCGGGGCTTTTTTGTTATTTCCAAAATCAACCGATTTTCTCCGGGAGTAAGCGCTTTTATGGCCACAGATCTTTCCAACCTAGAACAAATTCGATTAGAAAAAATTGAGCAATTGCGAGAGGAGGGCATCGAACCCTATCCCTCGCGGGCAGAACGGACCCACACCAGCGCAGAGGCGATCGTGGCCTTCGAGGCGATCGAAAACGACGAGGAGGCCGAACCTGTCCAGGCTACCTTGGCCGGGCGGATCCGCTCGATGCGACCGATGGGCAAGATCACCTTTGCCCACATCGAAGATGGCGACGGGCGCATCCAACTCTTCTTTCGGGCAAACGACATCGGTGAAGAGCAAGTCAAATTCTTCAACCAGCACTTTGACCTGGGGGATTTCATCCAGGCCAGTGGGCACATCTTTCGCACTCGCGCCGGGGAGGTGACCCTGTGGGTCGAATCGTTCGTCATGCTGGCCAAAGCGATCACGCCCTTGCCCGCGGCCAAAGACGAGGTCGTCGACGGTGAAGTCATCCAACACGCTTCCCTTACAGATCCCGAAACCCGCTACCGCCAACGCTACACCGACTTGGCCGTCAACGCCGATGTGCGTGAGATTTTCCGCACCCGCACGGCAATCACGCGAGCGTTGCAAACCTTCCTGGATGAACGCGACTTCATCGAGGTGGAAACGCCGATCTTGCAGCCGATTTACGGCGGCGCGGCAGCACAACCCTTCGTCACCCACCACAACCAGCTCAAGCAAGACCTGTATTTGCGGATTTCCTTCGAACTTTATCTCAAGCGCCTGCTCGTCGGCGGGTTCGAACGCGTTTACGAAATTGGGCGCGATTTCCGCAACGAGGGTGTTTCCTTCAAGCATAATCCCGAATTCACCCAGTTGGAGTTCTACTGGACCTATGCCGACTACCTCCAGGTGATGGAACTGACCGAGCAGATGGTCGCCTTTGTCGCCGATCAGGTGCTGGAGACTCGCATGGTCAGCTACCAGGGAAAAACGATCAATCTGAATCCGCCCTGGGAGCGGATCGAACTGCGCCAGGGCTTACTCGACAAAACAGGCATCGACATCGAAGAGCACACCACAACGGAGAGCCTGGCCGCGGCCATCGAAACACAAGACCTGGAAATGGAGACCGAGAATCTCGTCCGGGGCAAGTTGATCGACGCCCTAATTAGCAATTATCTTGAGCCCGACTTAATCCAACCGACGTTCCTGTACAACTACCCCCGGGACATCTCGCCGCTGGCCAAAAGCATCCCCGGCAACCCCAAAACGGTGGAGCGATTTGAAGGTTTCATCGGCGGGATCGAGCTATGCAACGCCTTCACAGAACTGAACGACCCGCTCGACCAGGAGCAACGCTTCCTCGAAATGGGGCGGGCCTATGACCCCGAAGATGACGAACACCACCCCATGGATGAAGATTATCTCCGCGCCATGCGCTACGGCATGCCCCCCAACGGCGGATTCGGGATGGGCATCGACCGCCTGGTGATGCTGCTCACAGACCAACGGAGCATCCGGGAGGTGATTCTGTTTCCCCACTTGCGAAGCAAGGAGGAGTGAGGCTAAGGTTAAGGCGAAAGCTGAGGTTGAATCAAAAGCCCCGCAGACACTTGTCTGCTTTGTTTATCGATAGGAGTCGCCCAGTTCAGATCAAAATCCACCGCTGGGACGCGGAGTGCGCAGAGATT
>CAZXXW010000128.1:0-2660 GCA_964644835.1 uncultured Anaerolineales bacterium
TGGTCGCCATCGGCGTGCAAAGCAAGAAACATATCAAGGACTTACGCATATCAGTACTAGTTCTCCTCTTAAATTTTCAACTTTTCTGGGCCGGGTCGATGATGTCACCGAGCACGACAGCGGCCACAAGGTATACAACAAAAACCCGCACCCTCTTGGGGCACGGGTTCTCCGCACGGTTCCACCCAAGTACTACAGCGATCAAGTTCGCCGTACACTCTTGCAGCGATAACGGGCTGGGCCGGAGCTTCGTACTCTCACGAACGGCGATTTCAGACGCTCACTCACGGGGGGTTTTCCCGCTGCTGCTGTCAAGAGGGCTTTCAGCCGGTGACCCTCTCTCTCTTTGACGTTCACAAACGGTACTCGTCCCGGTCATCGTGTTCGATTTCGATATTGGGCGGGATTATATCATTCTGTCTCCAGTTATCAAGTTCCGGCCAAGGAAAAGAGATTAAAAATGCGTAAAAACGGCTGCTCAGGGTCAAGCCCAGGTGATCAAATCGGGGATGAAGGGCGTGACCAGATCGGGATGGTGGGGCAAAACGCGCACCGTGTAGCCGTACAAGCCGCTCTTCTCACAGGTGACCACCGAGGCCTCATAGATGTAGGCACCGCTTTCAACTTCTTCTCTGAAGGTGAGCGGGACGATTTTGGGATCGACTATCTCACCGGAAGCATCCACCGAGCCCAAATAAAGCTCGACGGAGACATCGCTGGGGGTTAGTTTGCCCAGTTTGAGCTTGGCCTGAACCTCAAAGCATTCATCAACGCGCACCTGCTCCAGATCGGGAACGGTCACGTTAATCACTTCCACCTCGGGCCAGGCATCCTCGACCAGCGATTTCCAGGCAGCCAGATTGGTGGCACGCTCCATGCTATCGGATGTAAACTTGCGAAAATGCTCCGAGACGGGGATGTAGAACTTCTCGGCATAGCCATCGACCATCCGGTGGGTGTTGAAAAACTGGCCGAGTTGTCCGATCGATGCTTTCATCTTGGCGATCCAGTCCCGGGGCAGGCCGCTTGAATCGCGCTGATAAAACATGGGCACAACTTCCTGCTCCAGCAACCCATACAGCGCCTTGGATTCGACCTCATCCTGATACTCCCGGTCATGGTAGGTTTCCTTCCGACCGATGGCCCAGCCGACATCGGGGGAATAGGCCTCGTCCCACCAGCCGTCCAGAATGCTCAAGTTGAGCACGCCGTTGGCGGCAGCTTTCATCCCGCTGGTGCCGCTGGCCTCGCGCGGGCGCAAAGGCGTGTTCAACCAGACATCAGTTCCCTGCACCAGGTAGCGGGCAACAGCCATATCATAATCTTCCAGGAAAACGATCCGGTTGCGGAATTTCTCGTGGCGGGCCAATTCGACAATCTGGCGAATCAGCTCCTTGCCGGGATCATCTTTGGGATGGGCTTTGCCTGCAAAAATAACCTGGACGGGATGCTTGGGGTGGTTGAGAATCTTGTCTAAACGCTCAGGGTCACGCAGCAACAGGGTGGCGCGTTTATAAGTGGCAAAACGGCGGGCAAATCCAATCGTCAAGAAGCGGGGATCCAAAACCTCGTTGGCGTCCTGAATGGCTTTCCGCGAGGCTCCGCGGCGTTTCAGTTGTTGACGTAAGCGACGACGACAAAAGGCTACCAGCCGTTCACGCCTGCGCTCATGGGTGCGCCATAATTCTTCACTAACGATGTGCTCTGTTCGCTGCCAGACATCTTCACCGACGACCTCATCGCGCCAGCGCAAACCCAAATAACGATCGTACAATTCTTCCATCTCGTGGGAGAGCCAAGACTGCAAATGGATGCCATTGGTAATATGCTCGATCGGAATTTCATCTGTGGGCACACCGGGGTAAAGTTCCTGCCACATCTCCCGGCTGACTTGACCATGCAAACGGCTGACGCCATTGGAATACACAGCCATGCGCAGGGGCAAAACGGTCATACAAAAATCTTCTTTGCTGTCCTCGGGATTCTTGCGCCCCAGGGCGAGAAACTCCTGGCGTGAGAGGCCGAGCGCCTTGAAGTAATCGCCCATATACCGATCGATCAAGGCAGGAGAAAAATAATCATGCCCAGCGGGAACCGGGGTATGGGTGGTAAAAATCAACCCAGCCAAAGCGGCCTCGCGGGCCTCGGCAAAGCTAAAATCGTGCGTCTCCATATAGCGGCGGGTCCGCTCCAGGGCCAGAAAAGCGGAGTGGCCCTCGTTCATGTGATAAACATTGGGGGAGTAGCCCAACGCTTTGATCGCCCGATACCCCCCGATGCCAAGAACCATCTCCTGGCGGATGCGCATTTCCGTGCCGCCGCCGTACAATTGATCGGTGATATCGCGATCTTCGGGGCGATTTTCGGGGATGTTAGTATCGAGAAGATAGAGAGGCACGCGCCCAACCTGAGCCCGCCAAACCTGAACAATGACCTCGCGCCCCGGATGAGGGATGCCGATCTTGATCGGATTCCCGTCTCCGCCGCGAGCCAGCATAATGGGCAAATTATTGAAGTCGTTGTTCTCGTAGGCCTCTTGCTGCCAGCCGGCTTCGTTGAGATACTGGCGAAAATAGCCCTGCTGATAGAGCAGGCCGACCCCCATCAACGGCACCCCCAAGTCGCTGGCCGATTTGAGATGGTCGCCTGCCAAAACGCCT
>CAZXXW010000128.1:2670-4923 GCA_964644835.1 uncultured Anaerolineales bacterium
CCGCCCGCAAAGATGGAGAGACATTCGGTAACGCCAAATTCTGCCGAAAAATAAGCGATCAGGGGATCGTCCTTGCCATTGAGCGTGCGGTCGAACCAGGTGGATTTAGCCTGGATATAATCCTCCAAATCTTGGGCGACGCGATCCAATTGGGCCAGAAAGCCTTCATCTTTGGCAGCCGCTTCGAGCCTGTCTTGCTCGATGGAGCCAAGCATCGAGACAGGATTATGGCCCGACTCCTCCCATAAATCACTGTCCAAGCGACGGAAGAGATCAATAGTTTCATGATTCCAGGCCCAGCGCAAGTTAAAGGCCAAATCGCGCAAACGATCGAGCTCCGGCGGCAAAGATGGGGTGACAACAAACGTGGTTACAGGTTTCATTGGATTTTCGCCTCCTACAAGATTTCAAATCCCTGACAAGCAGTTCCTTGCTATACGAATAATATCACTTTGGCAGGCCATGCCGATCAACGAAAATTTAGCATTGTCCCCGATGCTATGATTATATCATTCACGCCACCGTTGGAGATTAAGAATTGGTAAACGGAAACAACAGCGCTTTCAGCGAATCGGCCCGAATTGTTGACTGGCGAGAGTCGGCATGCTAGAATCTGACCAAACGATCCTATTAATCCTATTTATCTGATAAATTACGATGACTTCTTGGAACGCATCTCCAGATTTTTTCGACTATCTCGTCTCCAGCGCCAACCAGGGCTTCGAAGACGACCACCTCCCTACGATCAAAACAATCAGCGAGGAGTTAGACATTAGCGTTTCCCGGTTGCGCGAGCAAATCGAGGTGGCCAAAGCGCTCGGGCTGATCGAAGTGCGCCCGCGCACAGGCATGCGGCGGCTGGATTACCAATTTTCGCCGGCCGTGTGGCAGTCACTCGCCTATGCTGTCGAAACCAATCCCGCCAATTTTCGGGCCTTCTCAGACTTGCGCAGGCATATCGAGTCCGCTTACTGGGCCAACGCCGTTGCAATGCTCCAACCGGAGGATCACGACCTGCTCGAGCAGTTGATGGATCAGGCCTGGCAAAAGCTGCGCGGCACACCGGTACGGATCCCGCACAAAGAACACCGCCAACTCCACATGACCATCTTCCGACGCCTGAACAACCCCTTCGTGATCGGCATCTTGGAGGCTTTCTGGAAAGCCTACGAAGCGGTCGGCTTGAATTTCTACGCCGATTATGGCTATTTACAAGAAGTTTGGAATTATCATCAAGCAATGGTCACTGCCATCCGCTCAGGCGATATCGAGGCCGGATTTGAAGCACTGACCGAGCATACCGATTTACTCTACCACCGCCCCGAGACATCGTGACAGTGTCTCACCGGGGCGAAGACAGCAACCCTTTCAGGAGCAAACATGTCAAGTACTTCAGCAACTTCTCAAAGATCAAGCGCCAAGGCGAATGATTTTTCGATGATGATTGGCACCGTCAACGGCACGGGAAGCCAAACCGCCAACCTGACCTTGATCCGGGCATTCTTCAAGATGGGCATCCCCGTATCGGGAAAAAATGTCTTTCCTTCCAACATCCAGGGTTTACCAACCTGGTACACCATCCGGGTGAACAAACATGGCTATCTGGCCCGGCAACCGTTTTCCGACATTGTTGTGGCCATGAACCTCAAGACCTTCGAACAAGACATCGAGACGCTCTGTCCCGGCGGGATTCTGCTCTATGATGACAAGATCGAAAAGGAAATCCCCCGTGACGACATCAACATCTACCCGATGCCGGTCAAACAGCTGGTCTCGGAATCAGAAGCACCACGAAAACTGCGCGACTACGTCGCCAACATGGTTTATGTCGGCACACTGGCCAATCTGCTCGAGATCGAGATCGACAGTCTGGAACAGGCCTTGGATTTTCACTTCAAGGGCAAGGAAAGCCCGATCAACTTGAATATGGATATGATCCAACGGGCCAAGCAGTGGAGCAGCGAGAATCACGAACCGGCTTGTCCGTATTGTGTAGAGCCTATGGACAAAACCAAAGGATTCGTTTTGGCGAACGGCAACACCGCCGGAGCGCTGGGCGCCATTTACGGCGGGGTCACCTTTGCAGGCTGGTACCCGATCACCCCGGCGACAAGCCTGTCCGAGGCGCTGAATCAATACTTGCCCCAACTGCGCAAAGACCCCGAAACAGGCAAACAAACCTACGCCATCGTCCAGGCCGAAGACGAATTGGCCGCTATCGGGATGGCTGTCGGCGCCGGGTGGGCCGGCCTG
>CAZXXW010000128.1:4933-10706 GCA_964644835.1 uncultured Anaerolineales bacterium
ATCCCAGATCTCCGTGTCCAGTCGATCGGCAATGACGCCGGGGTAGCCCGCCGAGAAAACCTCCTGCCCCCCGTGATGTCCTGCGCGGCACGCGAAATTGGCCAGCAGGCCCATCGGCGTGCCATCAGTACCACGCACGGCGATGACGGCCACCTCGGGACCGGGAATCAGCTTGATGGCCGAATATACGAGCATGGCCTATTTCGTCGAAATTCCGGTCGTCATCTGGGACGTGCAGCGGATGGGGCCAAGCACCGGCCTGCCGACGCGCACATCCCAGGGCGACGTCAATTTGACTTATTATTTGGGCCAGGGCGACACCAAACACGTAGTGCTGATGCCCGGCTCGGTGAACGAATGCTTCGAATTTGGCTGGAAGGCGTTCGACATCGCCGAGAGACTGCAAGCGCCCGTTTTCGTGCTCTCCGATTTAGACCTGGGACAAAACCAATGGATGACACGACCGTTCCAGTATCCTGATGCACCGATGGACCGGGGTAAAATCCTTTGGGAAGAGGAATTCGATGAGATCGCAGACGAATGGGGCCGCTACCTGGATATCGACGGAGACGGGATTCCCTACCGCACGGTTCCCGGCAACCGACATCCTAAAAGCGCCTACTACGCTCGCGGCACCGGCCACGACGAATACGCCAACTACAGCGAGGATCCCGAAACGTGGGAGGCCAATCTCAACCGGCTGGCCAGGAAATTCGAACGGGCCCGCACGATGGTACCGAAACCGGAGCTTTATCCCAGCCCCGAAGAGACGGCGGTCGGCGTGATAGCCTTTGGATCCACAACCGACGCTATGTTGGAGGCCAGGGACAAGCTGGACGAGGAGCAAATTTATATTGACTATCTGCGCCTGCGGGCCCTGCCGATCAACAGTGAGGTGATCGAGTTCATCCGGGAACACGAGCGTGTCTACGTCATCGAAATGAACAGAGACGGCCAATTGCACCAGATTCTGACCCTGGAAATGCCCGATCGGTGCACAACCTTGCGCTCCCTGACCCACAACGACGGCCTTCCCCTGACGGCCGCATGGATAAAAGACGCTCTTCTCGCAGAGGAGAAATAATGATGGCTACAGAAAACAAAATTGGCTTAACCAAACGTGATTACCGCGGTGCCCGCTCAACGCTTTGCGCGGGATGTGGACACCACGCGATTGTCAACCAGCTTCTCACCGCATGCTACGAACTGAACATTCCCCCCGAGGGTGTCGTCAAATTGAGCGGCATCGGTTGTTCCAGCAAAGCGCCGACCTATTTCATGAGCCGCGCCTTTGGCTTCAATGGTCTGCACGGGCGGATGCCATCCTTGGCGACCGGCACCCTGTTTGCCGATACCTCCCTGATCGGGATTGGCGTCAGCGGTGACGGCGACACGGCCAGCATCGGGATGGGCCAGTTCAAACACGTCATGCGGCGCAATCTACCCCTTCTCTACGTGGTCGCCAACAACGGCGTCTACGGCCTGACCAAGGGGCAATTCTCGGCCACGGCCGAGGAGGGCCTCGCCTTGAAGAAACAAGGTCAGAACCGCTACATGCCTATCGACATCGCCTGGGAGGCGATCGTCGGGCGGGCGTCTTTTGTGGCCCGATCCTTTTCCGGTGATCCCAAGCAGCTCAAGAGCATCTTCAAAGCCGCTCTACACCATGAAGGCATCGCCGTGATCGACGTGATCAGCCCGTGTGTAACCTTCAACAATAAGGACGACACCCTGCACTCCTATGCCTGGGGTAAATCGCACGAAGTCGCCCTCCATGAACTCTCCTTCGTGCCGCCGGTGCGTTCCATCCGGGTGCAATACAAAAAAGGGGAAACCATCGAAGTGCCCCTCTATGATGGAACCCACATTTTGCTCAAAAAGCTGGGCCAAGACTATGATCCCACCGACCGGGCCAAAGCGATGCAAATGTTGGAGCAGGCCAACCGGAATCAGGAATTGATCACCGGGCTGCTTTACATCAACCCTAGGCAGGATTCGTTGTTCGACCTTCACAATCTCCCCGAAACGCCGCTCAACCGCCTGCCTAACGATAAGCTCCGCCCCTCCCCCGAATCCATCGATGAGATCAACGCGATGATGTTCTAATCGCCGCTGAGGCAAACACCCTTTCAGCAGAAAAGTAGTAAAAAAAGACCTCCGAGGCAGAACGCCCGGAGGTCTTTTTGATTCTCAAAATCTGTTGTTTGCCCAAATATTATTGGGCCGTCACTTTTTTGGTCAAGTAGCCTGCATGACTGATGCCCAGTAAAGCTACCAAACCTTCGCTCAAATCTGGGAGTTCATACAAACTAGCAATTGATTCTGACGATCCCAAGATCGTGCCGATCAAGACGGCATACCCCACCAGGGTCAAAATCGTGAAGAAAAAATTCTGAATCTTCGCGGGATCCAAGTACAAAAAGTTTCCCGTGGTCTCGCCCATGAACATATCCGAGAACTTAGCCGGATAGTTCGGTTTTCGCTTTACGATGGCACCATCTTGATAAAACTCATCGATTAATTGCTCCTGCTTCTTATTGCGACCCGTGGCCTGCTCAATATATGGAGCAGAATATTTCATTATCAGGGCGTTCATGCGTTCACGTTGGATCCCATTCTCTCCATTTGTGGATGTCCTTGCTTCGATATTATCCTTAATCAGGGGAGAAGCGACGCCGCTGGTCAGGCTAATTCCCATCAAGCCAAAGAGAATAGCCGGAATCTTTAGATCTAGGGGAGCGTGAGCCTGACACACTCCTTCCTCTGATTCGTTTTCTTCGCCTTCATCTACCTCCGTTTCCTCTTCCTCTGCTTCTTCGGAGCAATAGTATTCATCCTGACGATCAAGCTTGATTGCATCCGTAACGCGAGCAAAGCCGATCGTTAATAAGGATGAAATAATCACAATGGTCCACAAGATAAGCTGGAAACGGGATAAGCTGATCATATTTCGTTCATCAACCAAAAAGCGCCAAAAGGCGTTGGGAGTTTTCTTGGTTAAGCTTATCAGGCCCAGAACAACGATCATCAAAACAAGATTTCCGACCCAGACCCACAACAACGAGCGGACACCCCAAAAGGCGGGGATCAGGCAAGAGATCAAAATCATGACAATGATTAAAAAGATTGTGACAATAGTTGATATTCTCTCCGACATATAAAGCTCCTATCTCCAAAGCACATTCACTGATTTTCAGAAAACAAAGAGCATGCATACACCTCCAATCTCATTCCTTAAGCACAGAAGGAAGCCATGCTTTCGTCTCAGCATGACAACTGATAACCAACTATCGAGACAAAGGGTTGACACAAGCAGGTCGATGTTGGTTCCCCCCATAGGACACGATGCTCTAACCTGACGATATCAGATTGATAGAGGCAGTATATAACAACTTAACATGGACTTCAACGGGTTGCTTAAAGATTTAAGGTGTAGCACTTCCGCGCTACACCTTGCTAAAACCAAAACACTGTACCCCCTAAGACTTACTCTTGATACACCTCCGGCTTCAGTTCGGCGACAAAAGGGAGCGTGCGATGGGTATCGGCATAATCGAGACCGTAGCCGACCACCCAGACATCGGGGATGGTGAAGCCAAGGTAATCAAGGGGCACATCCAGGCTGTCGCGCTCCTTTCGCAGCAAGGTACAGGTGCGCAACGAGGCAGGATTACGACCTTCCAAGGTGTGATAGAGATAGTCCAGGGTATTGCCGGTGTCGACGATATCCTCCACGATGATGACATGCTCGTCACGGATGGGGGCACGCAAGTCGAGCATCAAGCGAACGGCTCCGGTTGAAACAGCGGAATCACCATAACTGGAGACGGACATAAAATCGACCACGTGAGGAATCTCTAGGGCTCGGGCCAAATCGGCCAAAAAGATGAACGCACCCTTCAAGATGCCAATCAAATACAAACGCGAAGCGTCGGCATAATCGCGCTCGATCTCTCTTGCCAAAGCATCAACGCGCTCCTGAATACGTTTCGGTGTCAAAATAACACGGGCTAAATCGGGATGATTTTCGCGGGTCATGCATTCTACTCCATTTCTTTATCTCGAGGCTATCAACAGGTCCTGCTTTCACAGCGGGCGCAGACCGCCCAGGATTGTAACATAGACCACGCCGGGAAGATAGCAAAAGAATGTCTAAAGAATCCTTTCGATGTGACATATGGCATCTTACTAGTTCATTGCTACTTGGTATACTGAATCGCATCTACCACCACAAATTTGGCGAGGTTTTCTACACGAAAAACAGGTAGGAGGTCCCATGACCTATTGGCGACAACCTCTTGATCGCGACCGTATTCGCATCCCCACGGGCATCGTCCACATCATCGACGAACGCTGCAAAGGGTGTGGTTTCTGTATCGAGTTCTGCCCTAAGCATTTATTGATTCTCTCCGAACGGATCAATTCAAAAGGCTACCATCCCCCGGAGGTGCTCCCAGACAGGGACTGCATCAACTGCGGCCTGTGTTCGTTGCTCTGTCCCGACTTTGCCATTTACATTGAGGACGCGGGCACAAAACCGCCGGAAAATATTACCCCGATCAGCGATGACGAGGCCCAACGATGAGAGACCAAAAAGGCTACTTGACAGGAGAACATTTTTTGCTTGGTGATCACGCTTGCGCCGAGGGAGCGATCCTGGCCGGATGCCGTTTCTTCGCCGGTTACCCGATCACCCCGGCAACCGAAATCGCCGAGCGGATGTCGACACGGCTCCCCCAGGTAGATGGTGTCTACATCCAAATGGAAGACGAACTAGCCTCGATGAACGCCATTCTGGGGGGCTCATGGGCGGGTGTGAAATCAATGACGGCAACCAGCGGCCCAGGCTTCTCCCTGATGATGGAGAATCTCGGTTTGGGGATCATGCTGGAGACTCCCTGCGTGCTGGTCAACATTCAACGCGGCGGGCCCTCCACGGGTCTGCCCACTCTGGTCGGCCAACAAGACATGATGCAAGCCCGCTGGGGATCGCACGGCGACTACGCCATCATCGCCCTGAGTCCGACATCACCTCAAGAACTGTTCGACCTGACCATCGAAGCGTTTAACTTATCCGAGAAATATCGTCTCCCCGTCCTGGTGATGAGCGACGCCGAGGTCGGCCACATGACCGAAAAAGTGGTCATCCCACCACTGGAGGAAATCGAGCTGGTTCAGCGACCCCGCATCCGGCGAGGGGATATTGAGCCCGATCACTTTCGGATCTATTGGGACAACCCAGATGTAGAAAAAGGGTACGTCTCTCCGATGGTCAACGCCGGAGAAGGTTATCGCATCCATGTAACCGGCCTGACACACGATCAAAGAGGCTACCCGGCGATGTACGCCGAAGCCAACGAGTGGAACGTCGCTCGCCTGATCGACAAAATCGACGCCCATCGCGACGAGATTATCCAACTGGAAGAACACGATTTAGAAGGCGCTGATGTCGTGGTCGTCTCCTACGGTATTTCGGCGCGGACGGCCTTGTGGCCGATCGAGCAGGCCCGCGAGATGGGCGTCCGAGTTGGGTATCTGCGCCTGATTACGGTGTGGCCCTTCCCCGAGAAGCGCATCCGCCAACTGGCCCGCCGCGTCGACGCCTTTGTGGTGCCCGAATTAAACATGGGCCAAATCCGCCTGGAGGTAGAACGCTGCGCAGCGGGACAAGCACAGGTGCTGGGCGTCAACCGGCCCGGTGGCGAAATTCTTTCACCGCAAAAAGTCTTGGACACCATCCTACAAGGGGTTGGCCATCCGGCTAGAGAGAAGG
>CAZXXW010000129.1:0-588 GCA_964644835.1 uncultured Anaerolineales bacterium
GAGATCACGGACAAATCATCGGGAATAATTTTGCCTTCTTTGTGAAATAAGGGCAAGCTCTCTTCGGCATAAGCGTCGTTGACAAAAATAACAGCGGTAATCTCCGAACTATTTGCGAGGATATCCCGGGCGGCCTGAGAGCCGTCCCCGAGGGCGATCCAGCGTTCGGGAAAATCGCCCAGTGTTTCACGCAAGGCAAGTTTATAGCCACTGAGACGGTGACGGGTGTATTGGAAAGATAATTCTCCGCCAATAAATGCAATCGCTTGGTGGCCCAAAGAAAGTAAATAGTTCGTGGCTTGGTATGCGATTCCCTTTTCATCGCGTCCAATGGCCGAGAGTCTATAATCGTCACTGATTCGACCGACGAGCAAAATTGGAATGCCGAGATCATAGATATGATCGGGTAGGGGAATCTCTGAACGCTCGCCAAGCACTAAGACTCCGTCCGGATACAGTTTCGGATCTAAAAAATACAATTGATGAACGTGATCTCTCGGTAAGGCGGCTTCGTTGACAACAAGACGCAATTGGATATTATGAGATACGGCACCTGCTTCAATGCCTTGAAGAAATTCACTGAAGACT
>CAZXXW010000129.1:598-10694 GCA_964644835.1 uncultured Anaerolineales bacterium
AATGACAACAGATAGATTGGTCTGGTTTCTTCGTTTCTGGTCTGAAGTTCTGTTCGATTGTTCAGTACTCTCTTCTTTTTTTAACTGTCTGAATGCTTCTTGAACGCGTGCGCGCATTTCCTCAGAAACTCCAGGCTTGTCGTTCAAAGCCAGAGAGACGGTGCTTATCGATACCCCCGCTTGTTCGGCAACTTGACGCACAGTAGGCATACTGGCAATCTCCTCGAACGAACGAACGAACAAACTCATTTTAGCACTCTTACCTGACTACGTCAAGAATTGAGGCTCAGCCAAGTACGTGAATGGTTGCTTCAAAATACGACCAACCCACCCAGCAAGGTGATGGCCAGATAACTGACCAGCCCTACCGATAGCGATGCGGCCAATCCAACAAGAAAGGGCTTGATGCCCAGCGCTTTGATCGAATCGAAATTTGTTCCCAGGCCAACACCGGCTAATGCCACAACGAACAGAACCTCCGCTACAGACTTGATCCCGGTGATGATCGCAGCCCAGGCGGGCTCTGGCCACAAGCCAAAAGCGGAGCTTCCTGCGTTGAGTCCAGCGTCACCGATGGAGCGTAGCACAGCCAGCCCCAGAAATCCGAGGATAAAGGTGGGCAATAGTTTCAATATCGCATTTTCTTGCCCCTGGTATTCATCGTTCGTTTGGCGAGCGTACTTGTAGGTTAAAAAAGGGATCACCAGGGCCATGAAAACGTTACGAACGAGCTTTGCGACGGTGGCAACATCTAAGGCCAATGTTTGAGCAAACATGTCGGCGTAGATTTTGGCTGCCCCAACAACTTGGGATGTATCATGAATGGCCGTTCCCAAAAATAAGCCAGCCTTCAAAGCGTGCCCGCCGAAGATACTCTTGGCCAAATAGGGATAAAACAGGGTAGCAAACAGGCCAAAGATGGTAATCACAGAGACAGCATAAGCTGATTCTTCCTCATCGGCGTCGATAGCCGGGCTGGTGGCGACGATGGCGGTCACGCCGCAAATCGACGTGCCGACTGCGATCAAGGCGCCCAATCGGGGGGATAAATTCAACTTTTTGTTGATCTGGGAGGCGATCAACAAGGCGCCCAGAATACATAACGTCACAATGGGAACGCCAAAGATGCCTAAACGGAAGACATCGAAAATCGTCAGCCGAATGCCCAAGAGAATGATGCCAAGCTTGAGTAGTTTCTTGACAGCGAACTTGAGACCAGGCGCAAATGTTTTCGGCAAAGGCTTTACCGAACTGATCGAAAATCCCAGCAGAATAGCAATCATCACCGGGGAGAGGGGGCTTTTCTCAAAGCCGAGCAAGCCTTCACCGACGAAATCGCTCAGCCAGATGCTCAGCAAGGTTAGCACTCCTACAGCCAAAAGGCCGGGCAAAAGGCTGGGAAGCCGGATGAAGCGAACGCCAAACAAGCTCTTTTCCCATGCGTTGAGTGTGTGGGTAATCGTTCTATTTTCTGTCATGGGCTGGTTGAATCTTTCGTCTGCGAGATCGTTGCGTTGGCGTAAGGCATCACGCCGATGTGCTCCTTGGCGGGGGTCTCAGTTTGCAAGAGAGATTGCAAGTCCGTAACCGGAACGAGATGCAAGCGTTCTACATACGAAATAGGCATATCGGAAAGCAAGAAAAACGAACGGCCACGGACATCACGGGCGATCTGGTAAGCTTTGTGCGGGCCGAGGCAGAATCCCTCTTGGCGAAATCGCTCCAAGATAGCATCCAGCGAAGGCGTGTTGAGCATCCATTCTTCAAAGCGCTCTTCGCCTGCACCTTGGGGACAGGCAGCAGCCAGGATGATCGTTCCCTCCGGGCGGGTAACCAGGGCAGCGTGCGCCAGGGCCTTTTGCGCCTGGTACAAATTGATGTCTTTAGGATGGCCGCCGGGGGAGACGATTATCAGGTCATAAAGATAGTCTACTTCAACTTGATAGATTTCCCGCACCAGGGGGATCGCCGCGGTGATGACATCGGCGGGATCCCCGGCGAGGACGCGCGCGATTTTCTTTTTGTCGTTGAGGATCACGTTGAGGGCACAGTGGATCCCGATGATGGCGCCGATCTCCTCGACATCCTGCCGGGCGGGGTTGCTCTCGAACACGCCCAGACGGGATTGAGGGTCGGTCATCCAAGCATGATTAGTCTCAATCGTCTCGCGACCGGCCAGGCCAATAGCGGCGCTCTTGACACCGCCGGAAAAACCTTGGAATTGGTGCGGTTCAACATTGCCGATGACGATGCGCAGGTCCGCTTGGGCGTAGGTTCGGTTGACCGACACGGGCGTACCGCGACTTGTCTCGCCAAGCGGGATCAAGTTAGCAGCATCGTCGCAATCGTGACTGGTCACCCGGTAGCGGGACAAGATTTCCGCAGGGACCACCTGAGAGAATTCCGCCGCGGGCATGGGGGGATGGGCACCCGTGGCAATAATCAGCGTGATCGCCTCCCTGGCAATACCCATCGTCTCCAACGCCTCAAGCAGAGGCGGCAGCAGTTGGTCATGTGGCACCGGACGCGTCTTGTCGTTGATCGCAATCGCAGCCGACTCAGCGTTGGCGAAGGCAGCCAGGTTCGAATCCTGTAAAGCGGAGGCGATTAGCTCATTCGGATTCTCTGCAGCAGAGGCGCTTTGTGGCGCGATGACATCGACGTTTGCCGAATCTGGCAGCGTAAAGTGGAGCGATTTCTTGCCGTAAGGGATGCTGTAGTCGGCCATCTGAGCACTTCCACGCATGTCACGGAGATCACCAAGATTTGTGTATTTGGTGATCTCCGTAGCTTATTGTTGAACTAAATGCTGGGTCCGATACGATGAATGGCGAAGCTGTTATCATCCTTGAGCGCTTCGGATTTGGTGATGCGCCCGTTAGCCACGGCCAAGACCTCGTCGAAGATGATCTTGCCGGCTTCTTCCAGGGTCATTTCGTCACGCAGCACGCCGCTGATTTCCAAATCGACGGTGTCGTCCATCAGTTCGTAGGAGCGAGCGTTGCCGGTCACCTTGATCGTCGGCATGATCGGGTGGGAGGAGGTATGCCCGCCACCGGTGGAGAAGACCAACACCTGGCAGCCGGCCGCGGCCATGCTGCTGATCGACTCGGCGCCGTGTCCGGGACCGTACATCACGTACAAGCCCGGTTTGTCGCTGGTTGGGGGCTGGGCGATGTCGAGATAATCGATCACAGGTGCGCTGCCGCCCTTTTTGACCGCGCCCATCGATTTCTCTTCGATGGTGGTCAAACCGCCGACGATGTTGTCGCCGGTGGGCTGGGAGCCGCGGATGTCTTCGCCGGAGCGCAGACCGCGATCTTCCATGTTTTTGACGCCTGCGAGCATCTTCTCGGCAACTTCTTCGCTGACCGCCCGGCTGGTGAGCCACTCTTCGCAGCCCATCCACTCGGTGCATTCGGCCAGGATCGTGCGGCCACCCTCGGCGATCAAGCGATCGGAACAGAGACCTGTCGCAGGGTTACTGGCCAGCCCCGAGGTGGTATCCGAGGTGCCGCATTCAACACCGAGCAAAAGCTTGGAGAGGGGCGCCTCTTCACGGCGCAAATCGCTCAATTGGCGGGCGATCCGGGCAGCTTCGCGGGTGGCCTGCTCGGTGGCAGAGATCAACCCGCCCGCTTTGCGGATGTTGACCACAGCAACAGGTTTACCCGTATCGGCAACATCATCGGCCAAGTCATAAGCGGTCATCCCTTCTTCTTTGAAGTGATCGACGATGACAACACCGCCAATGTTAGGATTGCGAGCTGTTCCGGCCAAGAAGCGGCGCGTCATCCGCAGGTCGGGTCGAGCCTGGCAGCGTCCCAGCGGGTGCGTGATGGCGATGCCGTTGTGAATGATGTCGGCAACGCGTTCGCACAATTTGTTGGCGTACACCGTGCCGGAGAGCAATAAAACGTGATTGCGAATCCCGACCGAACCGTCGGGTCGAACATAGCCTAGAAAGGTACTCATCGGTTTCTCCTTTACTCGCCTTCGTATTTGTCGCCGCGCCCGCGATTGCTTTCGACGTTGTGAATGTGCACATGGCTACCGACGGGGATATCTTCGGTAGCTGAGCCAATGCTGAGGCCGTACTTGATCACCTCTTCGCCCTCTGCGATCGGTCGCAGGGCAATTTTGTGGCCGTAGGGGATGTCGTCGACAGTTTTGATGACGGTTCCCTTGACGTCGACTTCCGTCCCGGCGGGAATTTCATCGGCAACATTGGTGACGACGTTATCGGCCTCGTCGATGAGAAATACTTGAATGGTCATAGGGTGTCTCCTAATAGTTGAGAAATATTGTAAGAATCGTTTTTAGACTATTGAAGCAGAGCCGCAAGGGAGCAGAGGCGTAAAGATCAAACCTACAAAAATCTCTGCGGCCCTCCATCTCTCCGCCTCTGCATTAAGTGTTTTTCTCAATCGAAAATCTGATCCAATTCTTCTTCGGGAACGTCGAAAACCGTGTTGTGCGGCGGCAGAGGCTCCCGCGTCATCCATTCGGGCAGGCGATCGTCGGCAGCGGTGAATCCGGCCATGCGGTTGAACTTGCGCTCCAGCAAAACGCTCTCCCGTCCAAATTGTTTGAGTATATCGGCATCCACATTCCAGCCATAGCGGGCGTTCAACAATGCGGGAATCAGTTTCGGATCGGTGCTGAAGCCAAAACCGGCAAAGATGCAGGCCCCAAGCGTGTCGTACCCGGCCATGCTGAATTGGCCATTGCGGGAAATTTCTACCTGGCCCTCCGGCTTGAGGTGGTCAATGTCAGCCCGGATGGTCAGGCCGGATGTGTGATCGGCGCCCTGTGGGGAGGTGGCGTAGGTCACGCCGGTACCCTTGAGAGCGCGAGGATCATAGGCGGAGAGAGCCTGGCCCTTGACCGCGGGGACTCGTTCCACCCCGAGGACTTTTCCGGTGATGGTCGCACCGTTGCCCAGGATTCGCCCGAGGGGTGATCCCGCTTTTATTTCTTCCATCAGTTCCAAAGCGCGTTCCCCGTCACCGAATGCCATCAAACCCGCATCCGCAGCCACGCCGAGGGCAGCGCCAATCTCGATCGTGTCGACGCCCAGCTCGTTGGCCACATGGTTGAGGCGGGCAACGGTGTCCAAATCGCCAATGCCCAGGTTGGAGCCCATCAGGCCGAGGGTTTCATACTCCATCGGGGAGACGGTCGTCTCACCATCTTTGGTCACCAGCACATTGGAACTCTGAATCGTGCAGCCGGCCATACAGGCATGGGTGGTCTGGCATTTTCCGCCCCTTTCGAGCAGTTCTTCGCGCATGTGCTCGCCGGAGATTTGGTCGGCATCTTCGAATTGTCCCTCGGAGAAGTTGCGTGTGGGCAAAAGGCCAAATGAATTGGCCATCATCGTCATCGCCGCGGTGCCATAATCTTGATACACTTTGGTCTGCGGGTGACTCAAAACGGCTTTGGTGTAGTCCTTGCGCAGCTGCTTGAAGGTGTCTTCATCGGCGAGGGGAGGGTTTTCTCCGGTGGTGCCGTCGATGATGATCGCTTTGATCTTCTTCGAGCCCATCACAGCCCCCATGCCGCCGCGTCCGGCAATCCGGGAGGGAACCAGGTCTTTGTCCAGATTCTGGATTCCGGCCGAGCGCAATTCCATTTCGCCGCCTGGGCCGATCAGGGCAATGGCGACGTGGTCGCCATACTTGTCGATTAGTTTTTCGGACGCGTCCGACACACCTAGGCCGATCAAATCATCGGCACTGTCGAAACGAGCGCCATCGGCGCTGAGATGGATAACCTGCCAATCATCGTCTGTAGGCCGATCTTCCAAAATCAAGGTCTTGATGCCCAATTGTGCCAGGTGATAGCCCGTTCTGCCGCCAGCGTTTGATTCTTTGGCGCCGCCGGTGAGCGGGCTCTTGCCGCCGATGGAAATGCGGTCGCAGCTCGACAGCCGATGGCCGACGAGCAATCCCGGTGCAAAAATGAGTTTGTTGTTTGGCCCCAGGGGTTCACAAGTAGGCTCGACGTCATCGACGAGAATCCGGGCGATTAAGCCCCTTCCACCTAGATGCTGCCATGTTTCGGGAACGGGTTCTCGTTGCAGCGTTCCTTCACGGGTGTTCAATCGCCATACGGCGTAAAAATCTTCTTTTGTAGTCATAAGTCTAGCCTTTCTGTTCTGGTCGAAGGGAGTGAAACACGGTACGATTCTTCTACCAATATTTAATCTCGACATCTTCGGGAACGTTCTCGATTTTGCCTTTGGTCGGATCAACTTTAAGTGACAGGCCGGGCAAATCGAGGCCTTCTTCGGGTTCGCCGAAGACCCAGATTTCGTCCAGGTCGACGTTCGGCTTCAACTCGCCGGTATGCTCGACTTCTGGGCCGAGGGGCAGGATGCTCCCGGCTCGTCCAAACACAGGAATGTATTCCAGGGGGACGCGTTCATCAAAAACGGCAGGCCCCTCAAGTGTCTCCCCGGTCCAAATGTCGTACCAGCTTCCGGTGGGGAGATAGTAGCGCGCTTCTCCACCAGGGGCGATCACCGGCACAACGAAAAGATTGGGCCCGAGGAGATATTGTTGCTCGAAGCTCCAGGAGAGTTGATCCTGGGGGAAGGCCAGGGGCATCGCCCGCATCACGGGCATCCCCGTACGATGCGCATCCAGGGCACAGACCTGCAAATAGGGAATCAGACGGTAGCGCCAGCGGAGCCAGCGTTTGACAATCTCTTCGGCTTCTTCGCCATAGACCCACGGCTCGCGCCGTCCCAGCCCGTGGAAACGGGTGTGGGAGCACATCACGCCGGCCTGGGCCCAGCGGATGTAAAGCTCGGCCTCGGGCTCTCCCAGCGAGAAACCGCCAATGTCGTGGCTGTAGAAGGGGGTGCCGCTCATCCCCCAGGAAAGACCACCACGGATGCTTGCAGCAAGCGCTTCCCAGTCGCACTGCGGGTCGCCGCCCCATTGAATCGGGTAACGCTGGCTGCCGATCCATCCCGAGCGACCCCAAACCAGGGCGCCCTTTTGACCATATTTCTGCGTTGCTTCGTAGGCGCAGCGGTTGTACAGCAAGGCATACACGTTATGAAGTTGCTCACCGGTCGTCCCGTCATGGGCAACAATGTCTTTGGGAATCGATTCGCCGTAGTCTGTCTTCATCGTGGCGACCCCCAATTGGAGTAACTCTTTGTGGGCGTCCCGGTACCAACGATAGGCTTCGGGGTTGGTCATGTCGATGATTCCGCTGGGCAGCAGGTGGGGATAGTGGAGATCAAAGGGGTAGGGGAACCAGGTGTGAATATAAGGGTTGCCCTCCTCATCTTTAAGCAAGTAGCCATTTTGGGCCAATTTATTGAATAGCGGATTGCGGGTGGAGATGTAAGGGTATTCCCACAAGCAGAGTTGGAAATTTTTGTCCTGCAACGTCTTGACGAAAGCGGCGGGATCGGGGTAGCGGTCTTGATCCCATTGAAAGTCGAAGCGCGTTTCCATCTTGTGCCAGGCGCGCCCATCCAGGACGATCACGTCACTGGGAATTTGGCGCTCTCGGAGTTTCTCGGCTACATCCAGCGCATCTTCGGCGGTCTCGTAATAGGCGCGGGACATCCAGGCCCCATAACTCCAACGCGGCGGCATCGGTGACGTACCTGTCAGGTGCGTGTATTTTTCCAGGATCTCGGCAGGGGTCTCGCCGGTGAACAGGAAGATGTCCAGTTGGGTGTCGGCTACTTGAAGGATGTAGCTGCGGTGAGACCACTGAGGATAAGCGACGCCATGGGTGACGCATCCGGCGGTGTGAACCAGGATTCCCCAACCCTCGGGGCTCCAGGCAAAGGGAACATTTTTATAAGAGCGCTCCGCGTTGACCGTGGTAGCATCGCAGTTCCACGAGTTGACCAATTGGCCTCTGCGGTTGAGAGAAGCGAATTTTTCTCCCAGGCCGTAAACGGGCATGCCACTCTTCAACGCCAGCGAGAGCATCCACGTAGTTTTGCTGTAGGCCAACGGCATCCAGCGCAAATTGCCCAGAAAAGCGCGATCGGTGACCGTCTCAAGGAGGATGTCTTCGCCCTTGTCGAGTCGGAAACGTAACGGCGATGAATCCAGCGACAAGGCAGTGTCGTCATTGCCCGCTTCCAAACGATAGGATCCTGGATAGATCTCCGATACCTGGACGTCCATCTCGTCCGGCTGGGCGACCAGCAAGCCGTAATCGGGCGAGGTCGCTGTGCCGATCCGCAAGCGAATGATCCCAGGCGCGTAGTACGTCACCTCAAGCTTGCCAAAATTGGTCAGAAAGCGAGCGCCTCGGGATACTTCTTGGCAGTCGGAAAGGGTTTCGATGCGATGAAACCCCTTCTGGCAGTGAATCTCTTCTCCGTCGATAAACATGATCTATGGCCTTTTTCCAACGAAACTCCCGCGCTTACGTCAGGGCAGTGCAACGCGAGCGTTATCGCGGGGCGGTGAATGAAGCGGTGTCTATTTGTAAGGCGTCTTGTCCCAGAAGCTGATGAATTTGCCAATGCCGATATCGGTGTAAGGATGCTCAAAGCCATCCTCGTAAATCGACAGGCCCGCTGTTGCAATGTCGGCTCCGGCCACGGCAGCGTCGACGATCTGGCGGGCGTTGCGCATCGCGGCGACGAGCACCTCGGTATCAAAGCCGTAGTTATCGCGCATAGCAACGATGTCAGCGACGAATTTTTGTGTATCTTCAGCGTTGGCTTCTTTCCAACCAATGAAGGGTGACACATAGAAAGCGCCAGAGCGCATCGCCTGGAGCGCTTGCATCGCCGAGAACACCAGGGTGCAATTGACACGGACACCCTCTTCGGAAAGAACCCGAATGGCCTTGAAAGCAGGTTTGACGCACTGAATCTTGATCACGAAATTCGGTGACATGGCAGCCAGCTTCTTGGCTTCTGCGATCATCTCATCTGTATCCATGATGTGGGGGTTGACTTCTACCGAGACGGTTTTGTCGGTGCCCTCAACCAGCGCGGCGATGTCCTGAATAGCTGTCAAGAAAGATTTACCCGCAACCTGGACATGTTTTGGGTTCGTTGTCACGCCGTCAATGTCAAACGCATCCAGGGCGTATTCGATTTCGTCTACTTTGGCACTATCGAGAAAAAACTTCATTTGTAGTTGATCTCCTTTATCTAAACTAACGTGATAACGGGAAGGTCTAGCATAGCAGCTAACCAGCGCAGTTCATCAAGATAATCTCCGTAGGTGATAGCAATATGGTGCTCCAATCCCCTTTCGAGGATCGTATCGATGACCTTCGCTGTGGGGCGATCGAATTGCAGCAAGCCCGAGGTTCCTGAGAAAATCTTCTCTGTTTTCAACATGGTCCCGCTGCCCAGAACCAGTTTCAACTCCCCGGAGGCCCTGGTCAGGCGAGCAGCGGTGACCCGGCCGGGCTTGAGGGGGAATTCCATCAACAGGGGTAACTCGCGGTTGGAGTGGATCGTGAATCGTGTTTCGGCGTCGGGATCGGCCATGGAGAGCGGCGCCAGGCCGCAATGCCACAGCACCATGGCGTCGCGATCTTGATCAACGGAAACCATATCGGTCAAGAAAGCGGGCTCGTCACTGAGCCATTGGAGCATCATTTGGGTGATCGTGCCGTGCACATCGGCTTCACAGCTACAGGGGATCATCTCATCGCTGAGCATGGACATCGCTCCGCAGGCCGCGCAGCCTAACTCAGTGAAAAATTCCGGCCAGCAGCGAACGGCAAATCCGTTCAGATTCTCTTGCCGGGCAATCTCTTGCAACGTCAGGTAGGTGCTCAACGATCCGTGAACCGCTTCCTGGTCGAGTTGGTCAAGCCCCTCGGCCTTCTGGGCGAGGAGGTTTGCTACCTGGTTGGTCTCCTCTTTATCAACAGCCTTGGCCTTGGAGAAAATATCCTCGCGCAAGTCGTACTGAACGACTTCAACGCCGAAGCGTCGAGCGAGTTCGTCGGCGTCGAACAGGCAGGTCTCGAATCCATTGGGATTCTGGCCGACACGGCCCAAGCGCGCTGAGCGGAGCAATCTGCGCACCCGCCCGGCGCGGGCGTAAGACAGAATCGAGTCTATCGCGCCCGAATCGTGGGGAGG
>CAZXXW010000130.1:0-10493 GCA_964644835.1 uncultured Anaerolineales bacterium
GTGGCAAACGTCACAGGGCACGTACACGTCGGGGAGGAACTGCATCTCGATCTTGATCTGGCCGTGCCCGCTGCAAGCCTCGCAGCGTCCGCCGCGCACATTGAACGAAAAACGCCCCTTCTCATAGCCGCGGATTTTGCTCTCCGGCAACTCGGCGAACAGGTCACGGATGTAGTCGAACACACCGGTGTAAGTGCCCGGGTTGGAGCGCGGCGTGCGGCCAATCGGCGATTGGTCGATGTTGATGATCTTGTCGATCTGCTCGACGCCTTCAACACGATCGTGGGCTCCGGGCTGCTCTCGAGAGCCATGCAACTCGCGGCCCAGCGCCTTGTAGAGCGTTTCGCCCATCAACGTAGACTTTCCTGAGCCTGAAACGCCGGTGATGCAGACCAATTTATGCAGGGGAATCTTGACATCGATATTCTTGAGATTGTGTTCGCGCGCCCCTCGAACGACCAAATAATCGCCGTTACCTTCCCGACGATGCTCAGGCAGAGGAACTTTTTTCCGCCCGGAGAGATACGCGCCGGTGACGGAAACGGGATGATCGAGAATCTCTTCTGATGGGCCGTTGAAGACGACTTCGCCGCCGTGCTCGCCCGCGCCGGGCCCCAGGTCCAGGACCCAGTCGGCGGTTTCGATCGTCTCGGCATCGTGCTCCACCACCAGGACGGTGTTGCCCAGGTCGCGCATCCCCTCCAGGGTGTTCAGCAGGCGTTTGTTGTCGCGGGGATGCAAGCCAATCGAAGGTTCATCTAATACGTAGAGCACGCCCATCAAGCGGGAGCCGATTTGCGTCGCCAAACGGATTCGCTGAGCCTCGCCACCTGAAAGCGTCGCCGCCGAACGGTTGAGAGTGAGGTAATCCAGGCCAACATCGACGAGAAAACCGAGGCGCTCTTCCAGCTCGCGCAGGACGCGCGAGGCGATCATCTGCTGACGTTCGCTGAGTGGGGTGTCTTCGTCGTTGAGGCGTTGAACCCAATTCAGGGCGGTGCGCACCGGCCAATGGCTCACGGTGATGATGTTGATCACATCAACGGTAACAGCCAACGCTTCGGGCCGCAGCCGGTCCCCGTGACAGGTGGGGCAAGGCTGGTCGTTCATGAATCCCATGATTCGGTCGCGCATCCGGCCAGAATTGGTCTCCTTGAAACGGCGTTCCAAATTATTGATGATGCCCTCATATTCACGCTCGAAGGTAAACTCGCGGCCATCGCGTTTGCGCTTGTAATGCACTTCGACCTTTTCGTTGCCCGTTCCGTGGAGGATGATGTCCATCTCATCATCGGTCAACATCTCGACGGGAGCATCGAGATCAATGTCTTTGGCCTTGGCAGCGCCCTCCAGCGTGGACCAGTAATAGCCACCCTCATCGCGTTTGCCACCCCACTCCCCGGCGACAATAGCGCCTTCGTTGATCGACAGGGAGCGGTCGGGGATGAGCAAATCGGGGTCGATGTTCATCTGGGTGCCAATCCCCTGGCAATCGGGACAGGCGCCGTGAGGCGTGTTGAATGAGAAGGTGCGCGGCTCGATCTCCGGCAGGCTGATCCCGCAGTGGGCGCAGGCGAGATGCTCGGAGAAGCGGATATCCTCGCTGTCGCCATCCGAAAGCACTTGGGCGATCAAACGCCCATCGCCAAATTGGAGCGCCGTCTCGACCGAATCGGTCAAGCGCGTGCGGAAATTATTGGCTTCTTCCTGATCGTCGCGCGCTCGGATGATCAAACGATCGACGACCGCTTCGACATCGTGATTCTTATAACGATCCATCTCGATGTCTTCTTCGAGATTGTAAATATGTCCATCGACGCGGACACGCACAAACCCCGATTTGCCGATCTCGTCCAGAACGGCCTGATGGGTGCCCTTGCGGCCGCGCACCATCGGAGCGAGGATCATCAAGCGGCTGCCCTCGGGCAGGGATTCGATGATCTCAACGATCTCCTGGGCCGATTGGCGGCTGACCTCGCGCCCACACTGGGGACAATGCGGAATGCCGGCGCGGGCAAAGAGCAAGCGCAGGTAGTCGTAAATTTCGGTGACGGTCCCCACGGTCGAGCGCGGGTTGCGGGAGGTGCCGCGCTGGTCAATCGACACCGCCGGAGAGAGCCCCTCGATATAATCGACATCGGGCTTGTCCATTTGGCCGAGAAACTGGCGCGCATAGGAGGACAGCGATTCGACATAGCGGCGCTGACCCTCCGCAAAGATGGTGTCGAAAGCCAAGGAGGATTTTCCCGAGCCAGAGAGTCCGGTGATGACCACAAACTTGTCGCGGGGGATTTCTACAGTGATATTTTTCAAGTTATGGACGCGGGCGCCCACAACACGGATTACAGAAGAGGTCATAAAAAGTTTATCGCCTTATAGCTGAAGTTGATAAGTACCGATATTTTAGCACATATGTGCTAGTTCGTGTCGTTTGACTGCTTAATTGAGCCAACCAAGTATTATATAACAATTTGCCCTATTGCCATCTTCGATTTTTTAGGCTACACTGATAATCATCGTCTTCCGACCAAGGTGGTTCCCCATGCTTTTCAAACATACCCTTTTCATCGGCATCGATCCAACCGCAAGCCAACGCGAGATTACCTATGCAGCCCTGGATCGCGACTTGCGTCTCCACGCCCTCGACGAAGGAGACATCGAAGAAATCACTGCCTTCGTCGCGGGACAAGAAAGCGCCTTCGTGGCCATCTGCGGACCCCAGCGCCCTAACCAGAGCCTGATGCAAGAGGAGCAAGTGCGCCAAAATCTGAACCCTGCTCCACGTCCGGGACGCTGGATACGCTTCCGTGTAGCCGAATATCAACTTTACCAGCACAAGATTCGCACACCAGGAACGCCAGAGCAGCGCGACTCGTGCCCCGGCTGGATGCAAACCAGCTTTGCCCTCTTCCAACGTCTCAAGAAAATGGGCTACCGCCCCTATCCCGAATCGGACTCTCCAGGCCAGGTGCTCGAAGTCTATCCACATGGCGCATTCACCGCCCTGCTGGAACGAATTCCCTTCAAGAAAGACACCCTGGAGGGACGTTTGCAGCGCCAGCTCGTCCTACACAATCGAGGGCTGGAGATTCCCGATCCGATGCGTATTTTCGATCAAATCACCCGCTACCGTTTGTTGCAGGGCATCCTGCCGCTGGAGGGCCTCTACAACCTGGACGAACTGGACTCACTCGTCGCGGGGTACACGGCCTGGAAGGCTGCTCTTCACCCGGATGAAATCACCACCCTGGGCGATCCCGACGAGGGGGAGATCGTCTTGCCCGTGGAAAAGCTCAAACCGATCTATACCTAAACATCGCAGACATCATTGGAGAACAACCGCATGCCCACCCCCAAAACCTATATCATCATCAACCCTAACGCCGATCGGGGCAATGCCTGGCGGCTGGCCTCCGACCTGCGCCACATCGTCGACGAATTCGGAAAAGCCGATTGGTCTGGCACCGTCTATCCGACCCATGCGAACAAACTGGCCCGACAAGCCGCGCTGGACGGCTTCGAGCGGATTATCGCTATGGGGGGCGACGGGACAGTCCACGAGGTGATCAACGGGATCATGCAAGCCCCTCCCGATCAGCGCCCCCAGGTGGGCATCGTCCCGCTCGGCTCGGGGAACGATTTTTCTAGCGCAATCGGAATCAAAGATGATCCCAGCGAAGCCTTGCGCCAGGCCCTCAGCGGAAAACCGAAACCGATCGATCTCTTCCGAGTGGAAGTCGGCCAAGATCGCCGTGAATACGTCCACAACACGATGGGAATCGGATTTGACACTATCGTCACCATCCGGACGCGTTCTCTCTCCTTTGTGCGCGGCTTCATGATGTATTTCACCGCTGTGTTGCAGACGATCATGCTCAACCACGAAGCCTTCCACGTAGAAGTCGAAACCGATCAGGGTAGCTGGCAAGACGATTTGCTCATGCTGACCCTGTGCAATGGCCCGAGGGAGGGAGGCGGGTTCCAAGTTGCTCCTGAAGCCTTGCCCGACGATGGCATACTCCATTACACGGCCATACGCCAAGTTTCACGCCTGATGATGCTACGGCTCTTGCCCACGGTGATGAACGGCACCCACGGCGGCTACAAGCCCGTTACCATCGGGCAAGTCAAGCGAATGAAGATCGTCTCCGATCGGCCCTTGTACATTCACATGGACGGGGAGATCTTCGCCGGGTTTGGCACCAACGTGCGCGAACTCCAACTCGACATCGTTCCCAAGGCGATTGAAATCATCGTTTGAGAGAAAAACATCCTCCATGGATTCGAAAAACCCCCATTTGGCTTCCAAACGGGGATTTTAAGACTCAGATTTAGCAACGCGCTTGAGAGTAGCTTATCAAATACCTTTCATTCATCGATTTCTTCCAGCCAAGTTTGAATCTTTTGATCAACCTGATCGCGGATCTGGCGGAATTTTTCTAGTTTTTCTTCCTCACTGCCCTCAAGGGAGGCGGGGTCTTCAAACTCCCAATGGATATGCTTGCCCTGGGTCAGGAAAACGCGCGGGCAGTTCGCTTCGGCGTGACTGCAAACGGTGATCACGTAAGGGAAGTGGGTTTTCCCAAGATATTCGTTGACGCTCTTAGAGTTTTGTCCTTCCAAGCTGATGCCGACCTCATCCATCACGCGGATAGTGAACGGGTTGATCCCCTGCGGATCGAGCCCGGCACTGTGGACCTCAAAGCGGTCGCCCGTATAGTTGCGCAAATAGGATTCAGCCATCTGGCTGCGAGCAGAATTTCCGGTGCAGAGAAAGATCACTTTTATCTTACGGCTCATACCTGCCTCCAGGCCTGATGATTGTTAGCGTTAGAGAAATTATACTGACTCCACCATTTCGGTGATTAAGAAACGGTTAAAGGTCGGTTAAAAATATTCCAAACTTTTGTCTTTTGCGATTATTCCAACCCGGCTTCGCGTAACGCCCCGATGAGGCTTTGTTTGCTCGGCGCTAGCCCGACGAACTTGACCAAGTCACCAATCACCATCGCCGGTGCGTTGTCAATGGCGTACTCCGACCACTCTTTGTCGCCAGGGCCGGTATGAAAGACGATATCGACTTGATCGCCGAACTCGGCTTCTATTTCTTTCAACAGCCGCTTCACAGCCACTCCACCCGAACAAGGGGGGATGGAAACAAACGCTTCAATTCTCACTTTAGACATAGCCCACCCTCCCGTAAGGCGTTATTCAGTGTCGCTTCACTTGGGCACATTCCCTCTATGCGAATGCTGCCATTGACCACCGCGGCCGGGACGCAAAAGAGATGGTATTCTTCGAACTTCTCCATCGCTTCAGCACCTTCAAGGACTGTTAATTCTAACTCGCCTTCATACTCCGAGGCCACTTTTTGCGCCAATTCGATGATGGCAACACACCCCGGACAGGGCGGATTGCCGCTAAAAATTTCTAATGTGACCATTTTCAACCTCCTATTTTTTGTTCAATGATAGCTGTCAGCTTCTTGGCCGGAACGATTTTTCCCCTACCAACCACTTCATCATCGACAACCACGAGCGGGGTTGTGATCAAGCCGTATGGGTCTGCTTCCGGGCCCAACGCGTCGAGGTGAATCACCTCAACTTGATTGGGAAATTGCTCCGCCGCTTTCTGCGCTTGTTTTTCGGCGCGCTTGCAATTTGCGCACGGCGGCGTGGTGCCAAAAACTTTGATCTGGATCATCGATACCTCCTAAATTTTACGGTTCATCTGTAAGAAGTGTGCCGGTGACTGTCACATCAATGTCATAAGTTTAGGCGCGATGCACTTTCGAGTAGCCTTTGATTTCGGTGCAACGCACGCTTTGGACGTGCAGCGCACCTGAAATCAACCTACAAAAGTGCGTTGCACCTAGATGTGCTGGCTTAAATTAATTGTCATCTCGATTGCACAAATTTGACATATGAGCCAATTTTGCTTCAATCAACGTTAACAGATACTGTTTTTTCCTGCTGGCGCCGCTCGACCAGCCAGAGACCAGCCCCCAGCACAGCCAGCAGCCCAAGGAGATAGAGCGCTACCATTCCCAAACTGGTCCCATCGACCCAGGCGCCGTAGAGTAACCCAGCCAAGGTGCTGAACAGCGATACCCAGGCGACATAGACCCAGGCTTTCAAGCGCCCAATGATTGATGCGGTGATCAGGATGCTTTGCAGGCTGAGTTCGGGGTCAGAGATCAGGTATGCCAGCAGCGGGCCGCGGTGCATGCCTAAACGCAAGAACATTTGGGCAATGGGCACCTCCACGAGGGTGGGAAAGTACATGAACACGCCGAAGACCACGCCGATGAAATTGCCAAAGACCGTGTTGCTCCCGGCGAGAGTCTGAATCCATTCTGGGCGGATGATTTCGCGGACCATGCCCACGACGAAAACACCCACGACCAGCAAGGGGAAAATTTGTTTGACAAAGCGCCAGGATTCCCATAAGAAGCCCGTAGCTTCTTCCTCGGTTAGTTGGGTTTTGAGCATCCAGCCCAGGATGAGAATAGCCAGGAACACACCGAAGAATTTACCCGTCAATTGCAGGGTCACACCGCCGGGATGGGGCGCCACGCCCAGGGCAGCGATCAAGAGAGTCACGCCCACCAAAGCGGTAGAAATCCATGTCCAGGTGTTGAAACCCTCAAAAATATTTTCGATTCCTTTCCAGGAGGCCAACCCGATCAAGACCAGCATCCCAATCATCACGGCGCCCTGCGCGGTGACGCCCTCCTCACCCCGCGAGGGGTCAAAAGGAACCAGCTCGAAGAGCCAATCCTGGAAGCGATCCACGCCAGACAGGGGAACTTCCGCCGTCAGATACGTTCTTTGCAGCAGATCAATCTGGAAAGTGCCGATAATCAATAAAGCGACCAACACCAGCAAGAAAATGACTGCGGCCTGGCTCATGCTGGCCTGTCCTGCAAACATAGCATCGGTAGCCTTGTCGCGTTTCGCATCGGATTCTCGGAAAGTAAGCGCCATGATCAACCCTACGCCGATGCCAAAGACAATGGAAAGGATCAGGCGGGCGATGGCTAAATCCATGCCGATCACTGCGCCGGTGTAGGAAAGTGCCAGAATGTTGACCGCGGGAGCAACAAAGAGAAACGTGATCGCTGGCCCCAGCCCTGCACCTTTTTTGTAGATCCCAGCAAAGAGAGGGATGACCGTACAGGAGCAGACGGCCAACAAAAAGCCCGCCGCCGCTGCTGCGGGATAGGAGATGAATTTGGGTGTGTTGCGGCCCAGGTAGCGGGTGACGATCTCTTTGGGGATCAAAGCCGTCATCGCCCCGGCAATGTAGAAAGCGGGCAGCAAGCATAACAGCACGTGCGCGGCCAAATAAGCGGCCAGATTTCCTGCTCCGCTAGCGAGCATACGCATGAAGAAATCTAGTATTGTTTCCATCATGATGATCCTTTGCATTCATATTTTTGAATATATGATCTCAAATGAAAACCCCAAAGGTTGAGCGCTTTGGGGTTCTTTTTTACTCCGTTTCGAGTAACGCGGTGGTGATCCAGGTGGTCAGTTCGGCCTTGGTGGGGATGCGTCCGCTGCAAACGACTTCATCGGCGACGACCAAGCCGGGGGTGCTCATTACTCCATACTCGACAATCTCACTGGGTTGAGTTACTTTGATCACTTCTGCTTCCACGTCAAGATAATCAACAGCTTCGTGAACGTTTTTTTCCAGACGTTTGCAGTTAGGGCAACCGGTGCCAAGTACTTTGATAGTTAGCATAATCTTTCTCCAAATTTTCGTAATCAAGTGCTTGCGTTTAGAAAACCAAGTAGACTATCAGGAATTCAGGAAGAGAGGAATAGTTCAAGAATTCCTTATAAAATTCTCGCATCAGCAACAGTCAATCGTACCGGTGCAGTGAGGGCAATCACACTGAGACATTTTTTCGTTGCGGGTTTGGTAATCTGCCTGTGAATAGCCCAATATCCGGCCAACCAGGGCGATCATTTTCAGCACGCGTTGATCTTTCAAACGATAGAAAACGTAACGCCCCTCTTGTCGGGTGGTGAGCACATCAGCTTCCCGCAAGGCCATCAGTTGTTGCGAGATGTAGGCTTGGCGCTGCCCTAGGACACTCTCAAGATGGCAGACACAAGCTTCCCCTTCTCCAATAGCAAGCAAAATCTCCAAACGTATGGGATGTCCCACGGCTTTCAGGAGCGTGCTAGCTGACTCTTCAAAGGGAGTGTCGGATTTCATATTCATAACCTTGAATATATTAATCGACTAGGATAAACTTGTCAAGTCTTCTTTTTTTGACAGGCTGGACAGGATCGACAAGATTTTTTGGTTCTGTGCATCTATTGATCTTGTCAGGAAAAAAGACTCTGTGAGTGCACATTTCAGCTATAATTCAGCCTGATGGCAACCAACCCTAGCAGACACCCAACATGAACGCACAACAAGATCAACAACCTATCAAACTAAAAATCTTGTTCACCACCGTCGCCCTGGAAGGTATGGCGAGCATGATCGGTTTGGTCAGCATCGCTAAAGATCCAACCAATACTTGGATACTGGGGTTGTCCAAACCACGGTTGGTGCTGGCAGCGGGCATTGCCCTGCTGAGCCTGCTGTTTCTCGTTCTAGCCGTCAGAGCATGGATAGATGAAGCCTGGAGCAGAAAAATCGCTCAACGGAACAGAGAAGCGCTAACATCCGAGCGGTTGGCTGCAATCGTATCCAGTTCAGCCTGGTTTTTCATTCTACTGGGAGGAATGGCTCTTATTTTGTTTACCTTCTTCGGGGATGCATCGCTACTGATAGGTTACACAGTGCGGCTGGTACCCCTGCTTCTCTGGGGGGTTCTTGTAGGCATCAAGATTCTGATTTTGTTGCCACAATGGAGTCAAGGCTGGCGGGAGATTCATCAATCGAGACAAGCAACAAACCTCAAAATTTTAGATCGACCGTCCCCTTTTCAAATTGGCAAAGCATCTCCTAGCTTGGTCATCGCCGTTCTGATCGTTGCCGGGCTCATCGGTCTGGTTTTTTGGAGCCGGAGCAAAGTGGGGCTGTTCGTCATCGATGATGCCTGGATCACGTTCCGTTACGCCAAACACCTCGCTGCTGGTCAAGGGTTGACCTGGGAATCGGCCGCTTCTATACCGACGGAGGGCTACTCCAATCTGCTCGAAGTTTTGGTTACTGCGGCCGCGCTGCGGGTCAATGCTTCTCCCGTCGCGGTCGTGCGAACCTTGAGTTTGCTGGCGACGATCGCGGTTCTGGCGGTCACTTATCTTCACATGGCTGTGGTAACGGGCAGTCGCTGGATAGCCATTCTCCCTTTGGCGCTTTATGCGCTGCATCCTTACACCGCCATTCACACCTGGGCAGGCCTGGCAACACAATGGTTCGTCGCTTTGAATGTCTTGATTCTTTTTCTCTTCTGGCGCGCTTTGGCCAGAGAAAACGCTGACGGCGCAAGTCACTGGTGGATCCCACTACTGCTCACCATTCTGGCCGCCCTGGTAACCATCACGCGCACGGAGGGCCTCTTCACCGGCTTCTTGGCTTTGGCTCTAACCGCTTTATTCCATTGGAATCGAGACAGAAAGCCCTGGTTGATTGCCCTGGCAAGTTACATTGTTCTCTTCATCGGCTACACTCTCTTCCGTTGGCTCTATTTTGGCACCCTTCTGACCGGGCCATCCCTGGTCAAGCTATCCAACAAGATGGTGCTGGAACTGATCAGCCGAGAATACTGGCTCGATGGACTCACCTATTTGCGCACATCTCCTTTGGGCATCTTCACGCTGACCCTGTTCCCCTTTGCCCTCGGCTTGGTGTTGCAGGTTAAAGCGTATCGCCAAGAAAACAAAAAAGCCTTTGCCGACCGAGCCGTGCTGCTCCTGGCTGTGCTCCAATTGTTGGCGCTCAACGCGGTCTATGCCCGCACCAACATGATTCAGAATTTCGCATCCCGCTTTTTCACTCAATCAGCGGCGCAACAACTGATCATCATCACACTTGTGGGTGCCTGGTTGTACCGAGGCTGGCTACAATGCCGGCTGGAGCCCAAACCAAACCTACCCCGCGCCGTCCTGTTCTGGAGTATCGTTATCGGCCTAGGAATTTCCGCGCTCACATGGGTCAGTGACCTTGACACGCTAACCCGATCCTACGCCAAGTTCATAGAAGAATACAATCAACAACAGAGTTCTGCTAAAGCTATCGCCGAGGCACTCAATAAACACGGAGATCAACTCCAAGACGAATGGCTTGTCACCGTGGTTGATTCCGGGATTTTGCCTTATTATGTTAATATGAACGCGCTGGGCGGCGACGGGCTCACCGATTTGAATCTTTCTCTGCTGGTGCCGCCTCAGGGAGAAAAAGCAGAACCCTACGCAGAATACATCTTTTCTCACCAACCCGCCATTTTGGTCATCGAAGTGTACGCCCAACACCTGGACGTTCACCACCGGGCGCTGATATGCTCACCAGAATTTTCCAATTATCAA
>CAZXXW010000131.1:0-9194 GCA_964644835.1 uncultured Anaerolineales bacterium
GGTGTCGTTACCAAGATCATTGAGTAGGTAAATTATGGCTGGCAAAAAAGGAATTCGTCACATTGTGACGCTCCTTTGTTCAGACTGCAAAGAGCGGAACTATCTGACCGAAAAGAATCGTCAAAATGATTCCGGTCGCCTGGAATTAAAGAAGTACTGTCCACGCTGCCGTAAGCATACGTTGCATCGTGAGGTAAGGTAAAGGTTTGACTGGTAGTTGCCTGTGTTATAATACGGGCAGCTACCAGCAACACAGGCGAGTAGCTCAATTAGGCAGAGCAACGGTCTCCAAAACCGTAGGTTGTGGGTTCGATTCCTACCTCGCCTGCCTCGAGAATCACGCCGTCTTCTTGCTTGCCGTTTTCGTTTGGCAAGGTTGGGGCGGCGTTTTCGCCGCAAGTATCAATTACTTTGTGGCACTGGAAAATATGTTGCCGATCAATAGGTGGCAGAAGGAGTTTTACGTGGCTAAGAAAAAATCAGCTCGTGGAAATGCGATTGTGCGTTTTTACCGTGAGACGAGAGCCGAATTGCGGAAAGTGACCTGGCCAACACGCCAGGAAGCAATTAATTTGACCGTGATCGTTCTGATTGTGGTATTTGGAATGAGTGTGTTTTTGGGTGTCTTGGATTTCCTTTTCACCCGTTTCTTTGCGCTGATTTTCGGATGAACAAAACGCTCTGTTGAGAGCAGGCGTTTATTGTGAAAGAATTTGTTATGGTTGATCAGGATCAAGAAGATCGCACTTTTGAAGAAGTAGTAGAAAATGAGCAACAAGACCCTGTTGCTGATTCTGCTGATGATTCCTCCGATGCTCAGACTGCGGATATAGAAGATGCCCAAGATGATCAAGAGGATCAGGGCGATCGCGCCTGGTATGTAGTTCATTGTTATTCCGGGCATGAGAACAAAGTTCGCCACAACTTGCTCCAGCGAATCGAGTCGATGGGTATGCAAGACGAGATTTTTGACATCGTCGTCCCCACCCAAGATGAGATCGAAGTTAAGGATGGAGAACGTCGTACAATCGAACGCCGGGTTTTCCCGGGTTATATCCTGGTGAATATGGCCATGTCCGAGGAAGCCTGGTATGTTGTTCGCAATACCCCAGGGGTAACAGGGTTCGTGGGCATGGGCAATACACCGGTTCCGCTGCGCCCCGAAGAGGTTGCTGGGATCGTCAAACGCATGGAAGCGGAAGCGCCGCGTATCAAGGTGACATTTAAAGTTGGCGAACGCGTTCGGATCATCGAGGGTCCTTTCGAAGATTTTCATGGCTCCGTTGCCGAAATTGATATGGAACGAACCAAAGTTCGCGTCATGGTAAATTTCTTTGGCCGGGAAACCCCGGTTGAATTGGATTTCTTGCAAGTGGAAAAAATTTAGTAGTCTCTTGTGGGAGGATGTAAATCCGTCGGTACCACAAAGGAGAAAAAATGGCAAAAAAAGTAAAAGCTGTAATCAAGTTACAAATTGAAGCCGGAAAAGCAAACCCGGCGCCTCCCATTGGGCCTGCTCTTGCTGCCCAGGGGATCAACCTGATGCAATTTTGTAAAGAGTATAACGCCCGCACGATGAATCGCATGGGAGAAATCATCCCGGCGGAAATCACTGTTTATACGGATGCCTCTTTCAGGTTCGTTTTGAAGAGCCCGCCCGCCTCGGTCCTGTTGAAAAAAGCGGCAGGTATCGAAAAGGGTTCTGCTACGCCCAATCGTGAAAAGGTTGGAACGGTGACCCGCGATCAACTTCGTGAAATCGCTCAGGTTAAAATGAAAGACCTCAACGCTATCGATATCGAAGGCGCCATGCGCCAGATCGAGGGCACAGCCCGGAATATGGGCATTGAGGTAGAAAAATAAAACGACCCTACGTGGAAGGGTGTTCTTACCCGTTTGGACCACAAGGAGAATTAAATGGCTAAGCACGGAAAGAAATATCGAGAAGCATATCAGAAGATTGATCGGCATAAAAACTATCGTCCTCAGGAGGCGATCGAATTGGCCAAAGAAATATCTTTTGCTAATTTCGATGAAACCGTAGAGCTGCACTTCCGCCTGGGGGTTGACCCCCGCCACGCGGATCAGCAAGTTCGTGATGTCGTTGTTTTTCCTCATGGGCTTGGTAAGACAGTCCGAGTGTTGGTCTTTGCTCAGGGTGAAGCGGCTTCGAAAGCGGAAGCGGCTGGTGCCGACTACGTCGCCGATGGCGATGAGTTGATCCAAAAGATCGAAGATGGTTGGCTGGAGTTCGATGTTGCCATCGCCACGCCGGATATGATGGGCCGGGTAGGCCGCTTGGGCCGCATTCTTGGGCCTCGAGGCCTGATGCCCAACCCCAAGGCCGGCACGATGGTTCCCGCTGATGACCTTCCCGAAGTTATCGAGGAAACGAAAGCCGGTCGTGTAGAATTCCGCGTCGATAAAGCAGCCAATCTTCATGTTCCTATTGGTAAGATTTCCTTTGAAGAAGACAAGTTATATGATAATATGGCTGCTTTGATGCGAGCTGTCCTCAAGGCGAGGCCAGCAGCAGCCAAGGGAGCTTATATTCGACGGCTGACCTTATGCACGACAATGAGCCCTGGCATCCACATTGATGTCCCCGCTGCTGTCGATATGAAGGAAAAGCTCTAACCAACTGGCAGAGCTATTCGGCGGCAAAACGATTGCCCAATTAGCCAGGCCGAGCAGTACCCACATTTTACACATACTTCGCCGAAGACAGTAGGTGTCCGGCCGCGAGCATGTTCTCAAAGCTGAGACTTAATTCCCTGCCGAGGTGAAGACTTTTTCCGAAAGCGAAGAGTCTTTGCCTCTATGCGAGGTAAAGACTTTTACTTTTGGAAAGGAGGTGAGATTTTGGCTATTTCACGAGAGAAGAAAGAACAACTTGTTGCTCAATATGGTCAATGGATTGAGGAGAGTGAAGCGTTCGTTTTGACCAAGTATATCGGCTTGTCCGTGAGTGAATTGGACGAACTGCGCCGCGACATTCGCGAAGCAAATGGAAATTTCCATATTGTCAAAAACACGTTGATGAAAATCGCGTTCGAAAACGCTGGTTTGAAATACGATGATGATCTTTTCATTGGTGATACCGCTATTGGATATGCGAGCGAAAATATGCCTGGGCTGGCAAAGGCACTGGTAGATTTTGCCGAAGAGTCGGACTATCTCCAGATGAAAACCGGCTATTTCAACGGCGAACGTGTCAGCGTCGATGCTATCAAGCGCCTGGCCGAGGTGCCGCCGCTGCCCGTTTTGCGTTCGCAGTTGTTGAGCGCATTACTTGCTCCGGCTACCAAGCTGGCGAGCACATTGTCCGAGCCTGGTCGTCAGTTGGCCGGTGTCCTTAAGGCATATGCAGATCAAGATGCAGCTCCAGAAGCTGCGTAAGAAAAGAGAAAATTGACTTAATCACCACAGAATGTGGTAGATCGAAATAATTAGAAGGAGTACAAAAATGGCTGATTTGAATAAATTAATGGAAGAGCTGAGCGAACTTACCGTTCTCGAGGCTGCTGAACTGGTCAACATGTTGGAAGAAGAGTGGGGCGTTTCTGCTGCTGCTCCTGTCGCCGTTGCGGCTGCAGGGCCCGCTGCTGGTGCCGAGGAACCTGAAGAAGAAAAGACCGAGTTTGATGTTGTCATCAAGGACGTTGGTCCTAAGAAGATTCAGGTCATCAAGGCCATCCGGCAAATTACCCCCTTGGGTCTCCGCGATGCCAAAGAATTGGCTGAGACCCCCGATGCCAAAGTCTTGGAAGCTGTTGTCAAAGAGGCTGCCGAAGACGCCAAAGAGAAACTGGAAGAAGCTGGCGCCACCGTCGAGCTTGCCTAGTTTTTTCGTCCAGCTAGAACCAATTTCAAAAAGCATGAAAAAAGACCGTCTTTTGGCGGTCTTTTTTCTTTATCGTTGCTGTGGTATATTCAACAATGAGGTGAATTAAATGGACGCTCGTATTCTCGTTGTTGAAGATGATCAGAAGATACTCCAATTTCTCCAGCGCGGGCTGGCCCTGGATGGGTATGATGTTGAGACAGCGCTGGATGGCAAAGCTGGCTTGGAAGCTGCCCGTGAAAATTTCCCCGATCTGGTTGTCCTGGATTTGATGCTTCCCGGCATGGATGGGCTTGATGTTTGCCGCCGCTTGCGCGCCGAGGGAGATGTGCCCATCTTGATCCTAACCGCCAAGGACAGCGTCAACGACCGGGTCATCGGACTTGATATGGGCGCGGATGATTACATGGTCAAGCCCTTTGATCTTGATGAACTGCTCGCCCGGATCAGGGCGTTGTTGCGCCGGGTGCAGCCAAACAGCCATCCCGAAATATACCAATTCGCGGATCTGGTTCTGGATTCCGGAACCCATCAAGCTAGGCGCGGCGACCGGGTCATCTCGCTCACCGCCAAAGAATATGAGTTGTTGGAAATGTTCATGCGCCATCCCCGTCAGGTGTTGACCCGCGACGTGATCTATGATTCTGTTTGGGGGTATGATTTTGGCGGCAAGAGCAATATCATCGAGGTGTATGTCCGTTATCTTCGCCAGAAGCTGCAAAAAGAGGGTGAGGAGCAGTTGATTCACACAGTTCGAGGCGTTGGGTACGTCTTGCGCGAAGCGGAATAATGTCCTTACGAACGAGATTAACCCTGCTGTATTCCTCCCTCGTGGGGGGAATTCTGCTCTTGTTTGGCTTTGCGATTTATCAACTGGTCAGTTTCAACTTGATTCGACAAATCGACGACATTTTGGCGCAAACCGCCAATGATTTGGTTGAGGCGACCCAATTGAGCGCCGTGGGGGAGATCAACCTGATTCCGGCCCCGGATTTGGATCTGGCCACCAACCTGTATGTCCAGGTGTGGGAGCAGGACGCGGGTTTACGCTTTGCATCTGCCAGTATTCGCCATCTGCAAGAACCGTTAGACCCCCAGAATCCATATCCTGAGCAACAAGTTTATCGTTCTACCCATGTGGGTAACGCCAGCCTGAGGGTTTTGAGCGTGCCTCTTTCGATCGATGATCGCCTGGTTGGCACCTTGCAAGTGGGCGCCAGTATGAAAATTGTGGAGGCCACCCAGGTGACTCTCTTGACCGTGTTGATCATCGGCACGGCGCTGGCTGTGGGTGTTGCTGCCCTGGCTGTATCCCTGACGACTTACCGGGCATTACAGCCGCTCAAACGAGTCACCGATATGGCCTTGCAGATCACCCGGGCCGACGATCTCTCCCGGCGCATTTCCTACCAGGGATCACCGGATGATGAGATCGGCAAGTTGATCCAATCATTCAACCTGACTCTCAAACGGCTGGAGAAGTTGTTTCTCTCCCAGCAGCGCTTTGTCGCCGATGTTGGCCACGAACTGCGTACGCCGTTGACTGTGATCAAAGGCAATGCCACCCTGTTACGGCGTACCGGCGAGATCGACGAAGAATCGTTGGATAATATCGAGAGCGAAGCCGATCGTCTCACCCGCATGGTCGAAGACTTGCTCTTGCTGGCCCGGGTTGAGTCGGGCAAATTGCCTCTCGTTCGCCAGATGGTCGCTCTGGATACTTTGCTGCTCGAAGTGTTACAACAAACCCACGTGCTGGCCAAGGGGCGCGTGGATGTCCGTTTAGGCGATATCGATCAAGTTTTGGTCTATGCCGACCGCGACCGGCTCAAGCAGGTCCTCTTGAATCTGATCGAGAATGCGATCAAGTACACTCAGCCGGGCGGGAAAGTTGTTGCTGGTCTCGGCAAAGTTGGGGATAAAGCCCGCCTGACAATTTCGGACACCGGTCCGGGGATTCCGGCCGATGATTTGTCCCATATTTTCGATCGTTTCTATAGGGTAGAGAAATCCAGGGCGCGCTCCAAGGATGGCAAAGGGTTTGGACTCGGTTTACCGATAGCTTATTGGATTGTCCGTCTGCACGGGGGATATATCGATGTTGATTCGGAAGTAGGCGAGGGGACGACGTTTTGTGTCTGGCTTCCCTTGCCGCAAGAAGAATCTTGATGTGCTATTGTTGCAAGCCTAATCGAGACGCGGCCTGGGCACAAAGACTTGCCCCGCCGCGCCCAAGCCATTCGTCCAGCCGGGCGCTGTGCGAATTTCCCTTTTGGGCGTCTGCGTAGATCCCTTTCCCCCAATAGACATACTGAATCGTTTCATTCGGCCAGGCGCTTCTAGGCCTCTTGGCGCCGCTGATTCCGGCGTTGTATCCCGCCAACCCTAGGCTAACGTCCCCGCTGCGGGCGTCGATGGCGCGCCTCAGGTAGGCTAATCCGCGTTGGGCGTTGGTTGCAGGTTGATAAGCGTTCTCCCCGGCGCTGAAATGGTAGGGCATCACCTGGAAGAGCCCCATCGCCCCGGCGTGAGAGACAGCCTTGGGATCGCCACAAGACTCGATTTGCATCACCGTGGCAACCAGGTTAGGGTCAAGATTATGTGTCTCGCTCCAGGCGACGATTTTCTTCTCCCAGCGACGCACCTCTGGGGTGAAAAGTGGCGCGATGTGGCCGTCAACGTTCAAATTTGAAGTCTGAATCTCCCCTTGGGACACCGCAGTGACATCGACATTGATGCTGCTGAGGGCCAGGGCCAAAAAAATGCCCATGACGATCACAACCAGAGGAGGGAAAAGAATCCCCACCGGGAGCGAAACGTAGCCCTCGCAAAAGTCGTTTGCGAGGGCCGGGTCATCGTCGTATTGCCGGGAATCGATGCGCGCCATAGGGAGATAGCCGTTTGCCTAGAAGCGGGTTTGACGCCGGTTCTGGCTGTTGTTGGAACTGTTGCCGAAGGAAATCGGATGATAGGTCGGTTCGCGCGAGGTGCGCTCCTTGTCAGACCCTTGACTTGTTTTTGGCGCAGGCTGGAAGGAACTGGCCCGCACGGCCCGGCGCGAGGTGCTGCGAGAGCGGCGGCTGGAACTGCGCCTGCTGCTACTGCGTCGCTTCGCGCTGGAAACATGCGCCTGGCTGAAAAGCCGATCGCCTGCCACCGAGATCGTCCCGATGATCAGGACGCGAATCAACCATACCATGATGGCGACGAAGACAGGCACGACTTTGAGCAGGGTGTCGCGTGGAATGATGGCATTGCCAAGGGATTGATGGTTGAGAATAGCAATGGAGACACCCCACCAGGTTAGGATGGCATTCATCAGGGCGGCTAACATCCAGGCTCCGAAGAGATACCAGACTTCGGCGGGCTCATCTTGGCCTTGTTCGGGCGTGAACAGACGGGCAATTCCGGCAAAGTCGATGCCGCAAAAGGCAATCGAGAGAATTGTTGCCCAGGTGATGCTCATGAATTCAAGCTTGCCAAGCATATCTGTGAGCGCGAAATTGGTAGTGCTGTAATTGAAGACTTCGAAAGCGAGCAAAGCGGTCATAATCATACCGCCAAAAAGGATACCACGCTTGATCTGAAGCTGTTTGGGGAACATCGAAAGATGAGATAACATAAGGAGCCTCCTCCAAGAAAAGAAAAAAATTGAGCCTTCTCTACAAACACGAGTTCTAACTCCCGAAAAGGGGGCTTTCTTCATTAGAACGTATGTTCTGCTCTTAACTATAGAATAAATGTTCTAAAATGTCAAGAAGGAATTGAGTCCATTTTTTCGTTTCTGCTGCTACAATAAGGTTATCCTGTTTTTGATCGTTGGCCCGGAGACGCAAAGGAGCGTATCAAGTATGAGCACGAGTATCCGCGAAATGACGATTGATGATTATGAACAGGTCTACGCCCTGTGGGAGAGCAGCGAGGGCATCGGTTTGAGCGATGCCGATTCCAAAGATGGCATCAAACGTTTTCTCAAGCGCAATCCGATGTTGAGTTTTGTTGCAGTCGAGGGGGATGAGATTGTCGGCGCAGCTTTATGCGGCCATGATGGCCGGCGGGGATATATTCATCATCTCGCAGTGCCCAAGTCACATCGCCGCCAGGGGATTGGCCGTTCCCTGGTGGGGCGCTGCATGTATGCGCTGATGCGGATTGGCATCGGCAAATGCCATCTGTTCGTTTTCGGAGAAAACCAAGAAGCAATCGATTTTTGGGAAACTTTGGGATATTCCCAGCGAGTTGAATTGGTGATGATGTCCCAGCAAGTTTCGACTAATTAGAGCCGCAACTGATGCTTTACTCCGACCCCGTCTACGGCCACGTTGAATTCCACCAGCCGGTACTCCTCGATTTGATTCACAGCCGCGCCATGCAGCGCTTGCACGGAGTTCTTCAACATGGCGTCAGCGCCTTGATCGGCATCACCAGCCCGACGACCCGCTTCGACCATTCCCTCGGCGTGATGTTACTGGCCAGGTGGTTGGGCGCTTCTTTAGATGAGCAGATCGCCGCCTTACTGCACGATGTCAGCCACACCGCCTTCAGCCACGTGATCGACTACGTGTTTCACGATCACATCTCGCAGAGCTACCACGAGCAAGAGAAAGCTGCTTATGTCGCCGGGACAAATCTCCCCCAAATTTTGGCGGAATATGGTTATGACTGGAAAATATTAATCGACGAAGAGCGATTTTCGATTTTGGAACAGCCTGCCCCCGCCCTGTGTGCCGACCGTCTGGACTACTTCTTACGAGATTCCCTTGATTTGGACCTGGCTACCGCTTCCGAGGTGGATTTCGCTTTGGGCGCCCTCGCCTTGACGCAGGGCCGCGTTGTTGTCACCGACCTGGATGTGGCCCGGTGGCTGGGCTATACGTTTATCCAGGCTGATAAGGCCAGTTGGGCCAACTTTCGCGAGGTGGGATTGTACGAATTGACGGCCCGCGCCATCCGCTGCGGGTTGGAGACTGGCATCATCAGCGAGGCCGACTTGTGGGGCACGGACCTGCCCCTATGGGAAAAGCTCCAGGCCAGCACTGACTCCACGTTGCAGCACTGGCTTCAAAAGGTGGATCCATCAACGCGTTTTGTCCGGGACCGGGAAGCGCCCACATTTCGAGTCAGCACCAAATTGCGGACGATCGACCCTCCTGTTCTGATCAACGGGGAGGTCAAGCCGCTCTCCACGCTCGATGCTCGCTTTGGCCGTCATCGCTCGGAGTATCTTTCTAAGAATGATGGCAAATGGCCGATGCGCGTCTTGTGAATGTGTCTCAGGGACGCGGTTCCAGCGTTGAAACAAAACGTAATTCCCCCAATTGGACGGTTTGATCGGGGCGGACGCTGACAG
>CAZXXW010000131.1:9204-10467 GCA_964644835.1 uncultured Anaerolineales bacterium
AGGATATTCCTCCCCTGAGCCGCGATATGCGACCACGACAGCCTGCCTTCCGACCGGAATGCCGTCAAGATAAAATTTGCCATCTTGCCCCGCCCCGCCCTGGATGTTCGTGGCCAGGATGTAAATTTGTGCTTCTACCGGGTCGCCATTTTCGTCGACGACGGTCCCTTGAAGTGCTCCCGTGCTGTTTAGCAAGTTGGTGGTGTAGCTCTGGCTTAAATTGACGGCGCCCAAAATCAAGACAATGCTTGCGAGAATGCCGATCAGAATCCAGAAGTGGTTCCTACGGCGTTTGTCCGGTGGTTTTGGTGAAACGCCATTTACATAGTAATCTTCCAACGAGGGTGATTTATTTGGAGACATACTCAAATCCTGTTTTGTGGCGGTTGGGATGGTTGATTTATGGCGTGGTGACGGTGAGATCGTCGAAATCGGCCTCTGTGCTGTCCCAGACGCGCAGACCGATGCCCCCTTCCTGGTAGGTGTCGTCGGAAGCGGAGATCACTTCCTCGCCATCAACATAGGCTGTGAAGGTGTCGCCCTCAACATCGATGACTACTTGGCGTTCCTCACCGTGCCAGTTGAAATCTGATGGATATTCGACGGCAAAGGGCGAGAGTTCGTGGCCATCGACCCACTTGCGGAAGATGAAGGCGCCGCTTCCGTACCCCGGGTCGTATTGGAATATGTATCCCTCGGGGTTATCGGGGTTCTGTGACCGGAAGAAGACGCCATAGCCGTTGCCCTGAGTCAGGGTGGCAATATCAATTGTGATGGTGTAATCTTCACCGGAGAAGTCATTATAGAAGATACCGCCCCATCTGCTCCCGTGGAGCTGTCCGTCGTTAATCTCCCAGTTGCCCCATGAGATATTCCAATCGGAAAGATCGGCAAAATCTTCCCGCATTGCAACTGCGTCGCTGCATAATTCTTCCATGGTCAAACCGGAGGCGACCGTGCAAAAGACATCTTTGAGGCTCGTTCCGGTTATTGCCAAAGCCAGGATGACGATCACGCCGACAAGTGTGGCGATCAAGGCATATTCGACAAGTCCCTGGCCGTTTTCGTTCTTTTTGGTATTGTTTCTCATCGCAACCTCGGATTGTGGGGTGAAATCCAACGATTGACCATTCCGGTATGTAATCCATGCTTTTCAAACGCTATAGCTACCATTATACGTAATCGAAGTTCGAATTGCAATTCTCGTTGTTTGCGCTTTTGTCATGTTAGAATTGTGAAGGTTATGTCAAGCCAATTATGAGG
>CAZXXW010000132.1:0-10445 GCA_964644835.1 uncultured Anaerolineales bacterium
CGTTACCCGATGATGGTTTTACGCATCAACCTACGGACAACGATCAGCATATTCTTCCGGTAGCTGGCAGGGAGGCGCTGTCTCTTCGGGCCCGAAGTTCGTGATCAATTCGACGAACTTGAGTTCGGGGTCGGTCACGTTGTCCACGCGCACGAAGTAGAGATTTTGGAGCGCAACGTGATCGTAGGGCCGGATGATGACGGCCCCCTTGGGCCCTTCGAACTGGAAGTCGCTTTCGAAGGCCTCGATGAGCGCATCGGCACTGCTGTCGCCTTCGGTGGCTTCAAGGCCCTCGACCATCATGATCGCGGCCATCATGCCGCCGGCAGCCCATAGATCGGGCGGTGTGCCGTACTCATCGATGTGAGCCTGGACGAGCCAATCGTTGATTTCATTGTCGGGCAAGGTGTAGTGGTACACCTGGACGCCAACAGAGCCGACCGCGTCGGCGTAACCGGCAGCCAGGGTCTGGTTGTCGCCAACACCGGTACCAACGACCATCTCATCGAAGACGCCCAATTGGCTCATCTGCTGGAACAGAGGCGCGAAGCCCGCACCGGCCCAGGTGACGATGACGACATCGGCGCCGGAGTCCAGAATCTGGTTGATGTAGGGGGTGAAGTCGGTCGTGTCGATGGGAGCGAAGATGGTGCCGCACTCCTCGGCGGTATCATTCAAAACGAACTCGCCGCCGCCTTCCTTGACGACGGGGTAGAACGAGCAGGCCGAGCCGATACCAAAGGCATAGTCCGGAGCGATCTGGACGAAGGTATCACCCATTTCCAAGAGACCGGTGCCCATCACCAACGCGTCCTGGTAGCTGGTGCGGCTGGTGCGGAAGGTGTTCGGGCTGAAGTTTGCGCCGGTGATCTGGGGAGCCGCAGCGGGTTCGGCGATGAAGATGACATCGTTTTCTTCCGCCACAGGGCTGACCGCCAGGGCTACACCGGAGCTGATGTTGCCGATGAGAATGTCGGCGCCTTCAGCTTCGATCAACTCGCGGGCCTGGGAGACGCCCACTTCCGGATCCGAGCCGTTATCCTTCTCGATGACGCGGATCGGTCGCCCGGCAACTTGCATGGTCCCCTCGGTGGCGTATTCAAGGCCGAGGTAAAAACCGTTCGTTTGGCTGGGGCCGTAAATAGCCAGCGCACCGGATTTGTCCGTCATCAGGCCGACGACAATTTCTTCGCCGGTCGCTTCTTCTTCGGCAGCTTCTTCTTCAGCGGCTTCTTCGACGCCAAAATACTTGTCGTAAATTTCGTCGTACTTACTGCTATCTTTGATTTCTTCCAACCCGGCGTTGATCGCTTTCAAAACGTCATCGCGATCGGTGTTGACGGCGATACCGTACTGCTCTTCGGTGTAAACGCCATCGAGCACTTTCAGGTCCATCTCAGGGTTCGCTTTGATGATGTCCACAGCGGTAGGGCCGTCAGCCATGGCGGCATCGACATCGCCGTTGGCCAGGGCCTGGAAGGCCAGGGTGTTCTCATCGTAGCGGACGACTTCGGCATCGGTGTTTTCGGTCAGCCAGATGTCACCGGTGGTGCCAAGCTGAACGCCCACTTTTTTGCCGGCCAAATCCTCAGGCCCCTGAATTTCGGTTTCATCGGCGCGGACGGCCAAGCGCTGCCCAGCATTGAAGTAGGGCTCGCTGAAGTTGACCATTTCAGAGCGTTCTTCGGTGATCGTCGCTGCCGAGATGACCGCGTCGAACTCGCCGGACGCCAGGGCGACGAAGATACCGTCCCAGCGGGTGTTGACAATTTCATACTCGAAGCCTGCTGCTTCGGCGATAGCATCCATCAACTCGATATCGAAACCGGTGATGTTGCCCTCCTCGTCGACGAACTCGAAGGGGGGATACTCAGCGTTCGTGCCGACGGTCACGGTGCCGAGACCGGGAGCAGCCTCTTCGGCTTCTTCTTCCTCGGCCATCTCCTCTTCTTCCATTGCGGGCTCTTCGGTTGCCTCCGGCTCAGCCGGTACACAAGCACCCAGCAGTAACGAAGTCGTAATCAAGACGGTAATCAAAATCCAGAGTAATTTTTTGACGTTCATGAATCTTCCTCCTTATTGGAAACGAATAGAAAAAACTTGTGGTGCTTAAGAACGATTTGCTGGGACCTCCTTTCCTGCATTTACTTGTCCAGTAAACGAAATTTTTGGCCGAACGGAGAAATTGAAACCGATTAATATTTTAAAGCGATTCTTGAGCACCTGGAAGTTATTTTGCTCGCTAGAGTAGATATTTAGGCTATTTTTATAATTGTTTTGCCAGGAAGCCAAGGATGATGGTGTTGAACTCTTCCGGTTTTTCCCAGCAGGTGGCATGACTGGCACCTGGCAAAATATGTCGTTCAGATTGGGGAATTCTCTCTTTCAACATTGTAGCATAACGGAGGCCTTTCAGATGGTCGTTTTCTCCAACGATGATACAAGTTGGCGCCTCGATTTGGTCAAGATGTTCGGTGAAATCGACGGTGAAGAAAGCGTCACACAGACGGATCACGGCCTCGAAGTCGAGTGATTTGTAGCGTTCCTTGGCCTGCTCCAGAATGGCGGTGTTGTTGGCGATGAAATCGGCCGAAAAATTCCACGGCACGCTGGCATGAAAGAACGCCAGGGCATCCTTTTTCTTCAAAGCGTCAACCCAGCTCTGGATCACTAGCCGGAGTTTGGGACCGACCTCGCTGACCGTGTCGATCAAGATGAGACTCTCCGTTCGCTGGGAATACGCCAACGCGAACGCCTGGGCAACTTCGCCCCCATAGGAAATTCCGGCGACGTGGGCGCTCCCGAAACCGAGTTCATCGAGCAGCGCAGCCAAGTCATTGGCGTGACCTTCCATGCTGTAGGCTTCGTCTGGATGGTCGGATTGCCCCTGTCCACGGCAGTCGTACTGTAAAACGCGGTAATGCCGTGCGAGTGTCTTGGTCTGGAACACCCAACTGGTCGCTGCGTTCATGATGATCCCGTTGTTGAGCACCAGAAGGGGAGCGGACTCAGGTCCGTGTAATTCGTAATAGAGATTGACGTCGTTTACATTTACACTAGGCATCTTGAAGTTCCTCACGATTTAACGCAGAGTTGCAGAGAAGCAGCACCAAAGGTGCGCAGAGAAAAACCGGGAAATCTCCGCGTCTCCCCATCTCAGCGACTTTGCGTTAAGTTTTTAGAATTCATGGTTATGTTAGTTGTTCTAGATCGCTGACCCAGACAAGCGCTTCTCCATCGACGATCTTTTCCTCTCGTGCGTTCCACAGGGTAGTGCGCAAATTGACAAGGTCTTTTTCGGGGCGCAAGCGGATGATGTCTGCTCTGGCGGTGATTTCTTCGTCCGGATGGGCGGGTTCGAGGAAGTAGTAGGTTTGTTTCAGCCAGTTAGTGCCCCGGCCGGGCAAGCGGGTGCCCAGCAAGGTAGAGATCGTCCCGCCGAGCAAACTGCCGGGCAAGAGCACGTCGTCAAAACCTCGATCATGCGCATAGTCAATATCAGAGAAGATGGGATTCTCGTTTTCCGTCAAATCCAAAAAACGATCCAACACGTCACGGCTAAAGGTGCGCTGTAGGGATGCGCTTTGCCCCAGTTCGAGCCCGGCGTGAGTTTGAGCGGTGTCACCGTATTGTTTTGGTTCGTAGCAGCCTGCCACCCACGGCGTTTTGCTTCCCGGTAGCGTGACGATCGTTTTGCCATCGCAGCCGAACTCTCCGTTGGGGCGCACAATTCTGGTCCTGATCTCGGCGCTGTCGGGAGTTAGCAGTGTGAGGACTTCCAATTCCACGCTGATCTCTTCGCCCACATAGGTCGGGGAGGGGAAGATCAATTCTTGGAATTGCTGCACCGTCCCTGGCCCTGGCAGCCGCTCCACCAGGACTTGTAAGATGGTGCTATACAGCAGCATGCCGTGCGCCACTGTGCGCCCAAATTTGGTTTTGGCAGCAAAAGCAGGGTCGACGTGGATGGGATTATCGTCGCCTGACAGGGCGGCAAATTCGTCGAAGTCCGCCTGGCTAAAAACCTTTTTGACTGAGATCGATTGGCCAACGTTGATCATGGGCAATATCTGTTTTTATGGATGAACGTCTTCACGGGGAGCTTGCCCTGAAGCAGGGCTGCCAGCTTGTACTTATCGCCGCGCTTGAAGTCGGCGAGCGCTTCCAGGGGTTGGTTGGGCCGTTCTTTGGGGGCTTCCTGATGGTAGCCGAGCGGCGTCACGGCGATGATCTCAATATGAGCAGGAATTTGCAGCAAGGTTTTGAGCGGTTTGGGGTTCATCATCGGGTTGCCAAACCAGCGGGTGCCCAAACCCAGGGCGGTAGCCGCCAGCATCAGGTTGCCCATCACCGCTCCCAGCGAACACAGATCCCAGTCCCTTACCAAAGAATCAAACTCCGGGGGACCGAGATCAACGCGCTGGTGCCGGCAGATGACGATAAAGCATGGGGCCCGGTCGAGATGATCATACAGCCGGATCAAGTCTCTGGTGAAATCAGCGGGAGCCTCTAGCAAGCGATGGAAAACGTGCTCCTCCTGATTCTTGACCAGAATTTCCGCCACGGCTTGGGTCAGATCCGGTTCGTCGATGACGACGAATTCCCACGGTTGGGTGTTGGCCGGGCTGGGCGCAGCGATGGCCGCTTGTAGAATCCGGGTGACCATTTCCGCCGGGACGGGGTCAGGTTTGAAATCTAACACACCATGGCGTCGTTGAATCGCTTCGAAGGTGTTCATCGTTCACTCACTGAATTGGGATCGCAATTCGCGTTTGAGTACCTTGCCCGCGGCAGTGCGGGGCAGGGCATCGACAAAAGTGACCGATTTGGGAATCTTGAACTTGGCCAATTTGCCCTGGCAAAACTCGATGATCTCCTCGGCGGTGATGCTGTGGCCCTCTTTGACCACCACGAGCGCCTTGCCGACCTCCTGCCATTTGGGGTGCGGCACGCCGATGATCGCCACCTCGGCGACGGCGGGATGCTCGTAGATGACGCTCTCCACCTCGGCGGGGTAGACGTTCTCGCCGCCGGAGATGTACATGTCCTTCCAGCGGTCGACGATGTAGTAGAAACCTTCTTCGTCGTACTTGGCCGCATCGCCGGAGTGGAGCCAGCCGTCGACGATCGCTTCTTCGGTCGCCTCGGGGCGATTCCAGTACCCGGTGGTGACGTTGCCGCCGCGGATGCACAACTCGCCGACCTCGTTGGGGCCAAGGATGTTGCCCTCCCGGTCTTGGATGCACACGTCGGTGTGCAGCACGGGCTTGCCCACCGAACCGGCTTTGCGGACGGCGTTCTCTTTGGTGATCAGGAACACGGTCGGGCCGGTCTCGGTCATCCCGAAGCCCTGCTGGACGATGATCCCCCGTTCGGCGTAGCGCTGCACCAGCGCAGCGGGAAGTGACGAGCCGCCGCTTGCCCAGCTCTTGACGCTGGAGAGTTCGTACTTGTCCAAATCGGGAAATTGTTCCAGCATCAGATAGATCGATGGCACCAGCAAGAAGACGGTCGCTTGCCACTGCTCGACGAGGCTCAAGAATTTGCCCGGATCGAAGGCGCGCATCACCACGACGGTGCCCCCGGCATGGAAGGTCGGCCCGGCGTAAAGGCCGAGCCCGCCGATGTGAAAGGTGGGCAGCACGTTGATGTTGACGTCTGCGGAGGTCAGGTCGATGGCCCGGCCCATGCCTACAGCGTTATAGAAGAAATTGCCGTAGGTCACCTGAGCGCCCTTGGGCCGTCCGGTGGTGCCCGAGGTATAAATGATCGCCCAGATATCGTCGTAGCTCAGCCGGGGCGAATCGACCCCTTCGGGGTTGCCGCTGGCCATCGCTTGCTCGTAGGTGGACACGCCCTCCGGTGGGGAATCGCCCATCAGGAGGAGGAATTCGAAGTTGATCTCTTCGGCAAGCGTTTCGACCGTCTCGGCGAATTCGGTTTCGTAGATCAACAGGCGCGGCTCGCAATCGTTAAGAATGTAAGCCAGCTCCGGCGGGGCGAGACGCCAGTTGAGCGTGTTCAGGATGATCCCCGTTTTGCTGCAGGCGAAGAGAACTTCGTAGTATTCGGCGCTGTTTTTGGCCAGGATCGAAATGCGGTCACCGCGCTGGAGACCCAATTCCTCGGCGAAAAAGCTGGCCAGCCGATTGGCGCGTTCGTTTAGTTCAACATAAGAAAGTTCCCGGCCTGTGTGGGCATCGACCAGGGCGAGCTTGTCCGGGGTACGCTCGGCGTGGCGTTGGATCCAGTCAAAATGGTACATGGTTGCTCCTTCAAACAGTTGAGTAAAAACAGAATTGGTATTTAGTTTAGTATTGTGGAATAATTATCACAAATTCGTCTTGTGTATTTCCAATGTTGAATCTCTCTACATGAACATCGAAGTATTGACTATTAAACAGATATTGAGGGAACCAGATTGATTCCGAACTAGGTTTATATGGAAAGGTGTCTGGGCCGTATTTCAAGCGGTAGTCTTCTTTGACCGCTTCCATAACAATTGCATCAATGCGATCGTAGGGATTATTCATCAACTTTTTTGCAAATAGAGCTGGATCTTGGATTTTGCTCAAATTATGCAAGAATGCCACTCGCTCATTGAAAAGACCGGCCGGGTGACTATAATGGGCGTTCCAAGCAATAAACTCGTTCACTGGAAGATATACAGCCAAACCCTGATAGGAAAAGTCTGCCAAAACCACTTTACCTATATGATCTTCGCCTGTGACATTCTCAAAATCGTCCAAAAAACTCTCTGGGTATTGCTCACTGTGAGCAGCGTCTAAGTGCTTATGAGTAGCTAATTCTCTTACTGCCCTTTGGGTGACAAAAATAAAGAGCAGGCTAGCCACGATATATACCGCTCTCCGAATATAGCTACTTCTAATCCTTTTAATGAATTTTTTTCCCCATAATATAACGGTCATAATAAACCCAACAAGCAAGAGGTATTTGACCAGGAACATAATTGTGTAGGGTTTAAATGGCCTGTCAGTCAGATATCCAAGATAGCCTAGAGTAATCATGAAGTATGCTGCGGACACAATACGCAATATATCGAGGGAAAGGGGCTGTAGAGTAATTGTCTTGGAGATCGTTTTTCGTTCATTACTGTAGGTCACGAGAAGATAGAATAATCCCACCAGCAAGAATAAACCCACAATAGATATCTCAAAAAAAGGGAGGCTAAACACGCCGGGGCCACAGTCACGAGTTTGCATTTGTTTCCATCCGCCTGTTCTTGCCATACTCAGCAAAAATGGTAACCAGAAGGGGGCACTAAACAACGCTGTGATCGCCAACATCGAGAATTTTCTCAAAAGTGATTTGGTAAACTCATCTGTCCACTTCCAAGTAGCCGTTCTATAGAGAACGCTCAAAAAGATACCAAAGCCTCCTACGAAAAACCAAAAGTAATATATTTGGAAGGCAATACTACCTATCAGACCGCCAATTATGAGTTTCCACCATTTTAGCCTTTGCCTGGATATTTCATCGATAAAGTATAACCACCAGGGTAGAAAGATACTTGAACTGAGCATCCCGCTGGGCTTATACCAATTTTGAATGATCAATAGAACAAAAGGGACTAAGGATGCTATTTCCGTGCCGACGAGAGGGCTCCAAAGTCCAAAGATTACAAATGGAAGCACAAATGTTGTGGCAATCAACCCTATTTTGCTCATGGCGTAGGGTGCTAGTCCGAAAATGTCGGCTGTCCTTCCCAGGATATAATAATAAAGTGGTGGATAAAAGGATGGCAAATCTTTATACGAAAAGTCAACATATTTCCAGGTTGTCGCGAACTTGGTGATTGACGCTGTTCGGAAGGATTGATCTCCATCCACTCCATTAAGCGCATACGGTGTGCTGTGTAACATGATGATTGGCAGCGATGCCATGAATATACTGAACAAACTAACTGTCAGAGCGTTTTTTATATCTTTTGAACGTTTAAATACCGTGTGGACAGTAACCAACATCGACAAAAATATAACCAATGCCACTTGTAACCACACTTCGGCTACTGGAGACGTTGCGAGATCGTCAGGGGCCTGATTTACTAATGCTCGAATACTCAGAACGGCTAAAACCGATAGAGCAAAGGCGACTCCCCAAATAATTACTTTTTTATTTGTATTTCGTAACATTCTTTCCTCCTTGACTTGCCTTCTGCTTTGATGTTTGCTTTGATAAAACTCATGAATTCTTTAGCTTCAGTGTGTTCTCAATCTCTATCTCTACGAGCGCGGCCTGTTCTGCTCAAGTAGAACAATATGGAAGTGTATGTCATTGCGAAGCTCGGACGGTTTCCCCGAGGTGAAGCAATCTCTTCCTTGACATTCATCACCGGACACTTTTTAACTTTCTATTAGCCCAAACACCGTTCTTCCTTCAAAATGTACTATACAGATATCGATTTCCATCGAATGTTCAGATTCTAGCTCCAAAACGAAAACTCAGTACGTCTTCTTGACCTGAAAATTTGAAATTTCGGCGGTTTTTAGGGCAATTTGATCAACTTTTTGCTCCGGTTCCGCACAAAGAACAGCATTTATTAAAAGTGTCCGGTAGTGAACCTTGACATGGGAAAAATCGCTTTGTCACAAAAAACACTCCTCGCGATGACATAGTATTATGTTTCCTAATCATCATTGATGGGGGGGGGCTGGGTAGACCAGGACTGTGCTTCGCGAAGACCTTCACCCAGTCCCCCAACATTTGAAGGCTCTTTATGCCTGAAACGCTAGTTGGACACAGGCATCCTCGCCTTTGCCCAGCTCCAGAAACTTGACCGTCATCCGGGTGCCGATTTCGATCTTATCGGGATTGTTAGCGTCTAGCCCGAGGATGCGGGCGCTGATCTTGACGCCTTCTTTCAGGGTGATGACCCCGGTCAGGTAGGGTTTATCCCGGCCGAAGCCTTGCTCGTTCATGAACGTTGGCCCGATGTGGATGGCGGTATAGGCAGCCAACTCGCCCTCCCCGCTGAGTTCAAACCACTCGATTTGGTCGCTATTGCAATTGGGGCAGATCGCTCGAACGGGCAGATGAACCTTGTTGCACTGGACGCAGCGTGAGGCCATCAGCTTTTTCTCGCGGAGATATTGATTGAAGGCATACGCGGTGAAGAGGCGTTTTTGTTCAGTCATGCTTACTCCTTCCGTTCGTAGATGTGCACTGCGCAGGTTTGTCCGGTCGCCCCGACGTTGTGGGTGAGACCGAGGCGCAGATCGCCGTCGACCTGCCGCTCGCCGGCCAACCCGCGCAGTTGCTTGAAGATTTCCACGGCTTGGCCGACGCCGGATGCGCCGACGGGATGTCCTTTGGCTTTCAATCCACCGGAGGTGTTGATCGGCTTGGCGCCGTCCCGGGTCGTGACGCCCAGTTCAGCCTGGCGGTAAGCGTTGCCCGGCTCGAAAAAGCCCAGGTCTTCGCAAGCGACGATCTCGGCGATGGTGAAGCAGTCGTGTACCTCGGCCACATCAATGTCGTCCGGCCCGACCCCGGCCATTTGGTAGGCCTCCTGGCCGGCAAGCCGGGCTGCGGCGATGGAGGTGAGATCTTCGCGGTCATGCAGGGGATAATCCGAGGCTTGCCCCGTTCCGGTGATATGGATGGGATGATCGGTGAAATTCTTGGCGATCTCCTCCGCGACGAGCAGAACGGCCGCGGCCCCATCGGTGATCGGGGAGCAGTCGAACAACCGCAGCGGCCAGGCGATCATCGGGTTGGCGCGATCGTCGTGGAGAAAATCCCACTCATCTGCCCATGTGGGGATTGGCTTGCCTTTGCGCTCCGCCGATTGCTTCCGCTTTTCCATCCAGGTGGGGATGGTCATGTTGAATTGGGCATTGGCATTCAGGGCGCCGTTCTCGTGGTTCTTGATGGCAATGCGCATCAAATCTTCGGGGGTTGCTCCGTAGCGGTGCAGATAGGCCGAGGCGATGGCGGCGTAAAACCCCGGAAAAGTGAACCCGGCCGGGACTTCGTAGAGCACGTCCCCGGCGGCAGCCAGCGTGTCGGTCACCTCCGAGGTAGGCAGCTTGTTCATCATCTCGACGCCACCGACGAGGGCGACATCGTAAAGCCCGGAGGCGATCGCCAGGATGCCCTGACGCAGGGCCACCCCGCTGCTGGCGCAGGCATCTTCCACCCTTGTGGCTGAGCGCGGCACCAATCCAACCGCATCGGCCATGATGGGAGCGGTGTGAGCCTGGCCTTCAAAAAGATCGCTGGAAAAATTACCGATATAAACCGTTTCAATATCGTTGGGGTCGAGACCCTTGTCGACGGATGTTTGCATATCTTTGAAGGCTTCGACGAAGATATCACGGCTGCTTAGTTCGGGGAAAGCGCCGAACTTGCTCATCCCCGCGCCCACCAGGGCAACGCCACGGGCGAGCGATTTATTTCTTGATGGCATACTTGTCTCCTTCTAC
>CAZXXW010000133.1:0-10257 GCA_964644835.1 uncultured Anaerolineales bacterium
GCATCAACCTGAACAACACCGATGCCCAGTGGCTCTTCCGCTGGGTTACGCCCATCTATCACGTCCCCATCGAGGACCGCCAGGATTGGGATGTGCGCGGCTACGGCACGGAAGTGATTATCCAATAACAATGACATCTTCACGATGAAAACACATTTATCAAGACGAGATTTTCTCAAACTAAGCGGCCTGGCCCTCGGCTCGATGGCCCTGGATTGGTTCCCCCAAGGGGAAGGCTTCAGCGAGGACATCCTCGGGGTTGGGCGGGTGGCCATCAAAGCAATCAATATCCACAAAAAAGCGTCCTACGATAGCGAGAAGGTGGGCAAATTGCATCGTGACCAACTGTTCCCCATCTTCGAGACCACCACGGTAAAGGAAGAACTGCCCTACTCACCGCTCTGGTACCGGGTGACAGGCGGATATGTCCACTGCGCCTACGTCCAGCGGGTGGATGGCCGCCACATCAACGAGCCGCGCAGCTATGTGCCCAAAGAAGGTCGGCTCGGCGAGATCACCGTCCCCTACTCGCGCGCTTACCGCCTGACGGACACGTTCGGGTGGGTGCCGGTCTACCGGTTGTATTACCAATCCGTCCACTGGGTCACCGGTGTGGAGGAAGGCAAGGATGGTCGGCCCTGGTACCAGATCGAAGACGAGCTGCTCCATGTCCATTACCACGTTCCCGCTCATCACGTCCGGCTGATCCCTCCCTCAGAAATCGCCCCCCTCTCGCCGGATGTCCCCTGGGAAGACAAGCGCATCGAAGTGTCGATTGAAGACCAAGCCCTGACCGCCTACGAGCGCGATGAAGTCGTCCTGCAAACGCTGATCTCATCCGGAATCCCGGGCCTGAGCAACAACCCCCTGGATATACCCACGGCGACACCGCGAGGAAAGTTCAACGTCGATGTGAAGATGCCATCCAAACACATGGGCAACGGTGATCTGACCGACGATATTCATGCTTATATTTTGCCCGGTGTGCCCTGGGTTTGCTTCTTCCACGAGACGGGCGCGGCCTTCCACGGGACGTATTGGCATGATAATTTTGGTTATAAGATGAGCCACGGCTGCGTCAACATGACCATGGAAGACGCCAAGTGGCTCTACCGGTGGACATTGCCCGAAATTGAGGCGCACACATGGGAGGAACGGGGGTTCGGAACGCGAGTAACGATCTATTGAACGGAGGAGGAAAACAGTGAAAGAAGAAAAAACAGGTATCGTAAAGTGGTTCGATGCGAATAAAGGATATGGCTTCATCACCAGCGATGAAGGTGAGGACATTTTCGTCCACTATACCGCCATCAGCGGAACAGGATATCGCTCACTCGAAGAGGGACAGCGGGTGACGTTCGAAGTGATCCAGAGTGACAAAGGCCCCCAGGCTCAACAGGTAAGCGTACAGGAATGACTCGAGAGCAGAAGAACAAGCTGCTCTCCCGGGCTTTGCTCTTGCTCAGTTTTGGCGTCGCGATTGCGCTGTTGATCTACATCGCGCAGAACCGGGAAGAGACCAAAGATTTCATCCGAAGTCTGGGCGTTGTCGGGCCCCTGGCATGCATCCTGCTCTATGGCGCCCTGGCGTTCTCTCCGATCCCGGCAGACCCGCTGACTCTGATCGTCGGCGGGGTGTTCGGCCCCCTGGGAGGCGGCTTGGTCGCCTGGGCGGGGATGACCTTCGCCGCCATGGTGGAGTATTTTGTCGGCACGCGGATTGGCAACGCGGCAGAATTCAAACGCAGGCGCGAGAAGCTCCCCTTCGGCCTGGACGAATTGCCGGTTGATTCGGTCGCCTTTTTGCTGGGTGGCCGCTTGTTGACCAGCGTGGGCTCGAAAGCAGTCAGTTACTTGAGCGGCATCTACCGCGTGACGCTATGGCGGTATCTTTGGACGACAATGCTTTCGACTCTGTTTGGCGCTGTCGTTTTCGCCCTAGGCGGTGCCGGGCTGCTGAAGATTTTTTAAAAACCAAGCGCGTCGCTCAGAGCGACGCGCTTACTGATTCCGCCAAGTACCTTCATTCACCCTCCTCATAGGGGAAGATATCAGGAAGTAATTCGGGGTCATATTGCTCGACAATCTCCTCGCTGATGCCATTTTGTTTGCAAATCTGCGTGTATAGCTCGCCGCTGGTGCGGGGAAACCGTTCCTGCGTCTCGAAGTCGACCCCATACAAACCAAAGCGAAAGTCAGGATTGTAACCCTCGCTCCATTCGAAGTTGTCCACCAGGCTCCAGTAATAATATCCCCGGATGGGCATGCTCTCTTCAATCGCCCGCCAAAGCTGGTGCAAATGGGTCAAGATGAACCGGGGACGGTGAACGTCATCCCGGTCGGGGATTCCGTTTTCGGTGATATAAATCGGGACGCCATATTTTGTCACCGATCGGAGGGTGTCGAACAATCCCTCTGCGTGGATTTCTCCCCACGGGCCGGGGCCCTTCTGGTAACCAGGCTTGGTGCCGTGATAAAAGATATTGGCGGGCAGATTGGGCAAAAAGGTACGGAGAACATTGCGCACTTTCATGCCAACCCGAAACCGCTGATAATAATTGATCCCCAACCAATCGAGTGTGTTGACAGCATTTTCTATCTCGATGCCTTTTCTGCCGGGCAAGCGCGCTCTCCCCTCGGTGACTAGATCTAAAAGGACATGATTCGAGATCCGGTTGACGACCCGGGCAACCAGATGGTCGACCGGAATCCAGGCCCGCTGCGGGCTCCACACGACCATGTGCTTAGCCAACCCAACCCTTGCATCAGGGTTGATCTCATGAATAGTATGGTAAGCGGCGGCATGCGCCCTGGCCAAATTGAGCGCAGCTTGATAGAGAGCGACAACGCTATGATTGTGAGGCGGCCAGCCACCAAGCAAATATCCCTGTGCCAAGAGCACCATCGGCTCGTTGATCGTGCACCACATATCAACGAGGTCGCCTAATTCTTCGAACACCTTGCGGACGTAGTCTTCAAACCACTCAGCGCTATTTTCGTTTTCCCAACCGCCCAGCACGGCCATCCACAACGGATTGGTGAAATGGTGCAAGGTTACCATCGGCTCGATGCCGCGGGCGTGGAGCATTTCGAGCATCTCACGGTAGCGCTGTAGTGCGTCGCGAGACCAAGTGTCCGGTTGAGGCTGAACCCGGCTCCATTCGATCGAAAGCCTGTGGGTATTGAGGCCCATTTCGGCCATGCGGTCGAAGTCCGGTTCGGCCTGGCGCCACCAGTCGCAGGCATCCCCGGCATGTTGATCTTCATATACATAGCCCCCCACTTGTTCGGTCGCCCACCAATCGTTGTTGGTTTGTTGACCTTCAACCTGATGGGCCGAGGTAGCCGTCCCCCAAAGAAAATTGGGAGGAAAATCTAGAGATCTTTTCCGATTTGTCATGGGAGCGAATTCTTCCTTTTAATTTTTTGATGATTGGTTCTGCCTGACAGAAAATGGCTTTGGGATAGAAACCTCAGATGGATGGGTTCAGTCAATTTTTCCACCACGTTATATGGATTTGCTCGCAATCTCCATAAACTTCAGCGTTATCATTTATTCTCTACCGTACATTTGCGCTGGAAAACTGCAAGGCTTTCGTTGCGCTGAAAATTTTCCACAGATGAATATGCGTGCCGTTGGCAACACTGATTTTCTTATCTCTGCATCCAATTTATCTGTGTTCATTTGTGGTTAATGACGAGCTATACGGCAAATCGTTTATAATCAAACCACAGTTTCAGCGGAAAAAGAGACTCTCAGACTCCATCGTCTGAAAAAAAGTTCACCAGTCAAACATCGCCACCGTTCTTTATCTGTTCCAAAGAGGTGAAACCATGCCCCAAAAACGGATCTTGATTCTGACGTCCGATGCCGGTTACGGACATCGCAGCGCGGCCCTCGCCGTAGAAGACGCTTTGGATGAATTGTACGGCGATCAATGCGAGTGCAAGGTGGTCAATCCAACCGATCGGGCCGATGCCCCCAGCATCATCCGCGAGTTGGAACAGGGCTACGACGACATGGTGGTGGACTCACCAGAACTCTATCGCTTATCCTACCATACGCTTGACGCTCCTTTGATCTCGGATATCACCAGAACGGTGGTTGGCCAGATGTTCACCGACGTGATGCAGGCGTTGATCGAAGATTTTCAGCCACATATCATCGTCTCGACGTACCCTTTCCATGCCCGCTCGGTTGCCGAGGTGCTCAAAGAGCTACACATGGATTGTCCCTTGACCATCGTCATCACCGATTTGACCGACGTGCAAAGCCTATGGTACAGCCCGGTGGCGACGATGCATTTTGTGCCCACGGAAGAAATCCGCCAACAAGCTTACGAGAACGACATTCCTGCCACACGCGTGCGGGTCACCGGCCTGCCCGTTGATCCGGCAATTGCCCGTGAGCAGCGCAGCAAAAGCGAACTGCGCCAGGAATTGAATTGGCTCACAGAGCCCCCAACCTGTCTCGTTGTTGCCAGCCCCCGCACCCAGCGAATGGCAAGAGCAAGCAAGTATCTCGCCCAGATAGAAGACTTGCAGGTTGTTGTCGTCTGCGGTGGGAACAGCCAACTGCATAAAACATTAGAACCCTTGAGCGAGCAAGACAGCTTTCATCTCTACGACTGGGTTGATAATATGCCCCAGATGATGAAGACTTCTGACTTCATTGTCAGCAAGGCTGGCGGATTGATCGTCAGCGAAGCGCTGGCATGCGGCTTACCGATGATCTTGGCTGAGGCCCTCCCTGGGCAGGAAACCGGGAACATGCGCCACGTCGTCGAGAACCAGGCTGGGGCTTGGGCTCCCGGCCCCTCCGAAGTGATGGTCACGGCAATCTCCTGGTTGAAAAATGAAGGTCAACAATTGAAACAATTCCAGAAAAATGCTCAAGAATTGGGCAAACCAGAGGCTGCTTACAAGATCGCCAAAAGTGTTTGGGGCTTGAGTGCTGAGGTCAAGAAATCCGAAAAGTAAACACTGATCGGCTGGCACACAGCAGTTCTAAATATGACCCGAAACAATAGACCGAATCCCAAATAATCGCCGAAAAAAGGCAAAAGGTGGGGCGTGATCCCTCAAAATGCATTGAAATCAGGCCATTGGTGGGAGAAAACTCTCTTAAAAACTCCATATTTAGAATTGCTGGCTGGCACATTGTAGACTTTTCAGCCCTTTCTCAAAAGGGTATAATCTCTGGAAACCAATTTCATTTGCTGAGGAGTTTGCATAATGAACAAACCAACCAAGGTTCTTCTCGTCAATGAGGCTCAACTGGTTTGCAATATGTTGGCTTCTCTTCTCGAAGACGAAGATGATTTTGAAGTTGTCGGTTCTGCCACCAGCGTCGAAGAAGTGCTGAACGGGGAGTGGAAATATGATCTCTTGCTGGTGAGCACTAACCTGCCCAACGAGGGCGCTTTACGACTAACCGAAAAAGTAACCAGCGATGAAGAGAACACCCGTATCGTCGTCTTGGGCTTGGCAGCGGCAAAATATCAGGTGCTAAAATTCATTGAAGCTGGCGCTGACGGTTATGTGCTCAAAAATCACTCTGTGGAGGAATTATTAAAACGGATTCGAGCGGTAAGGAATGACAAAGCTGTTGTCTCGCCCAAGATTGCCGGGGCGCTGATCGACCGTCTGTCCGAATTGGCCCAACTTTTTTCAGAAGTACAAGCGATCCTTGATCAACCTGCCGATCTGACGCCCAGAGAAGAAGAAATTTTAGCCCTGATCGGCGAGGGAATGACCAATCAAGAGATCGCCGATTCCTTGCACATCCAATTGGGAACGGTCAAAAACCATGTTCATAATATTCTCGAAAAATTGGATGTTTCCAACCGCCAAAAAGCAGCCGCCTATCTAGCCTTTCTCAACGAGGAAGAATAAAGAACTGCAAACCTGTCAAGAGAGGATATGCAAAAATCGGAGGGAAGTACCCTCCGATTTTATGTTAACCAAAGGGTTTAACGCTCTTATGTCGCTCCGGCATCTGTCGAAGAGGCGCTGCCAACAACAGACTCGCTGGGACGGCCTTGTAACATATCCAACATTTCGTCCAGCGTCCAATCGCGATAGGCAGTTTCGTGAAACTCGAACCATTTAATGCGGAAAGCCTGGCCATTGTCGCTGATCGCCATGACCGCAATTGCGGGATTGTCGAATAACAAATCATCTGCCACGGGGGGAATTTTCTCGTCAGGGGACAAGGACATGATCACCCAATCGGCATCTTGATCAACAGCGATCTCGACAGCCATTGAAAGCTGACCCGTCTCGCCAACAAGCTCCAAGCCCGGTTTCTTTTCTATCACTCGTTTGAGCATCCCGCGCAAAAGGCGCGAATCCGTGGCTAATACAATCCGAAAACTTTCCATTTGCTCCTCTTCTTTAATCAAACAACTACTCAAAGGATAGCATAACAAGGACGAGGTTTCATGTATCCTCCCAGAAAAGGAAGGTATATATCTGGTTATATCTTCTTTGGATATCGCCAAGCGCAAGCTTATCGAAGATCGCCAAGCAGCCTTTGGCTTCTATCTGATCCCAGCCAATTTACGCGCCGAGGGCGGCAATTGGCCGCCCATAGGGGCATGAACAACCGAAATTCAAGAGGGAGGAGAAATATACCCAAACATATACCCATGATCGTATCCTGATCTATAGATTTTGACCCCTTCCTTTCCTATGATTAAGCTCAGAACGAGGAAATTTTTGGGCAAAAAAGGAGAAAATAAATGAAAAACACATACACTTACACAGCAAGAAGCGCTCAAAACCCTGAGCGCGTGCTTACCTTTACACTTCATGACGATACCTTGAGCGTCAACCTGACCGGCGTTTTAGAAAGTCTGGAGCAAGTCGCCACCGCCGAGAGCCGTGGGGATGAAGCAAAGAAACAGTTGAAGACTCAATTCAAACCGACTACGCTCAAAGTTATCGAGAACCTATCTGGCCCCGTCCATCTTGGCGACGTCAAGGTCGACCTAGAAGATGACGGGCGGTTTACGTTCAAATCTTGGAAGCGCGTCGCCGGATTGCGTCTTGCCCCACTGAACATCAACATTGGACCTGTCGATAATCCTGAAGCGGCCGAAGCTTTCATCAATGAATTCGAGCAGAGAAAAGCGGAAGGCTCCCATCCGAGCAAATTCTTTGGTCCCCTGGACTATTGGTTCGGCTGGGCTGGGTTAGCGCTCGCCGCCGTTATTTTGATCCGCTGGCCGCACCGCGAGAGCTAGACAGAGCGGATACAAGAAGATAATGTTGCTTGCCCTTGAGCGATAAAACCAAACAACAGATAAGGAGAAACAATGAACAGAAGCGGCTTTCAAATCGGTAAAATCTTTGGCATCAAAATAAGAATCAACTGGAGTTGGTTGATCATCTTTGGCCTTGTAACCTGGAATTTAACTTCAGCTTTTGGACAGATCCATCAAGATTGGGGGCTGGCCACACGATTGGGCGTCGCCTTTGCAGCCGCCCTGCTCTTTTTTTCGTCGGTGCTGGCCCACGAGATCGCTCACTCGCTAGTCGCGAGGGCGAAAGGGATTCCCGTGGAGGAGATCACCCTGTTCTTGTTTGGGGGCACATCCAACATCCAACGGCATCCCCCTTCCCCTCAAGCGGAGTTTTTGATGGCGATTGTCGGCCCGCTGACCAGCCTTGTCCTGGGCATTGTCTTCACCTTGCTTTCCGGCGTGGGGATCGGCTCCCTGGGAACCTCGGTCAGCGACCCGGCTGAAATCGCGGCCCAACTCGGGCCAGTGACGACTTTATTGATCTGGCTTGGCCCTGTCAATATACTGTTGGCTGTTTTCAACATGATCCCCGGATTCCCACTCGATGGTGGCCGCGTCCTTCGAGCGATCTTCTGGGCAATCACGGACAATCTCAAACGAGCCACCCGCTGGGCCTCATGGGTGGGCCAGGCCATCGCCTGGATTCTGATCATCAACGGTATCGCCATGATCTTTGGGGCCGAGGTTCCTTTCTTCGGTACCGGGATTGCCAACGGACTTTGGCTCGCCTTCATTGGCTGGTTTCTCAACAACGCAGCCCTGCAAAGTTATCAGCAGGTCGTCGTTCAAGACGTTCTCAAAGGTGTAGCAGTCCGCCGGATGATGCGCAGCGATCCACCGACCGCGAAACGAGGCCTCTCGGTGAACGAACTGGTCCACGATTACATCATGAAAACCGACGATCACGCCTTCCCCGTGGTGGAGGGAGATGAAGAACTTGTCGGCGTGGTCACCCTGGATGACGTGCGCGGCGTGCCCCAAAATCAGTGGGAGGCCAAACACATCGAAGAAATTATGACCCCCGACGAAGAACTCGTTTGCGCCACACCCGATGAAGATGCATCCGAAGCTTTCGACAAACTAAGCCACCGAGACGTTCGCCAGTTGCCGGTGATCGAAAACGGCAAACTGGTAGGCGTTCTGCGCCGCAGCGATGTCGTCAAGTGGCTGCAGTTCCAATCAGAATCAGACATTGAAGAAAAACCGACGTTCGCTTAATCAAAAACAAATCGTTTATAGCCAGAAAAGGAGCAAACAAGAAAACGTATGGACATCAAAGATCAAGCCTACCGACAAAAAATGGAAGCGCAACTCAAACAATGGAAAGCGAAAATCGATCTCGCCGAAGCGCAAGCCGAACAAGTCAGCGCAGACGCCAAGATCAAATACGCCGACCAGCTCGAGACGATCAACGAAAAATATGAACAAGCACAAGAAAAGTTAGCTGCGCTACAAGATGCCAGCGAAGATGCTTACAAAGAGATTCGCCAAGGATTGGACAGGGCGATCAAAGAATTGAGCGATTCGATGGCAAAAGCGACGAACTTGCTAAACCAATAAGAACACTATCTCTCGGCCAGGAGCCGCTCTGGCCCTGGAGAGAATAGACCAGGAAAGGATTTAAATGGACCTTCTTGACAAAAAAACTTTCGATCAACTCATCCAACACAAAGAGAAGAACAGCGTCTCCATTTACATGCCGACCGAAAAAGCCGGTCGTGAAACCCGGCAAAACGCGGTCCGGTTCAAAAATCTACTCAAGGAGGCCGGGGAGCGTTTACAAGAAAAAGGTCTTCGCCAGCCCGAGGTGCAAGCATATCTGCAGCCACTCTGGGACCTGGTCGACGACCAAACCTTTTGGCAAAGTCAAGAATGCGGATTAGCCGTCTTTTTGGGGCCGGATGCACAGGCTATCTTTCGCCTGCCTCTGAATTTCTCCGAGACGGTGGTGATCAATCACCGCTTTCACATCAAGCCGCTGTTGCCTCTCTTCGTCGAAAACGAGCGCTTTTACGTCCTGACGTTGAGCCAACAGAACGTGCGCTTATTTTCGGGAACCCGCTTCGATGTCGCCGAGCTCGATCTCGGCGATACGCCGACCAACATGGCAGAAGCCTTGAAATACGATGATCCTGAACGAGAGCTTCAGCACCACACCAGCACGTCAGGAGCAGACTTAGAGCCCAGCGGCATATTCCACAGCCAAACACCCCGGGAGGACGAACTTGAGGCGGTCGCCAGGTTTTGCCACAAGATCGACGAGGGGGTCGTTGATGTAATCGGCGGCGAATCCCGCCCGCTGATCCTGGCCGGTTTCGATTACTTGTTACCGATCTATCGAGAAGCGAATTCTTACCCCAATTTGGTCGATGAGGGTATCAGCATCAACCCGGAGGATATAGGCGAGAAAGAATTACATCAAAAAGCGTGGGAAATCATCAAACCGCAGGTCGAGCAGCGTCACCAAGAAGCTATCGATCGGTACAAAGCGTTGGCATCGACGGAGCAAGCCTCGGACCAACTTGAAGAAATCGTTCCGGCAGCCCGTTATGCCCGGATAGATATGCTTTTTGTGCCCCTCGAATGGGACGCCTGGGGCTCTTACGACCCCGATACCGACACCGTCACCCGGCAGGATAAAGACAATCCCGACAGCCGCGACCTGATCGATTACGCCGTGATTCACACCTTGCACAACGGCGGAAGCGTTCTGCCGCTCGAAGAGAACGAATTACCTACCAAAGAAGATCAACCCGCGGCAGCGATATTCCGTTATTGATCTAAATACGAAAGGAGGAAAACATGAAATTCCACTATGGTACAGATGTCGTCAACCGAGATGGCGAAAAGGTTGGAGAAGTCCAAGCCGTCGTCCTGGACCCGAGCACAGAAGAGATTACTAACGTGATCATCCGCAAAGGAGGGTTGTTGACAGAAGACAAGGTTCTTC
>CAZXXW010000134.1:0-8823 GCA_964644835.1 uncultured Anaerolineales bacterium
GGTTTAGTCCGCCGCAAGAGAAACCTACCAGCTTTAGCTGGTAGTGGTTTAGTTTTCAGAAAACGTTGACACAGATAAACTCTCGTGTTAGTATTCCAGTATACCAGAATACTAAAACGTTTCCCAATTGATTTTATATTCATCGCTAATAAAGAACCCCGTATCAAATTTTCTCTAGTCTTATACAAGCGTACACTATGAGCATTCGTCACATAGGGATAAGATTTCTAGATGAAGAAGCGATTGAGCGTATTGAGCAAACAGCTTATCGCCTCCTGGATGAAGTTGGTATTTTCCTTGAGCATCAAGATTGTATTGAGATGCTGGAAGGACTTGGTTGCCAGATTCGAGCAGGCCGGGTATATGTACCCGGCGAAGTCGTGGAATATTCCTTGAAGAATTTAAAACCCCATTGCCAGGTATACACTCGAGACGGTAACATGGCCTTTCAGTTTGGCGATGGAGAGCTTCGCGTTCACAATGGGGGTGGACCGCCTTTCATTTATGATTTGGAAAGTGGTAAGCGTCGTTCGGCCCTATTATCTGATGTTGTTCGGATAACTCGTCTATTGGATGCCCTTCCACATATTGATTCCATTACGCCCTTATTTGGTCCTCAAGATGTTCCTGGCGAGATGCTGGCGGTGGCCTCAACGCATGCCATGCTATTGAATACCAGCAAGCCGGTATCGTCGGCTGCTGTCGAAAAGCCCGAACATGTCCCTTTTCTCATCGAGATGGCGGCAGCTTGCAGCGGAGGTCTTCAAGCCTTTCAACAAAAGCCCTTCATGTCGATCAGCGTCTCGCCGATCAGCCCCTTGCACTTTAGCAATGATGTCACAGAAGCAATCATCGCTGTCGTTCAATCAGGAGCACCCTTCCATTCCTTGCCGGCTCCCTCCCTGGGAGCGACCGCTCCCATCACAATGGCCGCTGCTCTCGCTCAACAGCATGCTGAAGTCTTGGCAAGTTTTGTGATTGCGGCAGCGGCACAGCCCGGCGCCTTGGTGTCCTATTGTTCCCGCATCAATCCCATCGACATGCGCACTGCCGTTTCTAATTGGGGCGGCCCGGAGGTGGGCATCAGTGGTGCTTGCGCGGCTCAATTGGCTCATCGTCTGGACATGGCTTGCGACTCCTACGGGTTTTCTAGCAGCGTTCCCACTGTGGATGCCCAGTTCGCCTATGAACGTTTTGCCAACGCCCTCATCCCCGCGCTGGCCGGTGTTGATATGCTCTCTGGTGTTGGCTCTGCAGAGAGTGGCATGGTCGGCGCTCATGAAATTGCCGTGCTTGACAATGAGATCATTGGCATGATGAAGCATATGACCTCCGGATGCGAAGTTAACGATGAAACCCTGGCTTTCGATGTGATGAAAGATGTGATTACAACCGGCAAGGTATTCTTAGCTGAAGAACATACGGTCCGCAATATGCGGAGGGGGGCAATATGGATGCCAGAGTTGCCGTTTTGGGGTGGGGGCAGCGATGAAGAAGCCAGCGGCGGCATCTTGGCGCGGGCTCAGTCACACGCTCGTGAAATTCTAACCTCACATCAACCTGACCCACTTGGGGATGATGTCCGGTCAGAATTGGACGCTATCCTGGCGCGGGCATATAGGAAATTAGCTACGAACTGAGAGGAGGTGAAGCGTATAGAAAAATTACCATTGGGAGGTTATATCCAAGTTCTATTTGGTCAACTATCAAGGAGAATGAAAAATGAAAAGAAGATTATTATTGGCCTTCATCCTGATGTTAGCCCTGAGTTTGATCGTTGTAGCATGCAGCCCGGCTGCCACCGAAGTTAGCGAACCGGCTGCCGAAGAGAAAGCCGCTGAAGAAGCCGAAGCTCCTGAAGAGGAGGAAGAAACAGAATCAACAGAGCCTAAGATTCTGCGGGTGCGATTGTATGGAGATATTCAAAATCTGGACCCTGCCTTCCGCATTTCTGAAAATGACGAAGTTGTGTCCAATGCAGTGATGAATGGTCTCGTACGCTACTGCCCTGACTCTTATGAGCTTTGCAATCAATTGGCCGAGGAGATGGAACAATCTGAAGATGGACTCGAAATTCGCTTCAAGTTACGTGAAGGGGTCATGTGGCACAACGGGTATGGGGAACTTACCACCGAAGACGTCAAGTTTTCCTATGAACGCTTCATTGATCCAGAGCTCAACGCAGATTACGCTGACGACTGGGCCACGCTTGATTATGTTGAAATCATCGACGATTACAACGGGATCATCCATCTCACAGAACCTTATGCTCCCTTGTGGAACTCAACCATGCCGGTCAACAGCGGCAATATCGTCAGCAAAAAGTTTGTCGAAGAAGTTGGTCTAGAAGGTTTCGCCACTAATATTATCGGCACCGGCCCTTATATCTTCGAGGAGTGGCGACCCCAGGAAATGGTTGTTCTCAAGAAAAACCCCGATTACTGGGGTGAAGAACATTACTATGATGAAATTCATCTCATCCCCATCGAAGATGACAAGGCCGCCGAGGTTGCTCTGGAAGCCGGGGACTTGGACTTCGGTTTGATCAGCATTGCCTCTGTGGACCGCTTCGAGGAAAACTCGGATTTTGAAGTTTGGTCGAAACCGTCCCTGCGCTACAGTTGGGTTGCTATGAACGTCCAGCATCCCAAACTTGAGGACCCCAACGTGCGTTGGGCGGTGATCTACGGCATCGATGTTGACAGCATCATCCAGGCCGCTTATATGGGCAAGGTGGAGCGCCAGTGCTCCTTAATCCCTCCCGGATTGGTTGGCCACTGGGCAGACGCTCCCTGTTATGAACGTGATGTCGAGAAGGCTAAAGAATACCTGGCCGAAGCTGGCTTGGAGTCTCTTGATCTGCGCCTTGATCTTCAGGACACTGCTGAAGATCGTATTTGGGCGGAGATCATTCAACAGAACCTGGCCGAGGTTGGCATCAACGTCGAACTCAACCCGATGGACTCCAGCACGTACTGGACAACCACCTTTGGTGACCAGGCTGTAGAAAACAACGAGTTAGCCGTCAGCGGCTACTCGATGCAAAATGACCCGGCCTGGGCCACGATGTGGTTCACATGTGATCAGGTAGGTGTCTGGAATGCAATGGCTTGGTGCAATGAGGAATACGACGCGCTGCATAAAGAAGCAATGGTCACCCTCGACACAGAGAAACGACACGAACTCTATGTGGAAATGCAAAAAATCTGGGACGAAGCTGCCCACACAGTCTGGGTCACTCATGGCGTGCGCGTTTATGGGTATGATCCCAGCATTGCCCCGGCCACTACCCCCAATGGAAAGCCTCAGGTGGAGTTTTTCGCACCTGCAGAATAAGAATTGACAGATTAGCTTGATATTGCCAACACTGGGGTCTGCCTCGACGGAGACCCCAGTCTTCCATTGATTGGGCTTCAGATCGTTTACCAAGTTCTGCGGAAAGGATCCCTCTATGCGAACTTATATCATCAAGCGACTTTTCATGACGATCCTTGTCCTTGTGTTAGTTACCATTTATCTTACCCTGCTGGTACATATCGTCCCTGGCGATCCTGCCAAAAGCCTGCTTGGTCCCCGGGCAAACCCGGAGCGCATTGCTTTGATCCGCGCTGCTATGAATCTAGATAAACCAATTCTCAAGCAAATTCAACTTTCCTTGGGCAGTCTTTTCCGGGGAGATTTAGGTACGGATATTTTCACCGGTCGGAGAATCAGCGAGTTGGTCGCGGCAGCCCTGCCCCACACGTTGCTCCTGGCCTGGTCGAGTCTGACCCTGGCAGCGATCATCGGCATCCCGCTGGGCGTATACTCTGCTACCCATCCTGATTCCTGGCTAGATCGCTTTACCGCCATCATTTCCATTTCCTTCATCACCGTCCCTTCTTACGTCGGGGGGTTGTTCCTCCTCTTGATCTTCGCCGTTAGTTTGCAATGGATGCCGGCCATCGGGATTGGAGATAGAGGGAACATCCTCGATTACCTCAAACACATGATTCTCCCAGCCACCGCTCTCGCGATCACCTGGGTCGGCTATCTGGCTCGCCTGGTGCGCGCCAGTCTGTTGGAAGTGCTCAACCAAACCTATATCCGGGCAGAAATGGCAGCCGGAATCCCGACGAGAAAAGTTTATTACCGTTATGCCCTCAAAAATGCGATTATCCCCACAGTCGCCGTTCTAGGCGTGGGGATTGGTAAATTGATGGCCGGAGCCGTATTTGTGGAATTGATCTTCACCCGACCCGGTATGGGCACGTTGATCTACAATGCCATTCAGGCGCGCAACTACCCTGTGGTACGAGCTGGTGTGCTGGTAGTAGCTTTCCTGTTTGTGGCTGCCAATCTTCTGGCCGATCTTGTCTATACATACTTAGATCCCCGCATCCAGTTGGGTAAAGTGAGGAGATGATATGGAATTTCAACCTCGAAAAACCACTCGCTTGCAACGTTTCTTGGACAGGATTCCCATTCTGGGGGATGTGCTTCGACGCCCGCTGGGGGCCTTGGGCTTCATCATCGTGTTTCTTTTTCTCCTGATGGTGATCTTTGCCCCCTATTTAGCCCCTTATGATTTTGCTGAACAAGATATCGCTAATATGCTTCAGGGTCCCTCCCGGGCCCACTTGCTGGGTACCGATCATCTTGGCCGGGATCTTTGGTCCCGGATTGTCTACGGTTCCCGAATCGCCTTGGGGGTGGCTCTGCCCTCCGTTACGGTAGCTTTGAGTGCTGGACTCGTGATTGGTCTAATCGCCGGATATGTGGGTGGAGTTGTGGATGACATTACCTTGATTATCCTTGACTCCATCCAAGCCTTTCCTTCCGTGATTCTTGCCTTGGCCATTCTCGCTCTTTTAGGGCCATCGTTGGTCAATGTTGTTTTGGTCATTGGGCTGACATGGACCCCCGGTTACGCTCGCATTGCCCGGGCCCAGGTGCTGCGTACCAAGCAAGAGCCTTATATTGAGGTGGAGCGTTCTTTGGGCGCCAAACAAGGCCGGATTCTATTCCTTCACATCCTTCCGAACATCATCTCGCCTCTGCTGATTTTAGCTGCGATGGATCTCCCGGTGGTGATCACCTTTGAAGCCGGACTCTCCTTCCTCGGGCTAGGGGTGCGGCCTCCCACCCCCTCATGGGGCGTGATTCTCTCCGAGGGGTTCAATTTCATCCGCCAGACCCCCTGGCCGATCACCTGGGCTGGCTTGACGTTGATCATCACAACGCTGGGATTTACGCTTTTTGGAGAAACCCTCCGTGATGTCCTTGACCCGGCCTTATCTGGAACAAGGGGGATCTGATGAAAAACATACACTCACCCCTCCTGCAAGTTAAAAATTTAGAAATCAAATATCACACCCGGGAAGGCATCCTCACCGCGATTCACGATGCCAATTTTCACATTCGTCAGGGAGAGATCGTTGGCCTGGTGGGCGAATCTGGCAGTGGAAAAAGCACCGTAGCTTCTGCCGTGATGCATTTGCTGCCTCCCAACGGTGAAATCTCCAGAGGGCAGATCCTTTTCGGGGGACAAGACTTGACCGGGCTCAACGCCGAGCAGATGCGCAAAATAAGGGGCCGGGATATCTCGATGATCTTCCAAGACGCCATGACCAGCCTCAATCCGGTGTTCTCTATCGAACAGCAGATGCTTGACGCTCAACGGGCCCACCAGAATTCCGGCAATGATGGTGGCGATCAACATCTCCGCGAACAGGCAATAAAAATGCTCGACCGGGTAGGTATCCCCGACGCAGCGGACCGGATTAAGGAATATCCCCACCAGTTTTCCGGCGGCATGCGCCAGCGGATTATGATTGCCATGGCGCTTTTGTCGAACCCCAGCTTGCTGGTGGCGGATGAGCCCACGTCGGCCTTGGATGTCACCCTGGAAGCCCAGATCTTGGAGTTGATTTGCGGGTTGCGCGATGAATTGAACACAGCCATGCTTTACATCACCCATGACCTGGGGGTGATCGCCCAAATTTGCGACCGGGTCATCGTCATGTATGCAGGCAATATTGTTGAAAACGGGGAGGTTTTCCAAATCTTCGACCAACCTAAACATCCCTACACCCAGGCCTTGCTGCGCTCACATCCCTCTCACCGGGTTCGCGAACGGAGACTTCGCACCATTCCCGGTCTCGTACCAAGCCTCAGAGACCTGCCTCCCGGATGCAAGTTCGCCCCTCGGTGTGAGCTTGCCCAAGATATCTGCCATCAGCAGGAACCCGAAACCTGGCAAGTCGGTGAACAAGACGTTTTCTGCCATGCTTATGCCCCCACCTGGGAAGGGCCAACAACCATTCCTTTGGCTGAACCCTCCTCCCGGCGTGATTCTAAAAAGCAAACCGATGTCAGAGAGCATGGCCAGGTTCTGATCCAAACACAAGCATTGCACAAACATTTTCGAGACCATGTCAGCCTTTTAGATCAACTACTAGGGATCAAACGCGGCACCGTGAAAGCAGTCGCCGGTGTCGATCTCACTATTCGAAAGGGAGAGATCCTCGGCCTGGTGGGGGAATCCGGTTCCGGAAAGACAACCCTCGCCCGGACCATCTTGAAATTAGTCGATCCCACCTCTGGAAAGCTGGTTGTGCTCGAAAACGATATCGGCGAGTTGTCTGGCCGAAAAATTCGTCCCTTGCGTTCTCGCATGCAGATGATTTTCCAGGATCCATTTTCCAGCCTTTCTCCTCGGATGAAAGCGTCTGATTTGCTTCAGGAGCCTTATCGCATTCACAACACACCCATGGAGAAGCGTAAATCCATCGAGGAACTACTGGCAATGGTTGGCCTGGCACCAGAGCAGGCCGATAAATACCCTCACCAACTTTCGGGTGGGCAGGCCCGTCGACTTGGCATCGCCCGGGCGTTAGCCCTAGAACCAGACATTTTGATGGCCGATGAACCCACAGCCGGGTTAGATGTCTCGGTGGCCGCAGGCATTCTGAATTTGCTCAAAGAGTTAGGCGAACGGCTGAACTTGACCTATCTCATCATTACCCACAACCTTAATGTGATTGGCTTCATCTCCGATCGAGTGGCTGTGATGTATCTGGGGCGGATTGTCGAACTCGCCGACAACGAAACGTTGTTTAGTCGTCCAAAACATCCATACACGGAAGCGCTGCTTTCCGCCATCCCCGTTCCAGATCCACACCTGCGTTATACCGATGATCGCATCTTATTGGCCGGAGAAATCCCCAGCCCTCGCAACCCACCGTTGGGTTGTCCTTTCCACCCCCGCTGCCGTTATGCCGAGAGACGCTGTCGAACTGAAATTCCCCTCCTGGGCTGTCCGGAGGGAGATGGGCATTTCGTTGCTTGCCACTTCCCCGAAAAAGTTCACCCCATCATGGAGAAAGCATGACCACCAAAATCAGGCAGAACTACCCTCATAAAATCCGCAAGATCGACAATACCTGGATCACCATGTCGGATGGCACTCGGCTAGCGACAACGGTGTGGCTGCCGGAAGATGCCGAAACCAACCCTGTTCCCGCCATCTTGGAGTATTTACCCTACCGCAAGGATGATTCCCGGGCAGTGCGCGACTCTTCTTACATGCCCTATTTTGCCGGTTACGGATATGCAGGGGTGCGTGTCGACATGCGCGGCACCGGCAACTCAGATGGGATTCTTTATGATGAATATCTCAAACAAGAGCAGGATGACGCCCTTGAAATTCTGGAATGGCTAGAAGCACACCCCTGGTGTACCGGCGATGTTGGTATCTTCGGAATCTCGTGGGGTGGTTTCAACGGTTTGCAAATTGCCGCTCGACGCCCGCCTCAACTGAAAGCGATCATCACGGTTGCCTCGACGGATGACCGTTACGCCGACGATGTGCATTATCGCGGTGGTTGTCTCTTGGCCAGCGAGCAGCTCCCCTGGGCATCGCGCATGTTTATTCTCAACGCTTTGCCCCCTAACCCTGAAGTTGTCGGCGAGCGCTGGCGCGAGATGTGGTTCAATCGTCTCGAAAATACGCCCCCATATGTCGAAGCATGGCTCGAGCATCAAACCCGCGACGAATTCTGGCAGCACGGTTCCGTCTGCGAGAATTACGCTGACATTGAGTGTGCCGTCTACGCCGTTGGCGGATGGGGAGATGCCTATACCAATGCTGTCCCCCGCTTGCTTGAAGGGCTTCCCGGCTCCAAAAAGGGCTTGATCGGCCCCTGGTCTCATGGATACCCGCACATTTCCGTGCCGGGCCCGCAGATCGGATTTTTGCAGGAATGCTTACGCTGGTGGGATTACTGGCTCCGCGGCATCGAGAACGAGATCATGGATGAACCCTTGTTGCGGGCCTGGATTCAGGATAGCCTCCCGCCCGCTCCTTGCTACGAAGAGAAGCCCGGCCACTGGGTTGTTGAGACAGCATGGCCCTCGCCCGATCTGGAGCCGACAACCTATTGGCTCAGCCCCGGCAGGCTTGACGAGTCTCCTGTCGCGGATTGCGAGTTGGCCCTCCGTGGGTCACAGTTTAACGGTTCCGGAGCTGGGGTGTGGATGGGCTACGGCGAAGCATTCGATTTCCCTGCCGATCAGCGCGCCGAGGATGGCCGTTCACTCTCGTTTACCTCGGCACCCATGCAGGAAGACGTTGTCATCTTGGGCAGCCCGGAGGCGAATTTAACCCTGGCCGCCGACCAACCCAATGCCCTGGTGGTGGTCCGCCTGTGCGATGTGTCTCCAACGGGCTCCTCGTTGTTGGTCAGCCGCGGGTTCTTGAATCTCACCCACCGGGATTCTCACGAGACCCCCGAACCCTTGGAGCCGGGAACGTTTTACAAGGTCAGAATCAAGCTGAATGTA
>CAZXXW010000134.1:8833-10215 GCA_964644835.1 uncultured Anaerolineales bacterium
CCGGATGGAGGTGACGGTGCCGCAGGCCGATCAGCTGACCACCCGCGCAGGCCGGGCCATGGCGCTGATGAAGGTGACCTTTCGCGAGTTGTGGGAGGTGACGATGGTCACCGAACCGCTGGCCGCCCGCATCGCCTGCCGGCTGGGCACCGTTGGCGTTTGGCTATCTCGCCGACGTATTGGCCCATGGCCTGGCCTTCCCCGCATCCTGTCACCCTACGATTGCGCACCGGGGAAGAATCCTGGCTGCGTTTTTCCGTTCGCCATCCTAAAGAGATCGACGCAAACATACCGGCGTTCGACCAGCCTGAGCAATCTGAATCCATTCCTTCCAAAGAGCTTCGCCCCAGAATCCGTCAACGAGAAATCATCCGGGATATCGGCGCGGGAAAGCAAGAACTCCACGATTGTACCGATAGCGGCTGCACCCATTTGCTTGATCGTGATTTGGAGATGTATGGCCGGCACGAAGAGCGCTACACGATCTATCGGAACGATCCGCTTTCGGCGCAGATTGTTTGTGAACAGAACATGGGGCTCCGGCGGGAAGGGTGGGACATTCGCATCGAGACGTACAGCAGCATGTCTGCCGATGCGGAGCAATTTTATGTCGTCAATATGCTCGACGCTTATGAGGGAAAAACGCGCCTCTTTACCAAGACGTGGCACACGACCATCCCCCGCCATCTGGTTTGATCAGCGTCAAACGTTTGGAGGTTTCAACGTGGCAGAGTTAAATTTCACTATCGACAGGGACTACTTGACCGCAACGGCTCAAGAACTCGTCCGGATCAACTCGATCAACCCCTCCCTGACGCCGGATGGCCCCGGCGAAGCCGATGGCGGTGCTCGTTTTGCCGAGCGATTGAATGATCTTGGCTTGGCGGTTACCAGCGATGAAATCGCACCCGGCCGGGTCAATGTGATTGGCCGATTGAAGGGTGTTGGGAGTGGACGCGCTCTGTTGCTCAACGGTCATCTCGACACGGTTGGTGTGGAGGGCATGACCATCGACCCCTTTGGTGCTGAGGTCCGTGCCGGACGCTTGTACGGGCGCGGTGCCTATGATATGAAAGCCAGTCTTGCCGCCATGCTGGCGGCGGTGAAAGCGCTCCGTGACGCCGGTATTGGTTTACGTGGCGACCTGCTCATCACCGCCGTGGCCGACGAAGAATACCGCAGCATCGGCACCGAGGCCCTCGTCCAACGGGTTAGCGCAGATGGCGCCATTGTGACCGAGCCGACCGATCTGGCCGTCTGCCGCGCTCATCGGGGCTTCATCTGGTACGAAATCGAGACGATCGGACGCGCCGCCCATGGCAGCCGCTACCAGGTGGGGATCGACGCCAACTTGCACATGGGCCGCGTTTTGGCTGAACTAG
>CAZXXW010000135.1:0-9910 GCA_964644835.1 uncultured Anaerolineales bacterium
GTTTCACACTCAAATTAGAATTGCTGGAGCGACAAGCGAAAAACTGAAAAGCACGTTCGTTTGTGATAGAATCTAGAAAAGAGTTTTGATTAAATAACCTGGTTAGGTGTCTTATGAGCGAAACAGTTTCAGTTCAGATCCCATCCGATATTCAGCACAAGCTGAATCGTACTCCAGAAGAGATAGGCCGAGACCTTAGGTTGTACGCGGCTTTGATGTTGTTTTGGCTTGGTAAGTTATCAGCAGGTGCGGCAGCAGAGATGGCAGGTGTTCCCCATGTAATGTTTCTGGATCTATGTGCCGACTATAATATTCCGGTCTCACAAATTACTCCAGAAGAACTACGTGATGAGTTGAGGGATGAATAAACTCGCTCTTGTTAGCGACACCTCGATTTTGTTGTATCTCGGTAGAATAAATCAGATACAACTCTTGCCCATGCTCTACGAGCCAATCTATGTACCGGAACCTGTCCTTTGGGAACTTGATACAGGTCGCTTGTTGCGCTCGGATACAGTTGATCCTCGTGAAATCGGTTGGGTAAATTTGGTTGCAGTAACACAATCTGATTTGGGTCAATTACCCGCAAACCGCTTAGGCTATGGTGAAAGGGCGGTGATTGTATATGGAAAGACCCATAAAGGCTGCGTAGTTGGTTTGGATGATCGCCAAGCGCGTCTTTTTGCGGGAGAGCTAGGTTTACGAGTTATTGGTTTGATCGGGTTATTGGTAAAAGCAAAACGTAGGGGCTTTGTCAAGTTTGTGAGACCATTACTGGATGCTGCCCAAGCAAGCGGCTTTTACATCAGTGACCAACTTTATCAAGCAACGATTGAGTTAGCGGGGGAAAATTAACTGGATATAATCGATTATTGTGGCAAATACATAGTTAATTATTTCACTTGCTCTCTTAGAGCCCCGCTCTGTTACCTGACTCGAAATTCCAAACCTGTCTTTCCTACCCCCATACCGTACCTGTTACCTAGTACCTGAAAACTTGCGCGTAGAAATCTCGCTCTCCACCCCTTACTTTCTTTTTATCACTCCCACAAAATATGATCGACTGGTTCAATGTAGCTGCCAATAGTCTCTGGATTTTTGCCCTCGCCCTGGCGTTGGCGGCGCTCAGCTTTGCCCGCTATGTGGCACACCGAGAGGGGAAAAAGCTCGGGCACGTGCTATCAAGCAGCAGATGGGAGATTTTGCTCAACCTTTCGGGCGCCCTTTTTTGCTTGGGGATGGCGAGCACCACCAAGATTGTCTGGAAACAGATCATTTGGGCCATTATGATAGTATTATTTCTTATTCAACTTGCGATGAAATGGAAACATCGAACCTGATCAGAAGACATGGAAAAAATATGACCCTTCACCTTAGCACTGATCAAAGCGCACAACAGATTGATATCCGCCAATATACGGCCCTGTTCCTGAAATGGGCCTGGCTTTTGATTCTTTTGGCGGTCGTAGCCGCTGTTGGTATGTTCATCTATGATAAGCAGCAAGCTCCTGTCTACCAGGCTTCAACCAAGATCATGATTGTCGAGCCTCCCACCACGCAAAGCGCCTCGGTAACCGACTACTTATCAACCGATCGATTGGCCAATACCTATGCGGAATTATTCTCAACCCGCCCCTTGCTTGAAGGCGTGGTTCAACGCTTAGACCTGGCCATGAGTCCGGCAACCTTGAAAGGCAAAATCAACGTTGAACAGAAGCCGGAGACAAAAATCATCATTCTTCACGTCAAAGACACGGACCCCAATCGGGCCGCTCTGATTGCCAATACGATGATCGAAATTTTGATTGAGCAAAATGAAGAGATGTTAGCCGGTCGTTTCAACACGGCGCAAGAAAACTTGCAGGCTCAAATCAATGCTGTTGAAACGCAAATCTCGACATTGAATGCGGAAATCTCCCAAAAGACAGAGACACAGAACGAAGAACAATTAGAGAAAATCGAAGCGAACATGGCGGAGATCGAGGGTCAGATTGTTGATTTACAAAGTGAGATCACTGAATTGACCTATATCCTTGGCCTGGGCTCTGAGCAGCTATCGGGTGATTCTGCACCCAGGATCGACCCCGCGGATATCGGCCGGGTTTCTCTGCTGCGATCCAAAGAGTTGGAGCTAAGCCAGCTCCAGTCTACGTTGGAAATGTACCGGGATATTTACTATCAACTTACGATTGGCTTCAGCGGTTCTGAAGGCCAGTCGTCAGGTTTTGACCCCCAACGTTCAACCTTGGAACTCTACCAGCAGACTTACCAAAACCTGCTTAGCGATTATGAGGCGATCAATTTAGCCCGGATGGAAAGCGAAAACAACGTCGTCCAGGTTGAGCCTGCCATTCCCAATCCGAATCCGATCAGCCCTCAAATTCCTCGCGATGTCTCCCTGGCTGCGGTAGTCGGCTTGATGGCCGGAGGGGGACTGGCCTTCCTGATCGAAATGTTAGACGATACGATCAAAAGCCCCGAAGATGTTACCAGGCATCTCGGTTTGCCCGTTTTGGGCAGCATCCTGCATGTCGAGGAAGATGAAGGGCCTGTCACTCTGACCCAGCCGCGCTCCCCGGTGTCCGAGGCGTTCCGCTCCTTGAGAACCAATATCCAGTTCTCCAGCGTGGATTATCCCTTGCGGACCTTATTGATCACCAGCCCCTCGCCGATGGATGGTAAAACGACCGTGTCCATCAACCTTGGTATTGCGATGGCCCAAAATGGTTTTCGAACGATCGCCGTAGACGCAGATTTCCGGCGCCCGAGGCTTCATAAAGCGTTGGGCTTGTCGAATCGATTTGGGTTTAGTAATTACTTTGTGCAATCGCCTCAGGATATTTATCAAGGATTGCAAAACCCCACTGATATGGAAAATTTCCATGTGATGACCACCGGCAGTTTGCCACCTAATCCTTCCGAGCTGTTTGGTTCGGAGAGAATGGTCAATATTTTGAGCTGGTTTGAGGAATATGCCGATGTCGTTTTGATTGATTCACCGCCGCTTTTGCCTGTCACGGATGCGGCTGTTCTTGCCCCTCGAGTGGATGGCGTTATCCTGGTGGTCAAACCCGGTGTGACGAAATTGAACGCTTGCAAGCACGCAGTTGATCAACTGCGAAAAGTGGGGAGCAATATTATCGGCATTGTCTTGAACGATATCCCCGAAAAGGGTGCCAGATCATATTATTACTACAGAAATGGGTATTATTATGCGTACAAAGATTACTACGGCGAAGCCGCCCAAGATGAGTGATGCACCCGCTCCTCAACTAAACGGGCTAAAGTCCAAGAATTTAGATTCATGTCCTTTTGTGGGCTTGAAAAACGATCCTGAGACAAGTTTTTCTTATGCCAGTAAGTCGAATTATTGTCATAAGGTCCAGCCTCCGGAACCTGTAAGTATCTCGTATCAAGGGTCTGCTTGCTTGACAGAGGCGTACAAACGCTGCCCGATTTATTCGCCAGACTGGGACGGCCCCTTGCCTGTTGAGATCCGCAGAAAAGTTTCCAAAGAGAGACATCTTGCCAGACGATTCTTGTTGTTGCTTTTATTGTTTTTGCTCATGGCTGGAGTCGCCTGGTTGTTTTTGGGTGACTTTGGAAACCCCACTTTTTTTGCCCTTTTTGGTGATCAAGACAATGTGGCTGATGTTTCTACTCAGGTGAGTTATGTTGTGGATTCGCCCACCCCTTCACCTCAACCTGTTGAGGCTTCTGGAGATGACCCAACCGCTACCCTTGTTGCTACCAACACGCCCTCCCTGACGACCACGCCCTCGGCGACGTATCCGGTCTCAACGCCGGGCCCATTCTTGAAGACCCCTTTTGGGCCTTATGATGGTTTTGTTGTTCATCAAGTTGCCTCTGGGGAAAGTGTGACCATGCTGGCTAATATGTACGATACCAGCAACGACGTGATCATCGCTGTCAACGGACTTGATGAAACCTATTATTTTTTTGGCGCGAGAACACCGAAACCGACCAGTGACAAGCCGTATCTTTCGCCGACTCCTACCTTTTCTGAGGACGCGGAACCAACCAAACGCCCGGCGCCAACGAAAATAGCTATTCCAACCGCTACTGAGGCGAATGGCGCAAAGCCAACCAAAACCTTAATCCCGACAGCTTATAAAACGCCAGATGTATGGACGACAACGTTGATCTATCCTGGCGATGTGCTGGTCATTTTGCCCGGGCAGAAAGATGTGGAAGAAGTAGGGCAATATCGGGCTGTCTATGTCGATGAAGTTGTTAGGGTGGAAGATTTTGCTCGGATGCACGATTTAACCGTTGATGAGTTGCGTTATTTTAATTCTCTTGGCTCTGGTAGTTTGATCCCTGCTGATCGATGGTTGGTGGTGCCTCATCAAGAAGGATCTCCTCCGCCAACACCGGCACCAACCTTGGCTGCCACAATTGATTTTTCCTATGCGATTACCCCCCGTTTCGGCCCTTCTGGTGAATATGTGCTTCACATGGTCAGGCCGGACGAAAACGTCTCCTTGATTGCCGAACGCTATCACACCACCGTCCAGGTGCTTCAAGCGGCGAATGGATTTACAGGGTTGAATCCAGGTGACGTTTTGGTCGTGTTGCCAGGCCGGAGCGATCCGCAGGGTGTCCAAATGTTCGAGACTTTTCTGGTCAGTGAGGATATCTCGGTGACCGATCTGGCGGCGCAAATGAGAGTCTTTGAGAGTGATTTGTTGTGGTTCAATCAGCTTGAGGAAGGCTCGATCGTTCCTGCAGGGCGGTGGGTGATCTACCCCAAGTCTGTTGAGGATGAAAAGTAGGGTTTCGTCCAGGATCAACACGTTGATAGGGAGGAGATATGCCCTTGTTTGTTATGGCGTTGCATCGTTCAAAGAATATGGGGGAGCAAATTGATCTTTTCAGGGCAGGTATCAACCTCGTCGTTTGGAGGATCAGGCTTACGGGGATCGGTTTCAGAGATGGATGACGGCAAGGGAACATGCCCCTATTTAGGGTCACAAAACAGCCAAGAATCGCATTTTGCCATCCCTACGACAGCCAACTACTGTTACAAGGTTGAACCTCAGGAACCGATCCGGCGTTTTCATCAGGAGAAGGCCTGCCTGACAAGGGACTATTCTGATTGTCCCGTTTTCTCTCAAAGTGGATATGATCGCTTGCCTGGCGATATACGTGCTCCTCAGGCGCGTCGGGCAAAACTGAGCCGGTATCTCTTAGGGTCGATTCCTGTCTTGATCATTCTGGTGGGGATTGCTTTTGTGGTTCAACGCTCTCCGGAAAAATTACCCATGCAGGCTGCATTTCCTGAGAGCACCCTCACCAATACTACGGTTGCGGCCACGACGACATTTGGTGTTACGCCAGAGAGCCCTGAGCCAGCTACGCAAGTCAATCTCACTCGGCAGCCTCAAACGCCTACGGCTACTTTGCCTCCAACCGTGACACCTGATCTTGTTTCTACGGCAAAAGGTTTTTCTCCCACACCGGGACCTAAACTGCTGACCCCCTTTGGCCCTGGGGATGCGTATCTTCTTCATCAGGTTAAACCTGGGGAAAGCTTGCCACGGCTGGCAGAGATCTACCAAACAAGTGAGGATGCCCTTGTCGCTATCAATGGGTTGGCCCCTGGTCGCAGTATCCAGGCCGATCAGGTTCTCGTCATCATGCCAGGGCGGGCGGATGCTGCTGGGATAGAGCCGTTATCGACCCTTTTTGTGAAACGTGATGCCAATCCCTCCGAGCTTGCTGCCCAATACGATGTTACCGTTGATGAGCTAAGATACTACAATCAGCTTGGTTCTGATGACTTGATCCCGGCCGGGCGGCGATTGATCTTCCCCGTCCGAACGGTTACACAAACGCCAGCCGCGATGGAGACGGCCACGTTGGACCAAAGCAATGCGCTCACCGAACCGTTTGGTCCTGGAGATGCCTATCTCCTCCATCGCGTTGCCGCGGGGGAGAGCCTCCCCATCTTGGAGAAACGCTATCACACCTCCGCCGAAGTCATTCAGGCGGCAAATGTGATTTATGACAGCCTGCATGTCGATCAGGTGTTGATCATCATCCCTGCCCGAACCGATCCAGAGGGTGTTCAAAAATTCAAACCCTATTTTGTCGATCAGCAGATTTCCATCGAAAAACTGGCTTCTCAACTGGAAACCTCCGTTGATCAACTTGTTACCTACAACGATCTTGATCAAGGCGAGCGAAATCTAGCAGGTCAATGGATCATCTACCCGAGCTCAAGCGAGCAATAGACACCCCCACGTTGGAATTCTTCAATCTCTGCTAACTTTTCACTTTCCACTTCCCACTAACCTGTGACCACTCCCAAAGACCTTCTCCCCGAACTGAAAACGGTCCTAAAGCATTGCGTCGCGCCTGCTCAACTCGATGACCACCCCTGGGTAGAGAGCCTCTTCGTGCGTCGCTTTGTCAGCGAGAACCCAGCCATGGAAACCAAGAGTCCGGGCTACCAACTCCTGGCTGCGTTGAGCGATCTCTTCCAGGCTGCTATGCCCGCCATGCCGCCGCGCCAGGGCAAACGGGTCGACAGCCAATGGGGCGAATTCGGTATCCTCGCCGCGTTGTATTTTGCCCCCTTTCAGTTTGCGACGGTCCGACCGGATACCTTGTTGGATGCCTGGGGCCGGATTGATGAGGTGATTGCCCTTTTCGTGTTTGGACAGAATCGGGAAGGTGTTTCCGCGGAGCAGCTTGAACGCTACCGTCTGATCGCAGGCGAAGAGCAGGTCGCCCCGACCAGCACGCTCAGCGATTGGCACCTGCGCGGCCTGGAGCGCTTGGCCGAGGCCTTGCTCGCCCGGGAGCGGCTGCTCAGCGCCGAGATAGGCCAACCTTCGATCCTGCTTGATCCGGAGCAGGATGGGGCGAGCGCCCAAAACGGAGATGCTCAAGCCGAAAATGGATTCTTTCAACAAGTCCGAGCCCGGTATCAACGCCACAAGCGTTGGCTTTGGTTGGGGACGGCCTTCGTCTTGGTGTTCTTCTTAGGTTGGAAGACCTGGCAGATCGCCACCTTGGCGCGAGCCTTCAAAGCTGATGTCTCTGAACTCCAATCCGTTGTTGGTGGTGATCTTTCCGTTGAGGCTGTCGAGACCGTAGGCCCGAACTTGTCCCGGGCCCGAAAAGACGTTCAGGCCTTGCAGCGGCACGCTGAACCGTTTGTATGGGCCGGTCGTCTCTTTGGTTGGGTGCCGGTCTATGGTGGTGATCTCGCCGCTGCTGCAGACTTGCTTGATCTCGCTGAAGGGTTGGTGGTCGCTGGCGATGAAGGTTACCAGGCGATGAAACCCCTCTTGGTTTCGATGCAAGCGGAGGATGAATTCACCTCTATTTCAACCGTGTTGGACGTTCTGGTGGATGCCCAACCTCGCTTTGTGACGGCAGAAGACTATATCCACAAAGCGTTGGCAGCTCGAGACAACATTGATGGCGAGACGCTCTCTCCTATAACCCGGCCATATCTTGAGCAAATCGACCCTTATCTCCCTTTGTTGGGCAGTGGCATATCAGCGCTGGACGCCGTTCCCAAGCTGATGGGGGGCGGAGGATATGGCCCCCAGACATATCTGGTCTTGCTCCAAAATGAAGACGAACTGCGTGCCACCGGGGGATTTATCACTGCCTTTGCTACCGTGGCGGTCGAACATGGTGAGATCATCGCCTTCAGAGCGCAAGATGCCTATGACCTGGATGACAATGCCAAGTTGTATCCGGAACCGCCCTGGCAGCTTGAAGCCTACATGGATGCGCCTATTTGGGTTTTTCGAGACTCGAACTGGTCCCCCGATTTCCCCACGTCGGCGGCCTGGGCAGAACATTTTTACGCTTATTCCAGCGCTCACGCCGTGGATGGTGTCATCGCCATCGACCAAGAATTTATCCACATGCTTCTCTCGGCCGTTGGGCCGGTTCGAATTGAGGCATTCTCGGAACCGATCAGCGCCGATAACGTGATCGCCTTCATGCGTCAGGAGCGCGACCAAAGCCAAGAAGAGCGCCAGAACCAGGAAGATTGGTTTGGGCAGCGGAAAGACTTTATTGGCCCTCTTGCCCAGGGGCTGCTTGATAAAATCCAGAGCGATCCGGCTGTATCGATGCGCGAGGTGATTGAGATGGCCTTCCGAGCCCTTGACCAGCGTCATTTGCTTGTGCAGGTGGACGATCCCCAACTCACTCAATTGTTGGCACAGCGCGGTTGGGATGGTGCGATGCGTCCCGGCGAGGGGGATTATCTCATGGTCGTCGATTCCAACCTGGGGTTCAATAAAGTCAATGCCGTTGTCAAAACCGAAATTGAGTATGCTGTTGATTTGACCGACCTGCTAGTACCCACCTCTCACTTGAAGGTGATCCATCGAAATCTTGCTGATCGCAACGGGGTGGATCCCAATGGTGTTACCCTGAACCAGTATTTAGAGCGATTGTCCTTTCCAACCGTTGGGGATGAACAGGCGCGGCTTTGTCGGCATGAGCCCTATGACACCGGCGACTATCAAGACTTAATCGACCGCTGTTACTGGAATTATTTGCGTGTTTATGTCTCGGAGGGAGTCTCGTTGTTGGACGCCAGCCCCGTTGCAATTCCCGGCGAATGGATGCACCTTGGTGAACCTGTCCCACCGCGCGTAGATCATTTGACCAACGATGGGACTGTCGATCAAAAGCCGCCTGGTCTGGACGCTTTTGGTACCCTGCTGGTCGTGCCCCGGGGGGAACAGCGCGTTACCGGGTTTCAATTCACCTTGCCCTCCGAAACGGTCACCCAGGTGAGTTCTGGCGAATGGATCTATCGATTAGTTGTTCAAAAACAACCGGGCACCTTGGCGATTCCGGTACATTTTCAAATCCAATTGCCTCCTGGAACGGAAATTCTTTCTGCCAATCCGAACGGTGAACAAAAAGGGGATCTTTGGCGTGTAGAACTGAATATGCAAACCGATTTGAAAATCGAGATCCGCTTTCGGGAGCCCTGAATCCGAAAGTCGGATAAAAATCGGATACGTTTTTGGCTTTTGTCTGTATAATCAGGACGATCTGGTTAACAACGATGTTTAGAAAGAGAAGGGAGCCAATGAATACATTCAAAGCGTTCGGTTTCGCCGCTGTTGTGCTTGTGATTGCCCTGGTGGGTGTCTCCAGTGTTTGGGCTGGACCTACCAAAGGGACTGTAGAGCCGCCACCTACGCGGAAAGGGCAACCGGCATGTGCTTCGGTTGGCGAATATATTGATGAAGTTGATTTGCCAGAAGGCATGTTGGTAGGCAAAAATGTCACCCTGGAAGATTTTGAAGACAGAGACGAGGTTAGAATTTGCATCGCCGTTCCCAATGATCATGGCAACGCAATTGGTCATTTTAAAGATTTGAATGTCCTAACGAAAGCTTCTAACGGCGAGTGGGTTTCCCTGCCAACTACCGGTTTTAATTATCGAGGCACCTACTATCGCGTGGCCACCATTTCTCTCCCCGGAAATTACTATTTACCTGATCCAGACGAAAAGCCGGGTTGTGCTCGAATTGGATCATCGATAGATGGGTTGCCAAATAGCATGTTGGCAGGTAGAAAAATTGAATGGGATGATATCCCCGAAGATTCTGTGGAACTTTGCTTTTCCGTTCCCCCTTATGCTGCTGGACAAGCTGGAGACCTGGAGATTATGAGACGTCGTCGGGTCATTCCGTTAGTTCCCTTGTTTTCTTCTATCAGCACAGACGGGTTTACGTATCTGGGCACCCACTATCGTATTGCAACGGTATCCCGGCCCGGCAGTTATTACTTGTCAATGCCTTAATTCGTTCGAATCTAGCCTGGTAGACAAAGTGGAGCAGAGTCGATTCTGCTCCACTTTTTAGGTAGAGGTGGTATTTTGAAGATCTCTTGGTGG
>CAZXXW010000136.1:0-4049 GCA_964644835.1 uncultured Anaerolineales bacterium
GAACTATTGAAAAAATTCGAGCAAAAAAACGCCCAAGTTGGCGTTTTAGGGTTAGGCTATGTTGGCCTGCCTTTTGCCACCGTCTTTGCCAATGCCGGATTCACCGTCACGGGAATTGACCCCGACGCGGAGAAAGTCGATACGCTCAACCAAGGCGTGAGCTACATTCAAGATGTATCCACCGAGGAACTTGCCCCCCTTGTTGAAGCGGGAAAACTCAAGGCCACGACCGATTTCTCGGTTCTGGAAGAGATGGACGCGGTGAGCATCTGCGTACCCACGCCCCTGCGCAAGACCGGCGATCCTGATTTGTCTTTCATCCTCGCAGTTACCGATGAGTTGAAAAAATACGTCCATCCCGGCATGGTCGTGGTGCTGGAATCAACATCCTATCCCGGCACAACCCGGGAAATCTTGATGCCCCAGTTGGGTCAGAGCAAAGACCTCACCGTGGGCGAAGATTTCTTCTTGGCCTTCTCGCCCGAACGCGTCGACCCCGGTCGGGAAGACTGGACCACGATCAACACGCCCAAGGTGATCGGCGGAATCACGCCGGCTTGTTCCGAGGTGGCTTCCACCTGGTACGACCAGGCCCTCGAAACGGTGGTGCCGGTATCCTCTTCCGAGGTCGCCGAGATGGCCAAGTTGCTCGAGAACACCTTCCGGATGATTAACATCGGACTGGTCAACGAGCTTGCCATCATGTGCGACCGCCTGGACGTGGATGTCTGGGAGGTCATCGATGCCGCCGCGACCAAACCCTTCGGCTTCATGAAATTTACGCCCGGCCCGGGATTAGGCGGGCACTGCATCCCCATTGATCCTCTCTATCTCTCTTGGAAGCTGCGTTCGCTCAATTACACCGCCCGCTTCATCGAACTGGCTTCGGAGATCAACCTGGGCATGCCCCGGCACGTCGTCGGCCTGGTGCAGGATGCCCTCAACGAGCAGGCCAAGCCACTCAAAGGGAGCAAAATTCTAATCTTGGGCGTAGCCTACAAACCCGACATCGACGATTTACGGGAATCCCCCGCGTTGGACGTGATCGGCCTGTTGCAGCAAAAGGGCTCCCAGGTCAGCTACCACGACCCCTACATCCCCAGCCTGCATGATGATGAATTCGAGATGGACAGCGTTCCGGACATGCTTCCCGCCGTGCGCGCGGCCGATTGTGTCGTCATCATCACCGATCACAGCGACTACGATTACGCTGCTATCCAAAACACGGCGAAATGCATCGTCGACACGCGCAACGCCCTGGGGCCAGATGGTCGCGACGACCCCAAAGTTGTGCGCTTATAGAGTTCAGCAAAGACCATCGCCGACTCGAGAACCATGTTTTAGCCATCTCTGCCGATGATGGTCTTTTCACGTAGAAAGAGATCCCATGTCAACTTATTTAGTCACAGGCGTCGCCGGTTTCATTGCCTCACGAGTGGCAGAAATGCTCCTCGACGAGAATCATGCCGTCGTCGGTATCGACAACATGAATGCAGCCTACGATGTGCGCATGAAAGAGCACCGCCTGGCACAATTACAAGACCGAGCAGATTTTCGGTTTCACAAAATCGACATCAGCGATTGGGAGCGGGTGGAGAGCCTGGCCCCAAACCTGGAGGACGTGGACGCGGTCATCAATTTGGCAGCTCGCGCCGGGGTGCGCGCCAGTGTCGAGGATCCCTGGGTGTATATCGACACCAATGTGACCGGCACGCTCAATCTGCTGGAACTTTGCCAGCGGGAGGACATCCCCAAGTTCATCCTCGCCTCGACATCCAGCATTTACGGCGATGACGCCCCGCTGCCCACGCCGGAGACAGCCGACAGCAGCCATCCGCTCCAAAGCTACGCGGCCAGCAAAAAGGGGGCTGAAGCAATGGCCCACGCCTACCATAATCTCTACGACATCGATGTCAGCGTGGTGCGATTCTTCACCGTCTATGGCCCGGCCGGACGCCCGGATATGTCCGTGTTTCGCTTCGTCCGCTGGATCAGCGAGGGCGAGCCTCTGCGGCTCAACGGCGACGGCAACCAATCGCGCGGATTTACCTACATCGATGATATTGCCCGCGGCGTGATCCTGGCCCTCAAGCCAGTCGGATTCGAGATCATCAACCTGGGCGGCCACGAAAATTTGACCATCAACGAATTGATCGCCTTGATCGAGAGCAAAGTGGGGCGCAAAGCGATCATCGAGCGCTATCCCTTCCCCGCCGCAGACATGAAAGCCAATCTCGCCGATGTCTCCAAAGCCGGAGAATTGTTCGGCTGGGAGCCAGCGGTTGATATGGACTCCGGCATCAGCCGCACAATCGAGTGGTACAACGCCAACCGAGATTGGGCCAAAGAAATCGAGACAGGCTGAAACGCCGACTTCTTTATGCAAAAATTGCGCCAACTTTACGCCCGTTTCCTAAAAAACGAACTAATCCGCCGGATTGTCACGAACGCAGGCTATTTATTCAGCGCTACAGGACTCTCGGCGGCTTTCAGCATGATCCAAAGCATCCTGGCAGCCCGTCTGCTCGGCCCGGCCAGCTTTGGCATTCTCGGATCAATCACCCAATTTACCAGCGTGGTCAACCGTTTCGCCTCCTTCCGGATGAACGAATTGGTCGTTCGTCACGTCGGCCATTACCACGAAGAAGGCGACCATCAACGCGCCGCTGCCGTGTTCAAACTGGCCAGCATGTTAGAGATCGGCGGTTCACTGGTCGCCTTGGCCTTGATCTGGTGGCTTGCACCGGTAGGAGCGCGCTTTTTCGCCCAGGATTCCGGCTTGGCCTACTGGTTCCAACTGTATGGCTTGATCATCCTAGCCAACGTCATCTTCGAAACCTCGAATGGCCTGCTCCAGATCTTCGATCGCTTTCGAGACATGGCCATGATCACCGTCGGGCAAAGTCTGATCACCCTGACCCTGATCGTGATCGCCTTTTTCGTCCAGGCCGGGTTGACCACGGTTTTGCTGGCTTACATGGCCGGGAAAATCCTCTATTCCCTCTCGATCAGCGTTGCGGCCCTGGTTCAAGCCCAGCGCGTCTGGGGGCCAGGCTGGTGGCGGGCGCCGTTCAGCCTATTGAAAGCGGAGCGACGAGACTTATTCACATTTGCCTTCAGCACCAACTTGAGCAGTATGGTCAGCCTGGTCGCCAAAGACAGCGAAGTTCTCTGGATTTCAGCTTTCTTGGGCCCTCGCCAGGCCGGATATTACAAAACCGCCCTGGCGATCACCAATATTTTGCAGCTTCCGATCAGCCCCTTGCCCCGGGCCACCTTCCCCGAGTTGGCCCGCGAAATCGCCCGCCGCAATTGGGAAAACGTCAAATATGTGTTGCGGCAAGGCTCGCGTCTGGCTGCCATCTATTCTCTCCCCGTCACGTTCATTTTAATCATTTTCGGCAAGCCGATCATCGCCATGACCTACGGCTCGGAGTTCTTGCCCACCTATCCGGCTCTGGTCATCCTGCTGCTGGGCTTCACCTTTGTGAACATCTTCTATTGGAATCGGGTCGCCTTAATTTCACTTGGCAGAGCGGTCTATCCCACCCTGGTCAATTTCGCCGGGATGCTGCTCAAAGTGGGCGCTATTTTCTTGCTAAGACCTTCGACCGGATCGGTTTTCGCTGCTTTGCTGGTCGGTTACTACCTCTTCACAGTCGGAGGCGCGGTCGGCCGCGTCTTGCTCGATGTCCGTGATTCCACGCAGGCCCTAGAAACGGCATGAGAATAGCCCTGATCGCGCCCACGCACATCCCTGCTCGCCGGGCCAACACCATCCAGGTGATGAAGATGGCCCAGGCAATGACCGCCCTGGGTCACGATGTGCTTGTACTCTCGCCATCAGATAGTAGCAAACAGGAACGAGAAAAACCATCCTGGGAGTCTTTGGCGCGCCATTACGGCCTGAAATATCAATTTGCATTGCAATGGTTATCCGCTCGTCCCTGGTTAAGGCGCTACGATTATGGTTTAATCGCTATCCGCCGTGCCCGTCGATGGCAAGCAGACTTGATTTATACGCGTTTGCCTCAGGCGGCAGCCCTGGC
>CAZXXW010000136.1:4059-9711 GCA_964644835.1 uncultured Anaerolineales bacterium
CCACAAAACCATTAACGAAGTCCACGATCTGCCACAGGGAACCCTTGGCCCCAAGCTTTTCCGGCTTTTCTTGCGGGGGAAGGGAGCGTGCCGCGTCGTTGTGATTACTCGGGCCTTGCGGGATGATCTTTTTCCTGCCGGGAATCCCTCTGTGGAGGTCGTTACTGCCCCCGACGGCGTCGACCTGGCCCGTTACGCTGACCTGCCAGACCCGCTCGAAGCCCGGCACCGTTTATTGGTGCGCGATTCCGTTCCCGAAGCGATCAGAGGCTTAAGCCCGGATAGATTTACACTCGGTTACACCGGGCATCTCTACGCGGGCCGCGGCGTCGAGTTGATCCTCGACATCGCCAGGCGGCTTCCGGCGGTGCAATGTCTGCTCGTCGGCGGCGAGCCGAATCAAGTCTTCCAGGTGCGGGACCAGCTTCGTGTTGAGAAATTGAACAACGTGTTCCTGACCGGGTTCGTCCCCAACGCCGAGTTACCGCTTTACCAGGCCGCCAGCAACGCGCTCTTGATGCCCTATCAACACCACGTCTCGGCCTCCTCCGGTGGTGACATCGCTCCGTATCTCAGCCCGATGAAATTATTCGAATATATGGCTTGCGGGCGACCGATCCTGTCCAGCGATTTGCCCGTTCTGAGAGAGATTCTCAACTCGGAGAATGCTATTTGTTTACCGTACAATGATGTTGACGCCTGGGTTTCGACCGTCCAAGCATTACACTCGAACCCTGATCGCTGCCGCGCCTTGGGCGATCAAGCCCGAAAAGACGTGAAAAGCTATACCTGGAAAGCCCGCAGTGAACGAATTTTGAAAGATCTATAAAAATTATGTATAAACAACTTGCCATTCTTTTTGTTTTTCTTTTGCCCATTTCACTTGGGTTTGCTCTCATTTCTGCTGAATCGATCAGTTCGATGGATGCTATTCAAAGTTGGGATTCTTTCTTTGCTGTCTTTCTCCTGGCAGTGGTACTTGTGATGGCATTTTGGTTTTTAATGAAACGAGAAGAGGTGCCCGCGTGGGTGGGTTGGCTGCTCCTTGGGGCGATTGCGTTGCGTTTGATCATGGGTGCCTTTTGGTTTGCGTTCCTGCCGGAGTGGGGTTATGGCAGCGGGCCAGAGAAAGCGGGGTACATCATGGCCGATGCCCACCGCCGCGACATAGCCGCCTGGGAACTGGCCCAGTCAGATAAACCACTGTTAGACGCCTTCGAAGGGTACCGTTCTGTAGACCAATATGGCGGTTTTCTTTTCTTTAGCGCCAGCATCTACCGTTATTTCGGGGCAGGTTTTCACACGCCCCTCTTGATCGTGGTTTTAACCGCGTCCATATCCGGGCTTGCTGTTCTCTTTACCTGGGCTTTGACCAAACGAATCTGGGACCGAGATGTTGCCTACGTGGCTGCCTGGTTGGCGGCACTCTATCCCGAAGCGATTCTGTTGGGCAGCACACAAATGCGAGAAGCCCTGATGATGTCGCTGGCCGCGATAGCGCTTTACGGTTTGATATTGATTTTTCAAAAACAACCCCGGCAAGGCATCGGCTGGTTAGTTTTCTCTCTGGGGATCAGCATTCCCCTCTCACCCACCTTCACGATTCTCTTGACCGTTGTTCTCGTCATCATGGCTCTATTCCTGGGGCGACGTCGTTGGTTGCGCGATTGGCGTTTTTGGGCTGCTCTTGGCGCGCTAATCTTGATTGGCTTTCTCGGGGTTTGGCTTTTTGGTGAGCAGCTTGTTCCCGGCGGCTCATCCAATCCCTTCCTGCTGCTATGGCAATGGATAGATCAAACTGCAAAATGGCAGGCCCTTGTCAGTCACAGAGTATCTGGCTGGATGGATAAGTTGATGAGAGAGACCAACCCAGATATGTATAAATGGATCATCCTGGCCTATGGCGTCGTACGACCCTTCTTGCCAGCGGCTTTAATTGTCCAGGGAAATTTGTTTTGGCGCCTGGTGGCGATTTGGCGCTCCCTTGGATGGACCCTGTTGCTGCCCTTTCTGCTCTACGCACCCGTGCGCGCATTGCAAAAACGGGATAGACACCCAGCTTTAGGCGCCAGTCTAGCGGTTTGGTTGGGTATTCTGAGTGCTTCTCTCCGCAGCGGTGGCGATCAGTGGGATAACCCCCGCTATCGAGCAACCTTCTTTTGCCTGCAAGTTGCTCTGGTAGCTTGGGTTTGGATCAATCAGCAGCGCCAGTCTGATCCCTGGTTTCGGCGCATGCTCATCGGTGTAGGACTTATCTTGGCCTGGTTTGTACCCTGGTATCTGCGCCGTTACACTCCCCTAACTTGGCCTGTAGTCGATGTTTTCAAGATCTTCGGCCTTGGGGTCGCCAGCGCAATGCTCTATTGGATATGGGATTGGGTACGTTTAGAAAATAAACCTAAAAAAATTTGATGTGTTATAATTCCAGCATTACCTTAGTACTACAAATTCAGCGCATCAAAGTGATGATTGATGAACACAAACGTAACTCAAAAATCTGTCTGGAAAACATCGTGGCTGGCTGAAGGTCTAGCCTTTTTAGGGGGAATTGTCTACTTTGTCCAATCTTGGATTTATGCTCACACACAAGCTTCCATTCTAGATGAGGGAGCCTACCTGCTTAAAGGCTTGATGTATGCCAGAGGGCAATATTTTCCTTATCAAGATTATGGTTTCTGGACCAATCACATGCCGCTATCCTTTTTGATTCCCGGCTATGTCCAGGTTCTGTTTGGGCCGGGTATTCGCACAGGGCGCTATTTAGCCCTGGTTTTAGGCGCCTTGATGGTTCTGGGTGCCTGGATACTGGCCCGGCGGCTGGGGGGGCGCTGGTGGGCGTTTGGAGCGGTCTGGTTGCTGGCCCTGAACATTCACCTGATCAAAATCTACAGCGTTTTTGCAACCCAGGGATTGATCGCCTGCATGCTGGTTTGGGTCTTGGTGCTCACCATGGGACCTGATCGCCCGCCCTGGCAGCTCTATCTCGGCACCGCCCTGGCCGGTTTGACCTTTTTGACGCGCATCAACATGGCTCCCGTCTTGCCATTGTTGATCATATACATTTTCTGGCAATACGGCAAAAAGATCGGCCTGTGGAGTCTCATCATTGGCGTGTTGGTCGTTGGCATTGGACATGCTTTCTTTTGGCCGAATATTCTTCGCTTATGGTTAGCCTGGCTGCCCCTCGACTGGATTTCTTTCTTCAAGCCATGGACCCAGCCCCAAGACGCCCTTCCCAATTGGAACCCCGATACCAACTTGAACGACCGCGTCCAGAGTTTATTCCAGAGCATCCGCCTGCATTTCTTCGGCTTTTTTGGTCTCATCGTCACCTGGATTCTCGCACCTGCAAAGAAAAAATGGTGTAAACCTTGGTGTTTTCGGGTAGCCGTATTGTTATCCGCACTTTTTTCAATTTTATTTGTGCTCCACGGATGGGCCTCCCTATGGAAAAATTATTGCGTTTATTGCTTGAAAGTTTACATGGCCTTCTTCTCGGTGTTAGGGATTATGCTCGTTATCGTTTCGGCGTCATCTTGGCAGTGGAACGCTTCACACCGCAAGAGATGGCTTTCGTATCTGATGATTGTGATTTTATCTTTGGGGATTGGCTACAGCCTGATTCCCGTTTGGGGCAGCGGGCTCATCTCCCCACGGTTTGTGCGTAGAATCTTGCAAACCGACATCCCCCGGATGAAAACTTTCCGCATTCAGCCTGGTTCTGTAGAGCTTTGGAGCTTATTAGCCAATAAATTCGGCTGGGAACAGTTGGCAATTCTTGATTTTACAATCACGGCTTCTCGATTGGTTGTCTTTTTATCCCTGGCTCTGCTGTTTGCCTGGCTAATTATTCAGTTTGGCAGCCGTTTGACCAAAGCGGTGACGAACCTATCTCCCTCGCAAGCTGCTGGCGCTCTACTTACTTTCTTGGTCCTTGGAACCTTGGTCACCTTTTCGGTTGGCCTGGCCTCATACGATCGCGATTGCGGTTGGAACGTGATCGCATCGTACGAAGCAGGCGGAGAGCACCTTGCAGAGCAAGTTCCACCTGGGTCAAAAGTCTACTGGTGGGGAGGGCTTTCAGCCGTGCCGTTGCTATACATCCCGAATGTGGATATTTATCCATCCCAGATCAATCACGGTTACTCCTATCGTCTGGGCGGGCAACCTGACGATCTAGCCCGCTATGGCTGGTGGAGCAAAGAATTAGCCCATCAGTGGGCTCAAGAAGCAAATGTGCTTCTCATCGAAGCACGCCTCTACGGCACCTTTCCAACCAACATAGCTGAAAGTGAAGCCTTCGATGAGATTGCACCGACGCCACCGATGGTACCTTGTCGAAGCAATTCCTCGATACACATCTTCATCCGAGAACACTAGAACATTAACGCTCAATGCAGGTCATCGTCATTATCTATGAATTTCCTCCTGTCGGGGGTGGTGGAGGACACGTCGCTGAAGACATTTGCCGGGGCTTGGTTCAACGCGGTCATGAAGTCTTGGTAATAACGTCCCATTGGGGGAATTTACCACGCCAAGAAAATCGTCACGGTATCGAAATTCTACGTGTGCCGGCCTTGCGAAAGTACCCTTACAAGGCCCGCTTTGTGGACATGCTGGGATACATCTTGGGGGGCTTCTTTCCCAGTTTACGCCAGGTACGACAAAGAAAACCCGATGTGATTCATGTCCATTTTGCAGTACCGAGTGGCGCCCTTGCTTGGATGATTTCCAGGCTGACGGGAGTCCCATATATTTTGACCGCCCATTTAGGTGATGTGCCCGGCGGAGTCCCGGAAAAAACCGAACGATGGTTCCGTTGGATATACCCTTTTACACATCCTATCTGGAAATCGGCCAGTGCTGTTTTTGGGGTTAGCGAATTCACCCGTAGGTTAGCCCGGGAGCATTACGGCCTGGCTATCGATGTGATTCCTAACGGCGTCGATTTGGATTTACTCAAGCCTGGAGCGGTTCAAACAGGTTCACCACCGCGGATCATCTTCGCAGGCCGCTTTGTGCGCCAAAAGAATCCCCTTCAAATTGTGCAGACCCTGGCCAACTTAGAAGATCTCCCTTGGGAATGCGTTATGTTAGGGGATGGTCCCCTACGATCGATTATCGAAGAGAGCATTGCCAACCATGGACTCAAAGAGCGCTTCACCCTGACAGGTTGGGTATCTCCTGATGAGGTTGTCCAATGGTTTGCAAAGAGTGATATTTTATTCATGCCCTCTATCTCAGAAGGTTTACCGGTCGTAGGGGTGCAAGCACTTGCGATGGGATTAGCAATTGTAGCCACGCCAGTTGGCGGCTTTGTCGATCTGGTCGATTCCGGCAAGAACGGTTTCTTGGTTGATTGCTCCAATGGTAGCGGCGAATCTGCTTTGAGAGAACTCCTGACCTCTACCCAAAAATTAGAAAACTATCGGCGTGCAAGTCGCCAGCATGCCCATGTTTTTTGCATCGATAAAATTGTAAACTCATATGAAAAAGCATTGTTGACTGTCGGCAATGTTTCTGAGCCCAAAGGAGGGAAGGAGTCGTGATGGGTACGGTAGCCACCCACGAGGGAGTCCGAGGCTCAACTTCTCCTCTGGTGGTTGTCGGCTGGGACGCCGCCTGTTGGGACTTACTCACTCCCTGGGTTGA
>CAZXXW010000137.1:0-9605 GCA_964644835.1 uncultured Anaerolineales bacterium
GATTTTCCGGTGATCTACACCAATGCCGTCAGCGCCCAGGCTGGTCGAAGCCCGGTTTTGGGTCCCGATCTGCAACCTCTCTTTGATGCCATCTTAAATCATATCCCCTGTCCACGCGTGGATCTCGAAGCGCCTCTGAAAATGTTGGTTACCAATCTGGGTTACGATCAATACCGCGGCGTTACGGCTATTGGCCGAATCCATGCCGGTCAGATGCAAGTCGACATGGCGTTGGCCCGCATCCGAGTTGATGGTGAGATATTGCCTGAACGTGTCCGTTATTTGAACATCCATGAAGGGCTGGACCAGGTCGCAGTTGATTCCGCTCAAGCAGGGGATATCGTCGTCCTGGCAGGGTTGGATGGGATTGCCATTGGTGAGACGCTGACCGATCCGGAGCACCCCCAAGCTTTACCTACTATCCATGTCGAAGAACCCACCGTGCATATGACCTTTGGAGTCAACGCGTCACCGTTTTCTGGGCGTGAAAGCCAATGGAGTACCTCCCGAAAATTACGCCAGCGTCTCTTCGAGGAATTGCGTACTAACGTAGCCCTGAACGTGGCTGAAACCGATAGCCCAGATTCCTTCCGAGTCTCTGGCCGTGGGGAACTGCATCTGGCTATCCTGATCGAAACCATGCGTCGGGAAGGGTATGAATTCCAGGTATCGAGACCAGATGTGATCCTGAAGCAGGATGAGAAGGGCAAAACGTTGGAGCCTTTCGAGGATGTGTACATCGAGACCAGTCCGGATACGGTTGGCGTGGTCGTTGAGATGTTGGGCTCCCGGCGTGGTGTCATGCAAAATATGGTTAAAACCACTGAAGACAACGTGCGTTTAGAATTCTTGGTGCCAACCCGTGGTTTATTAGGCTTTCGATCTCATTTTCTGTCCGCCACGCACGGCGCTGGTGTGATCCATACGCTCTTTCATGGTTATTTACCGCATGCGGGAGAGATCGGCGAGCGCTCATCCGGCTCCCTGGTATCTTGCGAGACAGGTATGACGACCACCTTTGGCTTGAAGAACGCTGAAGAACGGGGTATTTTGTTCTGTGAGCCAGGCACACAAGTCTATGCCGGTATGGTGGTTGGCGAACACCAGCGTCCCGGAGACTTGGAAATGAACGTCTGCAAGAAAAAAGAACTCACCAATATGCGAGCAGCCAGTGCGGACATCGAAACACGATTGACGCCCCCCAGGCGCATGAGCCTTGAAGAAGCCATTGAGTATCTGGGCGACGATGAGCTTTTGGAAGTTACCCCGCTCAATTATCGTATCCGTAAACAAGTGCTTTCCGCTCACGAGCGTGGACGAAGCAAGAAGGCTGCCAGAAAAGCGCTGATTGAGACACGCAAGGTTTTATCTTGAAACAGCCTTATGTATTGACAGGGTTGCTGCAATGATTTGCTCGTGTTGCGATTCTCGACTGATCGTCGCCAGGTGATCGGCAGGATTGATCTTGTAGGAACCAAATTGATGGTGGTTGCCCCTACTACCTTCGCTTATGACAAGTTACGCCTGAGCGCTGACCGCCGTGCAGTGGCCACAGGACAAAGCTTGGGAATGGTACGATAAGCATCCCTGGTTGTTTCGAATATTGTCAGGGCTTGGGGTACGGTGATGTCCATCACCTGGATGCCACTGGGAATAATTGGGCCTTCGAGCAGTGAGTTTTCTTGAACTGATAAAGTTGATTGACCCCATGATACACTCTTCTGGTGCGTAACACGAGTTATTAAAGATGAACCCGTCCTGATCATCATGATCAGGACGGGTGTTTTCCGTTAATCGGCTATAGAACGATTTTGCTCCTACCTGTTTCCGTTTCTCAAGTAAGCGATCATGGGGTCCGTGACCAAGGGGACGACATCGTCGATCATGTGCGGCATGAGGTTGTCCATGACCTTGGGCATCAAATCAGGCATTTGCTCCGCCATGTAATCAGGCATGGGTACACGATCTTTGACCCGATCGAGCATGGTGGGCATCACCTTGGGCATCATCATGGGGAGCATTCGTGGAAAGAGAACCGGGAAGAGGGGTTTCATCATCTCCAGGCTGCCGGGAATATGGCCCATCACACGCATCATCCGGCCCATGCCGTAGGGCATGGCGTCGATCAGTTCTGGCCACATGCTGTCCATCAATTCGGCAAACCCTTTTGGCGTCATCAGGGCGATCATGGCTTCAAACACAGCCCACTGCTCTTGCACGGAGGGGTGGGGATCCGGGAATTCGAAACCCAGGGCGGAGGCGGCGTAATGAGCCAGGTCTTGGACTTCAACGGGGAGATCCTTTTCTTCCGCGGACACCCGCAGCTGGAATTGGCAGCAGGGGCAGAGGGCAAGAATCTTCTCCGCACCCACCTCCACAGCTTCGTCGATCCGGGTTTTGCCGATATCCGCGGCCACGGGCGGATCAGAAATCAGGGACAGCACTGACCCACAGCAGTGGGCATTCTCACGGTTGAAAGGCATCTCCACAAAGTCTGTGCCCGGTACGGCTTGGATCACCTCGCGAGGTTCGTCGTATACGCCGGAAGCCCGACCGATGTGACAAGAGTCGTGCCATGTGACTCGCTCGGTTGATTTTCCGTTGTCCGGGAATTGGAATTCGCCGGACTGAAGGCGTTGGGCAACGAGTTCGCTGTAGTGTTTGGCTTCAATGTCGTACTCAACGCCAAGCTCTTCAGTCCATTGCGGATAGACACTGCGCCACATCATGTCACAGGCTGGGCAGGAGCTGATCACGGTGTCCCCACCGGCGTCTTTCACGGCCTGGATGTTCTTTTTCATGGTTTCCACAAACAGGTCCCATTTTCCGGCGACCAGCATAGGGGTGGCGCAGCAATTTTCCTTTTCGGCCAGATAGGTGAAATCCACCCCGGTTTCGTCGAGCAGCCGGACACTGGCCTCGCCGATGTCCCTTTCGACATAGCTGGCTGTGCAGCCTGCGAAATACACGTTTTTCGACTTGTGGTCCGGCCCATGCGTTTCCCATAGATCCTCAGGGAACCAATTTGTCCGGTCTTTTCTGTACCCGGCCCAGATATCGCCCTCCGCTTCTAGGGCAGCGGCCATCATCTCGAAGGGCGGGATGGTCATTTTTCCCTTTTCCTCGATCAGCTGGCCGCGCAGCTTCATCCAGGAAGGTTCAATCGGCAGGGCCGCGGAGCAGCGCAGGTTGCATAGTTCGCAGGTGGTACAAGCCATTATGCTGTCGACCATCTTTTGGTTCCACTCTTCACGACCCTCCATGTATTCCCGGAGCCAGAACCACTTCCCACGGGGGCTTTGACTCTCCCAGCCCCGGCCATAAAATTGATCACAGGAATCCACGCAGTATCCACACTGCGAGCAGGCGTATGCGTACCAAGCCACATCTTCAGGGATATCGCGAACCGGTTCATCTGGCCGTTCACCCACCTGCGTGATGACAGCATTGCCCAAGGGGCGTATCACGGGTTCGAATGTGCTGGCTAGATTGAGCACCATACCCATCAACCCGTTGCCTATGACCTTGTTCGGGTTAAGCAAATTCTTGGGATCCGCTTCTTTCTTAAAGGCTTTCAGTTTTCGTACCCGCTTTTCGCCCAAAATTTCATCCGCTTTTTTGGAGAAATAAAGACCTGTGGCGTAAGGGCGGCCACCGTGTTTCTTGGCGATCTTCATAATTGTCAGAGCCAGACCGAAGACGAAATTGTAACCGAGCTTGCGCTCGTCGCTGGGAATGAATCCCAAAATGGCAACTTCGGGTTCCTGATTTTCTCCCCGTTGGACGATCACCCCTTCCTTGATCACAGGGTGATCGACAAGCCGTTCGATCTCTTCCATGACCTTCTCAACGGAGGAAAGTGGGACGATCACTTCCGCGGGAACCAGGGACGGCCCCAGCCGCTTGACCACCATGATCTTGAAGCGATTTTTCCATTCATGCTCAGAGATGCGATCGCTTAAAATTTCTACCTTGTGCTTGTCGATAAGCTCTGGAACTTGGCCCCGGATGAGGTCGGCATCCTTTTTGCGAAATGCCAGGGTGAGAATGTAGGAAGCAGGAAGAATGACCCGATCTTCGTCGGGGTGTCCTTGATGTTCGCGGAGTGGTGCCCGGTTTTTCATCTCTGCCATGCGGGGGTTGATGAACATCATCGACCAGATGGGCAAATCTGCCTGGTGCAAATCGACCAGCAGTTCCTGTAGATCTTCCGGCGTGGTGCAGGCGAGAGAAAGGACATTGATCTCATCCAACGGTTGGATTTGGACGGTGACCTGGGAGATCAAGCCGGTGATACCTTCTGCATCGGCGATCAGGTCGAGGTCTTCGCCTGTGAAAGTCCGGACTTCCCCCGAGGCCAAGACGACTCGGGCAGAGATGACGTTCTCGGAGAAATACCCATATTCATAACTGCCAATGCCCGCTCCACCTTGGGCCAGCCATCCTCCCACACTTGATGAAGGGTAGCTGGTGGGATAGAGTCGGATGGTCAGGCCGCGGGGTTTGAGTTCCCGATCAAGCTGCTCCCAGGTAATGCCAGGCTGGACGACCGCTGTCATCTCCTCTTCATCGATAGCGATGACATCTTTCATGTGGTGGAAATCAACCACGAGGCCTTGCTTGACGGGGATCGTCCCCCCATATCCGGATGACGCTTTGCCACGAGGGGTAAGGGGAATGTTCTCTTGGTAAGCCCAAGCTACCAGGCTTGCCAGTTCCTCTTCACTCTTGGGTTGAACGACGGCATCAGGGGTAGTATTTCCAACCAATGGCTTGATCAGGTTTGGGATGGCCGCGATGTCATGACCGTACAATTTGCGCTCGGTTTTGTCGAAACTTACCCGATCCTGAAATCGTTCGAAATACTGTTTTTGTTCCCTTCTCATTTCCTATTTACCTCCAATGTGTACATGTAAAATATCATCTTGTTCCTTCAAGTGAACTCAGTTGCGCAATCTTCTCCAACCTTGCAATCAAGTCGCTGCGCTCATCGGTGACGTGAGCCAGGATGTCACCGATACGCTGCAAGGTTTCCAAGACCTGGTGTTGTTCGGCCGTTGAAAGAGGCTGAATGGCTTGAAAGGATGCGATATATCCTTCTTCCTCTCCTTCCATAATGTTGGAGATCTCCTCTCTGATCTCGGGGGTTAACTCCCAATCTTGCGGTGCGATGCCAAAAGCGATCACCATGCCTTTGAGTTCATTTCCTATCCGAATCAGCGCACGGGCACACAGTAAGCCTCCAAAGGTGGAAATAAACCGGGGTTCGAGGGCGTGCATCTGTCCTAATTTCCCCCAGACCTCAAGACAGAGATCATGGCCTTTTTCTGTTTGTTGCATCAGTTGATAGTAGGGAGGGGGATTGCTTACTTCGGTAATGGGGCGTCCGTCCAGGTCGGTTAATACCAGCATCACGTCGAGCAGGTCGGCGAATGCATCCAACAAGAGTTGGGTGCATTCTATCGGCCAGTTTGTCTTCCCTTCACCGGATGGTGATGAGGGCGAAACGACGTCTTTTCTTGTCTCTCTAGAGGCGAGAAATTGGGCTACCGCATCTTGTGGAAATCGCCACTGGCGGCCGACTTTAACGGCGGGCAACCGACCATCATCCGCCATTCGGTAAATGGTGGACCGATCCACCTGCAACATTTCCTGGATGTCTTTGGCTGTTAACATTTTGTTCATATCCACTACCTTTCCTTGATAGTTTCAACTCCTATCATGATACCATTTGGGTGCGTGCATGTAAAGTGAATTAGTGCATATATGAGCGCATAAATGCGCGCATAGAATGCATATATATGCAAGGTGTGCATGATATGCATCTTCGTGGGGAAAGAGATTGCGTGCGATTTTGTGCTCCTGTCATCATTCTGCATTTCTAGAGGGGGCTGTAGCGCGGGCTTCTACATGAATCTGTTGCTCAATAGGGCGAAGGCGAACTGAAGGCATCAGAAGCAGCGAATGCATGAGCCAATGTCGAGATTGTTATTTCTTGACTTTCCCCCTGTTCTTCTCTACAATCATGTCAGGTTTATATAGGGAAGAATGATGAACAAGCGAATTCACCTGAGCAAATTCTTGAGCCTGATCCCGCGACACCACCCGGAGCGGATTGGCTTGGATCTTGATCCGGCAGGCTGGGCCCAAATCAAGGAAGTGATTACCAAAGCCAATCGGCATGGCGCATCTCTCGACCGCGCCACCTTGTTCAGCCTGGTAACAGAGAGTTCCAAGCAGCGCTTTGAAATCAGCCCAGATGGTGAGAGCATCAGCGCTCGTTACGGCCACTCGATCCCGGTGAGTCTTGATTTGGAGCCGGTCAAGCCTTCTGCGACTCTCTACCACGGCACGGCCCAACGTTTCTGGCATTCCATCCAACAGGATGGCCTCAAGGCGAAGAGCCGCAACGAGGTCTATTTATCCACCATCGAGAAACGGCCGCTCAGGTGGGCGGGCGCCATGGAGAACTTGTCATCCTGTCCGTCTAGGCGGAGGAGATGCATACTGATGGGTATAGTTTTTAAAATCCATCACCGAGTGTTTGGCTTGTGAGCGACGTTCCACCTGAGTATTTGAGCCAGGCGGGATAACGGACGCTTGAAATAATCAGGAAGGGCTTCTGCCTTTCCCCTCGTAAACGTTAGGGTCGAAAGGTTATAGGATGTACCTCCATTTACATTGGGTTGACTTGGTAGCCGGGTATCGTCGTTTTCAGCAAGCCTCTCATCGATTGATCAACAAGTGGCTGGGGAAATTGATGGCTGCTTACCTTAAGAAAATGAAAACTGCTGAACTGGACATCTATGCACCCAAAAAATGATCACGATCTTCAAATAAAACGCCTTCGCCTATGGCCTGTGCTGACAATAGCAAGCGCATTGCTGGCTTTGCTCTCTGTTGTTTTGATTTTCATCGGTGATGCGCCGCTGAGCAAGGGACAGGCCATTGCCATCAGAGCGTCTGAAACCGAGACTCTCGCTGGTACGTACTATCCTGGCATGAAATCGGTGGGTATCATCTTGCTAGAAGGTTTTGGTAGCGATCAGGTAACCATGCGCAGTGCCGCCAGTGAGTTCGTCCGTTCCGGTTTGCATGTTCTCGCCTTCGATTTTTCCGGACATGGACGCTCTCCCGGCGCACTCACCTTCGATAATGCCGCCAGCGATCGCTTGGCCCGTCAGGTGTTGGCAGCGAAGGGTGTGCTCAAAGAACAATCAGGACTGAACGATGCAGAGATTTTTTTGTTTGGTCACAGCATGGGGGCGCGGGCTGGACTTCAGGCTGCAACGATCAGTGCCGACCCTTTTGCCGGGTTAATGCTATTGGGCACGCAGGTCAATTTGGCTACCAATGTTCAATCAGAAGTTTTCACCGGCATTCGGGATGCTGATCTCGACTGGGTGCAAAGCCTGGGTCCAAACATGCCACCTGAACCTATTCTGTTAATCAGTGGTCGCTGGGACGATATCCTCACTCCAGAAGATGCTGAGCTTCTTTATAACAAGCTCGTAGGCGGACAAGAAGAGACGAATCAAGACTTGGTGATCTTCGATCGGCTACTTCACAACTACGAAGTCTTCTCGCCGCGTGTTCTCAGGAGGGCAAAGGTTTGGATTGAATCCCAGACGGGTATCTCCCTTTCTACTGCTGTTCCGGTGGCATCGCGGCGACCTCTTCTGTGGATTACTGGATGGCTGGGCTTGATCGGTTCGGTTCTGGCTGCTGAGCGCTGGGCTGCGGCCTCCTTAACTGCTGTTTCTCCGATGACATCCATCCAGATTGTCAAGTTGCGGCGCTTTCTCTGGGCCAAGCTTTGGCTTTGGATCGCAGCGTTACCATTGATAGCGGTGGTCTTTGCCGTCTATTGGTTTGTGCCCCTGGCTACGCCGGTGTTCAACTTGATCTATGTCGGTTTCATTGGCGGATATGGTCTATTGATGGCTCTGCTCTATGGCCTTGGAAAAATGCCGGGTGTGTCAGGAAAACTAGACTTCTGGCAAAATGGCAGCGTTTCAATTTCTTTCAAGCGGTTGTTCCCGGCTGGCGTTGTGGGCCTTTCTTTGTTGATCTTTACTGCTGCTTACGCCCGTACAGGCTGGTTTTATGTTCCACCAACGGGAACACGCTCCCTGTGGGTGCTGCTCTTCATCCCGCCCACGGCACTGGGTTTTCGCATCGGCCATCATGAAGCAAACATGCTGGCGGAGGCTGCTCCCCGATCACATTTCGCTCGCCCGTGGCTGACCGCTGTTGGTCTGCTGCCCTTCTTCTTGTGGACAGGCTTTCAAGCAGCGATTGGTTCCCTTTCTGGCATGGTCGCTGGGGTTCAGGGGTTGCTGATTCTCGCCCTCGTTCTCGCTGCGGGAGATTTCCTGGCGCGCTTGCTCCGGAATGCCTGGTATGTTGCTCTGTTCCAAGCTGTGCTGCTCTATTGGTTGGTGCTTCCTCAGGGGGTTTTGTTTTGATGGAGCGTCATCTCATGCATAGCAGCGGGGGTGGAAGATGACTGTGCTCAAGCGCCGAAGCCTTCGCCCGCGAATGAATTGCAGGCTGAGAATTGTTTCTCAGGCAGGAGCCTCCTTAGGACTGCTTGTTGTTTTTTGAATTCTATTTTGTGCACAGACATTTATTCATGTAATTTGTTTCTTGATTTGATAGGAAGACTCATGAAAAAGCTAATCACGTCTTTGGGTAAATATGATGCCAACCAACTGGGACTGATCCTCCCGCACGAACATATCTTTGTTGATTTGGGGCCTGTAGAAGAAGAAAATTGGAAAGACGTCAGGGCTGACGCAGTGGTCGCGGTGATGGCACCAGAGCTAGAGCGCGCCCGAGAAGTGGGTGTCACGGCTTTGGTCGCGGCTACACCCCTTGGCGTGGGACGCCGCGCAGATATCGTAAAAGCTGTGTCAGAATCTGCGCAGTTTCCCGTTATTGTACCTACCGGCATCTATCGTGAGCCTTGGATTCCCCAATGGGCCCATCATGCTCCCTTGGAGCAAATCCAAGATTGGATGATTGCCGAACTGACGGATGAGATCGATGATTCAGGCGTACAGGCGGGATGGATCAAACTCAGCGCCGGTGATGATGGTTTAACTGATTCTGAGATCAAAATCCTGCGCGCCGCTGCCAGAGCCGGGATCGCGACCGGCGCCTTAATAGGCAGCCATACGATCAACGGTAATGTAGTCAAGGATCAGATGAGGATTATCGAAGAGGAAGGGTATAACGCCGATCGATTCCTTTGGATCCATACCCAGGCTGAAGAAGATTTTGATCTCCATGTAGAAGTTGCTCGGCGGGGCGCCTGGTTGGAATACGACTCAATTGGTAGTGAGGCAACCAGCGACGAATATCTATTAGGGCTGATCACTCGTCTCCTAAATGCTGGTTACGGGGACCAACTGCTGCTCAGCCACGACCGTGGTTGGTATGACCCCTCCAAGCCTGGGGGTGGGGAGGTGAAGCCCCTTGACTATTTGAGTGAACGTTTCCTTCCCAAGCTAAAGAACGTGGGGTTGGACAGATCAACCATAGCAAAACTGACAGAAGAAAATCCATTCAGGGCTTTTGCGCGTTAATATTCTCCTTAAATT
>CAZXXW010000138.1:0-9556 GCA_964644835.1 uncultured Anaerolineales bacterium
AACCAAGTTTCTAGCAGTTCAAACCATTATATTAATTGTGGCAGTCAACACCTAGTTTTTAAAAAGATAAGCCTTATTTTTCATCAAAGTAAGCCTTATTTTTCAGAAAGATAGGCCTTAGTTTTCGGGATGGTTCATAAATATGTAGACACTTTTCTCAAAACACCTCAGCGCTGGTCGAGTGTTTTCGCTGTAGTTTGGCGAAAATGTATCGAGACCAAGCGGATTTAGCGAGAAAATATTGCTTTTCGAGCCCCGCTCACTGGTTTCGATACAAATTCTCCGCATTCGCTCCGAATTTACTCGCCGTAGGCGTGCTTCGCAAACCGACGTTCGCTCAAAAGTGTCCACTAATTTTTCCGCAAATTTGAACCATCCCAAATAAGCCTTATTCTGCAGCAAGATCAGCGTGAGATTACCGAAATAGATAGTCATTCGAACGTGAGACTTATGTTTAGGAAGACATGGATAACAACACATTTATCGCTGTGATGTCGGCCGGTTTGATCGCTTGTGTGATCTCATCGGCCGGCATCTGGCTGGTCAGCCGGTACGAAACCTGGGTCAAGCGACACGCTATTTACTTCGTCAGCTTTGCCGCCGGTGTCTTATTGACCATTTCGTTGAGTCACATTGTGCCTGTCTCTTTGCAGCGAAGCGACTGGGCACCCCTCTTCTTGTTGGCCGGATTCTTGGGGCTTTATCTGCTTAATCGCTTCTTGAACGTTTCTGTTCTTCATGAACACAGCGATGCAGAATCCAAAAGCCTTGTCTCTGGACTTGTCCCGATCTTGGGGATTGGTTTTCATTCGTTCATCGACGGCGTAATCTATTCGGTCACCTTCAAAGTCAGCATTTTTACAGGGGCGTTGACAGCCTTTGGCACAATTTTGCATGAATTTCCCGAAGGGATTATCACCTTCGCCTTGTTGAAACGCTCGGGTTACAGCCTGCGCAAGTCGATTTTGTACGCTTTTTTGGCAGCCGCGTTGACCACGCCTTTGGGCGTTTTGGTCTCTTATCCCTTTCTGCGCCAAATTAGCGATCGCACCCTCGGTTCTCTGCTCGCCTTGTCCGCAGGGGCGTTGATCTACGTGGGAGCGACCCACCTGCTCCCCAATGTCGAAGACGACGAAAAGCCTTACACTGTGATTTCCTTATTGGCCGGGGTAACTGTCGGCCTGTTGATCATTTGGACGAAAAATGGCTTTGGATAAGAAGACAAACAGCGTTATTTTACAACCAGGATTTATACGGAACCATGCAAGATGATTTCGAGCGTTTAAAAACATGAGCAAAATAGAGAGGATTCAAATGGAAAAACGAAAATTGGGCAATACAGACTTGCAAGTCAGCCGGCTTGGCGTAGGGTTGGCTGAGATCAGCAGCTTGAGTTTAGATCAGGTGGATACAGTAGCCCGTCTGCTCAATACGGCCCTCGACAACGGGATCAACCTTTTGGACACGGCTGCATGTTACGGAAACAGTGAAGAGCTTATCGGGAAAGCGGTCGCCGACCGCCGGGATGAATTCGTGCTTTCCACCAAGGCCGGTCATGTCGCCGGAGAGTATACCGGCCGCCCGTGGACGGGCGAGACCGTGCGCGACAGCATCGACCGCAGCTTGCGGCGTTTGCAAACCGATCATCTCGACGCCGTCCTGCTCCACTCCTGCAACATTCGCATCTTGGAGGCGGGAGACGTGATCGAAGCCCTCCAGGAGGCCAAGCAGGCCGGCAAGACACGCTATATCGGCTATAGCGGCGATAACGAGTCGGGAAGGTGGGCCGTGGAGAGCGGCTTATTCGACATTCTTGAGACCAGTTACAACCTGGTCGATCAGCGAGCGCGCAGACTTCTTTTCCCTGAAGCAACCGAACAGGGCATGGGCATCATCGCCAAACGCCCCATCGCGAACGCGGCCTGGGGCGCTGACTCAAGTCCGAGCAGCTATGCCGATGAATATTTCCGGCGGGCCGAGATCATGCTCGAAGAGGGGCCCGTTCCCGGTGCGCCCGATGATCCCATTTTGTTGGCCTTGGGCTTTACGCTGGCTAACGAATCCGTTGATACGGCCATCGTGGGCACGAGTGACCCCGACCACATGCAGGAAAACATCCGCATGGTAGAGCAGCAATTGCCCATCGCCGAAGAAGCTGTCCAGGCGTTGAAGGATCGTTTTTACGAGTTTGATTCTGAGTGGCTGCAAGAAGGCTAGAACCAGATTGATAAACACAGAAGAGGTGTCAAAATGATCAACATGAAAACAGAAACCGATCTCTCATCGAAAGAGGTCGTGGAAACAGCCGTGGCGTTCTTTGGGCCGGATGGCCTCGGCTTGGAGATCGTCAGTCAAGATGATTGTTGTGCCCGCTTTGAGGGAGGTGGCGGTTATGTGTTTATCCGAGTCGATCATATCGGCCCCGATGAGGATTCGGAAGTGCATATCGAGGGGCGTGAGTGGGAGCAACAGATCGAGCAGTTTCTCGGCCAACTCTGAGATCAGTCGAGACACTAACTTTCTTAAACAGTACTTACGCAGTTGCCGCCGCGGTTCCTTGATTTCGACGAGCTTTCCCTCTGGCTAGGCGCGCCTTTGGTGTGAGGGGGGTATGTGAAGTAAGCAGAGTGAGCGAATCGGTGAACCTGTAAGGGCTATGGAGGATGTATCTGAAATTGTATCCTTCTTAGCTAAGGCGATACATGGACAGAAGTACCTGCTTTCCTGTAGTATCGAAGTTGAAAAGTAAAAAACAATGGAGGTTACCATGCAGCTTCTTTTGACCGTGATTATGTTCATCGCCGGGCTGGCTCTGGTGATTTATTTTGCCGAAAAGCTGGTCCAGGGGGCAGTGAAAACTTCCTTGGGGTTTGGGTTATCCACCTTTTTGATCAGCGTCATCTTCCTGGGCTTCGATCCCGAAAATTTGGCCGTCGGTGCCGTGGGAAGCTATGAACAGGTTGCCGGTTTTGCCCTGGGTTCGGTGATTGGGGCGGCCATGGTGGCGATTGCTTTCGCCTTTGGCGTTACCGCACTTTTCGCCCCGATGAAGTTCGAGGATGTCCCCCGCCAGATTTTGGCCGTGCCCCTCCTGGCGATGATTCTTTTCGCTGTCTTAGCGCTCAATGGCGAGCTTTCCCGCCTGGATGGGGGCATCTTGCTGATGGGATTTTTGGCCGCTCTCTTCTATTTGAGTTGGCTCAGTCAGCGCGGTTTCACCATCGAGCCGGGTGGGGAGGTGGCGGAAACCCTGGAAGAAAGCGGGGAGGTGAACCGCTGGAAATCGCTGGGCTTGCTGCTGCTCTCCCTGGTGGCCATCATCGTCGGCAGCGAATTGTTGGTCCGCGGCGGTGAGCGGCTGATCACCAACATCGGCTTGTCCGATACGTTATTCGGGATGACGATTCTCGCCTTTCTTGTCAGCGTTGAGGAGTTGGCCCGCGAGCTGCCCGCCGCCCTAAAAGGACGCCCGGAGATCAGCTTTGGCAACGTGGTCGGCTCGGTGTTGGCTTTCTTCCTCTTCAACGCCGGGACCATTGCCCTGATCCGCCCGGTGACAGTCAGCGATCAAGTGTGGCAATTTTATCTACCGATTGCTTTTGTCACCATTCTGGTTGTCTCCGTCTTCATGCTTACTAAGAAGATTTCACGCCTGGCTGGCGGCATCTTGGTCTTGTTATACGCCGTCTTCGTCGTTGGCGCATTTTTGCTATAAACTCGAAGTTTTTCGACCCTTTGCGGAGACCATTCAACAAAAAGGAGAAAAATGAAATTACCTCAGAAGAACAACCATGCTCTGGGCGTCAAATTGCCCGGCCCGGACATCGAATATGTCCCCAGCCTGAAACGGGTGCGAGCATTTTTAGGCGGCAAGGCGGTCGCCGATAGCCGCCGCGCCGTGTTGAAGCGCGTTTACCCATGGATGTATTATTTCCCGCCCGATGATGTCAACATGGACTATCTCGAAGCCGAGGATGACGACGATCAAGAGCCGCGCTTGTGGACCGTCCGGGTAGGGGAGTCCGTCGCCGAACGGGCCGCTGTCGCCTTCGACGATGATGCCGACAACGCTCCCGACCTGAGCGGCTATATCGCTTTCAAATGGGATCAGATGGACGCCTGGTTTGAGGAAGACGAACAAATCCACGTCCACCCGCGGGATCCTTACTCCCGCCTCGATGCGCGCTATAGCTCCCGTCATGTTCGGGTCGAAGTTGCGGGGGAAACCGTCGCTGAGACAGACCGCCCCGTGCTGCTCTTCGAGACCAACGCTCCTGCGCGCTTCTATATTCCTCTGGACGATGTTCGCCGAAAATACCTCGTCCCCAGCGATAACCACACCGGGTGTCCTTACAAAGGAACTGCCTCGTACTATTCCCTCCAGGTTGGCGACGAATTCATCGAAGATGCCGCCTGGTATTACCCCTTCCCCTATCCGGAAATGGGCAAGATCCAAAATCTGATCGCCTTCTATCCCAAAAAGGTGGATGGATTTTATGTTGACGGCCAAGCGTGGGAAGAATAAATAGGAGGTTATTTTGTTTATGTTTAGATGGACGAAGATCGCCTTGATTGTATTCCTTGTTGTTGTGACCCTCTTGGGATGCCGGCCGGCCCCGGCTTTACCAACACCGACAGTTACACTTACCCCGGTTGAACCATCTCCTACTCCGGCCCCAACCGAAACGCCCAAGCCGACCCCCACCAACCCGTCTGTGGCCCTTTCACCAATCAGCGGCCCGCCGGGTACAGAATTACAGGTCTCCGCGGCCGGTTTTCCGGCGGAGGCAGAGATCACCTTGGCCCTTGGCCCTGGCGATACGCAGCCTGCAATTTCGATTACCGCTCGGGCCGACGCCGAGGGACGCTTGTCCCAAACCATGGCGATCCCCAGCACGGCCAGTGCGGGAGAAGATTGGGTTGTGGAGGCCACCACGCCAGATGGCGAGATCAGGGGTGTCTCGAATGCCTTTGAGGTCATCGCGCCCGACTACCAACCTACGGTGAACATCTCGCCGGCCAGCGGGACGCCGGGCACACAGGTTCAGATTATGGCCCAGGGCTTCCCGCCCGAGGCCGTCGTGGACATTGGCATTGGCCGGGTGAACTCGGAATATGACGTCATTGCTACCGTTCAGGCAGATGCCCGCGGCCGCGTCGATACCGAGATTACGATCCCCGCTTTTGTCGAGTCGGGGGATAGTTGGGTGATCGTCGTCGCTGCCCAAACCGGGGCATTCAGGGCTGTTTCGGGCGAGTTCGATGTCATAGCAGAAGGTGAGGCGGGCGAAGATCTATTTACCCGCACGAATATCTTTTTGATCGCCGTTGGCGATGCGGGCAGCTCCGGCAAAGAGATCGGCTGCGGTGACAGTGTCATCCCGGTCGAGGTGGTGATCGAGCCGACCATTGCTCCCTTGACGGCGGCTTTGAACGAGTTGTTTGCCATCGAGAGTAGAGAATACGGCCAATCGGGTCTCTATAATGCCCTGTATCGCACCGATCTGACCGTGGAGGGCATCGATATCGAAAACCGTGAGGCGATCATCGCTTTATCGGGCGAAGTGGTCGTGGGCGGAACCTGCGACATTCCCCGCATCAAGGCGCAATTGCGCCAAACCGCGCTCCAATATGACACCATCGATCGTGTCTCGATCTTTGTCAACGATCAGCCGCTCGACGAAGTGCTCTCGCTCCAAAACGGTGACAACGACGAGTGAGTCAAGAGCCGCTCAACCCATGTCGGCAAGATAATCACGAGGAGATTTTATATGCCAAAGCAAATCAAACTTGATGAGATGAATATCAATCTGGGCAAGCGAACCCGTTTGCACCGCATGTTGTATGAGCACGGCCCCGGCGAGGGGAAGCTGCTCATTTTGCCCATCGATCACGGCGTTGAGCATGGCCCGGTAGATTTTTTCCCCAACCCGCCGAGCGAGGATCCCGATTACCAGTGCCGTCTGGCCAAACAGGGCGGCTATTCCGGGATCGCGCTCCATATCGGCCTGGCCGAGAAATATATGCCCGATTATGCCGGTGAGGTACCCTTGATCCTTAAGATCAACGGCAGGCCGCATATTCCTTCTGGGGCTCGGCCGCTATCCGCCCAGGATGCCTGGGTGGAGGATGCCGTTCGGCTGGGGGCCGACGCGGTGGGGTACACGCTCTATGTTGGCTCGCCGCGCCAGGACGAGGATTTCTTCCAATTGATGGATGTGCGGGCGAAATGTGAGCGCTACGGCATGCCCCTGGTCATCTGGAGCTATCCCCGCGGTGAGGCGATCGAGCGAAAGGGCGGGCGCGACAGTATTTTTGCTGTCGATTATGCGGCCCGGTTGGCCAACGAGCTTGGCGCCGACGTGGTCAAGTTGAATGTGCCCGCTTTTGACGATCCGCAAAACGAAGCCAGCCCGGAACCTTATCGCCAGCTCTACGAGGAATGGAAGGATTTGGATGAGAATGCAGCCTACCGGCGCGCTGTCGAGAAAGTTGTCGCCTCGGCGGGAAAGACGCTGGTCTTGTTCTCCGGGGGGAGCAAAACCAGCGACGAGGATTTGTTGACCAAAGCGCGCATCTGCATGGAGAGCGGCGCTACCGGCTTGATCTTTGGCCGCAATATGTGGCAGCGTCCCTTTGAAGAAGGACTGGAGATCACCGAGCGGGTCAAAGACGTGATGCTCTCCGTTTGAACCAATCAGAAAAATAGATTTCCAGGAGGTACAGATGAATAAGGTCTATCTTGTCCAACATGCCGAAGCGATGTCCGAAGGAGAAAACCCTAATCGACCGTTGAACAACGTTGGCCGTACCCACGCCACGGATGTGGCCGTTGTGGCCGCGGCGCTTGGTGTTGAGGTCAAACAGATTCGCCACAGCGGCAAAACCCGAGCAGAGCAAACGGCGGAGATCATCGGCCAAGAGCTCTCGCCCGAACATGGCGTGGTATCCGCAACGAACCTGGGGCCATTGGACGATGTTGAACCGGTGGCTGAAGAGCTGAATCGCAGCACCGATCCGGTCATGCTGGTCGGTCACCTGCCTTTCATGGAAAAGCTCGCTGGTCATATGCTCACCGGCGACGCCGATCAGGCCGTGATTGATTTCAACAACGCCGGAATCGTTTGCCTGAAACAGGAAGACGAACGCTGGCAGGTCGAATGGATCCTTAGCGCTGAGATTGCAGGAATCAAAGCGTAGTTTCGCGTTTATCTATGCCGGCAAGTTCGCCCCACCGCTTGCCGGCGATGATCAATCGATAGGACTTGCGCACATGAAGCCACATTTACCGCCGAGACACAGAGAGCGCGGAGAAAAACGCTGTTTTGTCTCTTTTTAATCACATCTCTGCGCACTCCGCGGCTCAGCGGTGGATTTTTTTATAAATTGTGTAACTTCTGTCGCCTAGGAGCTTGCTAAGATCCATCCGCCCATCAAGCGGACGAAGGGCGAAATATAATCCTGCTTCTGAACGAATAGAGAAATAAACATGGAAATGACAATGCTGTTCTATCGCTTTGGCGCTGCCTTAGCGATCGGTTTTTTGGTTGGTTTGCAGCGAGAATTTGCTTACGGCGGCTCTGACAAGGAATTATTTGCCGGTGTGCGCACGTTTCCGATCATCAGCCTGTTGGGTTGCACCGGGGCATTGATGGCCGACGAACTCTCCTCGCCGTGGGGGCTTGCCGGCTTGCTGCTTCCCGTTGGGGCCTTGATCGTCATCGCCCACTTTGTCGGGGCCTGGCAACGCGGCGGCGTTGGGTTGACGACCGAGATGGCCACATTGATGACATTTGCTGCCGGTGCCCTGTGTTATTGGGATTACCTGCCCCTGGCCGCAGCGATCGCCGTGGCGGTAACCGTGCTGCTCTCTTTCAAACCACAAATGCACGCTTTTGCCCAACGCATCACCCGCGAAGACATCTATGCGACCTTGAAATTTGCCGTCATCACGGTGATCGTCTTGCCCGTGTTGCCGAATCGTGAATTTGGCCCTGAACCCTTTAATGTCTTCAATCCCCACCAGGTTTGGCTGATTGTGGTTCTAATTTCTGGGATTAGCTTCCTCGGCTATGTTTTGATTAAACTCGTTGGCCCACATCAAGGGATCAGCCTGACAGGCCTGCTCGGGGGGATCATCTCCAGTACGCCGGTGACAATCAGCTTTTCGCAACGGAGTCAAGAAAAGCAAGGCCTGGCAAAGCCATTTGCTTTAGCCATCATCGTAGCTTGGGCGATTACCTATCTGCGGGCATTTGTCGAAGTAGCTGCCTTGAACTCGGCTCTGTTGACAAAGCTTTGGCCCCCCATGCTGGCTGCCTTTGTGGTCGGTTTGCTTTATAGCGCTTACCTTTATTTTTCTCAACCTACCGAAGAGAAAGGGGATGTTCCTTATTCCAATCCTTTTGAGTTGGGAACCGCGCTCAAATTTGGGCTTTTTTATGCCGTCGTCTTGATCGTCTCGAAGGCCGCTCAAGTTTACGCCGGAGATATCGGTATTTACCTGTCTAGCTTTATTGCCGGACTACCCGATGTCGATGCGGTCACGCTGTCTGTGGCCCAATTGACTGGCGCCCGGGGAGATGTAAGTCTGGAGACGGGGGCCCGGGCGATCGTGATTGGTGTCATGGCTAATACCATAGCAAAAGGGGGTATTGTGCTCATCACCGGTTCACGGGAACTCAGGCGGGCGATTTTTCCCGGACTCGTTCTGATCTTGACGGCGGGCATTGGGGTAGCCTTTTTTGTCTGACCGCGTCCAACCACGAAATGTAACCTTTTATATATCCCCTTTTCATCTTTGATATATAGACATCTCTATCCTCCTTTCCTATCATCAAGATAAGAATCGATGAAACACCTTTTCACATTTTTAGACAATGGAGGAAGATCATGTCTGTTGTAAAAGTAATCGAAGTTTTAGCAGAATCTGAGAAAAGCTGGGAAGACGCGACACAAAAGGCTTTGGACGAAGCTTCCAAGACCGTTAAGAACATCGAATCGATTTATATCAAGGAAATGCAAGCTGTTGTCGAGAACAATCAGATTGTCAGCTATCGCGTCAATGCCAAGATTTCTTTCGTGGTTGGCAAGAAATAGGACGTTCTATTCTCGGCTATCGTTATAATCATTCAATCGATTTCACCTGAAGAAAGAGAGGAACTATGGATACCAGAAAAGCATATCAAGAAAAGATCCAAGCGCAACTTGAAAAAGTGGATGCCCAGGTTGATTTGTTGAAAGCCAAGGTGGATGATGCCAAGGCTGATGCCAAAATACAGCTTAATCAGCGCATTGAAGCGTTGGAAGACCAACGTGACGAAGCTCAGAAGCGGTTAGATGAGCTCAAGACCGCCGGTAGTACAGCTTGGCGAGAGCTAAAATCTGGTCTCGATACCGCCGTTGCCGAATTAGAAAAGGCTGTCACCCAGGCCACGTCGAAATTCGATTGATATTGTCGCCGAGGAGTTAGTGACAATCCCTTGCACGTGCCTCCCGGCAGAGGCGCGTGCTTTTGGGCTGGGCGAGAGCAGCAAAGATGATAATCACAAAAAAG
>CAZXXW010000139.1:0-5087 GCA_964644835.1 uncultured Anaerolineales bacterium
AAGCAGCTTGCTCATTGATAACAATGCCGCGGGCATCTCCTAAACCTTCGAAGGTCCACGAGCGGTTCAGATTCTCGAGATCAACGACATGGAGGCCTTTTTTACCATCGGCGATGTAGGCCCTGTTCCCCGCGACAGCGATATCATGAGGCTGCCCCGGGGTATCATAGAAATCTCTGACGAAGACCTTTTCGGGATTTTCGATGTCATAAATCCACAGCCCAAAAGCGCCATCCACAGCGTAGACCCGGTTGCCAACAAGCTCGAAATCCTTCAGGTCAAAAATCTCGGAGAAAGCAGAGACAACCTGCGGTTCTTCGGGTGTGGAGACATCGAGGATCTGGAAACCCTGGTGCTTCCTGCCCTGATAGATGTCGCTGTCGACAAACATCAAGCGGGAATAGTCTCCCTCTGCGTCTTGGTTCTCAAGCTCTTTCGGGTTGGCAGGCTCGCTGACATCCAAGACGAGCAACCCACTCTTCGCCTGGGAAAGATAGGCACGATCGCCATTGACGACGACATCGAGCAAATCCTCTCTCCGTTTGAGAAAGCTGACCTGCTCCGGGTCTGCCGGGTCGGTGACATCGATGAGCCACAAGCCGGCATCGCCGTCTTTGCCACCGGCTACAAATGCCAGGGTGACCTCTTCTCCTTCACTGGCAAAAGAAAGAGCGTGAACAAAAACATTCCTTGCAAATACGGGAACATCTGCCGCCTCAACCAATTCGGGTTCTGTTGGTTGGGCAATATTTACGATCTTCAGGCCATCATTTCCATCGGCGATGTAGGCGTAATCACCAGCGAGAAAGATTCCCCGAGCGTCGCCCCCTTCGCCCAAGTTCTCTTCGCCCACCATCTCTTGATTCTCCCAATCAAGGATTTGTAACCCCTTTTCTCCGCTAGCAGCATAGGCATAGTTGCCGGCAACAACAACATCTTTAACTGTACCAACCTCGATCACTCCCAAATACCGGGGGGCGACAAAGCTATAGGAAAGATCGTAAATGCGAACACCGCCACCGTGATAAGCGACGAACAGCTTCTCATCTTCGATATCCAGGCCAACGGCACAACCGGGGCCATTTTTGAAGTGGTTGCGGCCATGGAGCTGTTCCCCGCCCTTTTTCTGCTCGACCACCTGGACACCGCCCTGGCAACTGGCCAGGTAGATATATTCGCCATAAGGATGGACATCTTCGACTTTGGGACTGAGCGGCTGGGGATTGACACGCTCCCATTGCAAGCCGCTTCCGCTTTTGATGGCGTACAACCCCTCGCGCCCATCGGCAAGGTAGAGATAGCCTTGATGGACTGAAAGCGCCGTCAGACGATTGACATCTTTGTCATATTCTTCGGCACGTTCAAGCTTATCCAATTGGCGGTTATCAACGACGACAACTTCATCTTCAAGCCCCAGGTAAAGATAATTCCCCTCCAGATGAATGGCCTCTATCGCTTCGCCAAAGTCCTTCGTGCCGCCATCTCTGGAAACCGTCCCGCCGTCGGGCTCGTCGATCCAGATCAAGCCCGATTTCTCCGTGGCAAGGTAGAGTCGATCACCGCGAAAGGTCAAATCGTTGACCGCCGTGCCCAGGCCAAACGAAGCAACTTTTTCAACTTCAGTAATATCTTTGATATTGAAGACGTAGAAGGTGTCATCGACACCAACGCCGGAGAGGAAATTACCTCGGACGGCAAGATGAAGGATGCCTTGCTCGTCGGTAACAAGGCGTTTCTTTCCGGGACCGTTGTCAGCTTTGAGAGCCCAGATACCAAAATCGCGATCGGCGAGAAAAACAAGATTACCCTTAATGAGCACATCACTGGCCGATTTTGAGTCTTCAAAGACCCAGCGAATAGACGGTTGGGAAGGGTTGGACACATCCAGCACCAGCAAGCCACCGCGGCCATCGGCCACATAAAGAGAATCACCTTTCAAAGCCAGCGCGTTGGCCGAGCCAAACGTGTCGAATTCCCCCACTTGTTCGGGATTGGCCGGATCGGCGAGATCGAGTATCCTAATCCCTCGTTTGCCCACCGCCAAGTAGGCATAATCCCCCGCGATCAAAGTATCATGAACATCCTCGACACGAGGAGCCAAGATCAAGAAAACAGTCCAGGAGAACAAGGCCACAACAAAGACCTGGGGTTGCACTTTTTTGAAAAAAGCGCGGATGCTGGTCATATCAAGTTCCTATTGATCGCTTGCGTCCAAAAGAGGATTTACCAATATATGTACTGTTATTAACCAAACATGAAGATGGCGAAAAAAGCGATCAGCAAACAAAGTTATCAAGATGTACTAAAGTACTGATCAGATTATACTATATCTACCCGAATCAACAATGGTACTGCAACTGGCTCAATCTGTTGGTCAAGTTTCAACCTTTCCTGTTACAATAAGGTCGTTCGGGAGAGCATATCATTTATTCTAACGCTTATCTTGCTAAACCGATAGTCCCGGATCTTAAATTATACCTATCACTGGAGGTAAACAATGTCCGATTTTCCCGGCAAAGGAAAAGTTGCCGTCTTAAAAACAACCCCTGAAACGGTGCTCGAAGATTACGAGCATCTAATGAAGTTAGCCGAGTTTGACTCTGTCTTGCCAAAAGGGCTTCAAACTGGCCTCAAAATCAATATCTCTTGGCAGACCTGGTACCCGGCTTGCTCCACGACCCCGTGGCAGCTCGAGGGGGTCATCAAAACGCTTCAAAAAGCGGGCTACGATGATCTCGTCGGCGTCCACAACGATACTGTTGTGGTCGACACAGCCGACGGGGAACGCAACAACAAGCACAAATTCGTCACCGATAAATACGAGGTGCCCTGCTTGTATCTCTACAACCAAGACTTCGAGTGGGTTGAGTATTACCCCAAAAGCCGTCCCTATCTGGTGTTGGACGAAGTTTATCCCGATGGCGTCTTTATCCCCAAGGCGTTGGTAGGGATGAACATCATTCAACTTCCCACCGTGAAGACGCACGTCTTCACCACGATCACCGGAGCGATGAAAAACGCTTTTGGCGGCTTGCTCCACCGTGAGCGTCACTGGACTCACAGCGTGATCCACGACACCCTTGTCGACTTGTTGACCATTCAGCAAGAGATTCACCCCGGCATCTTCGCCGTCATGGATGGCACCTTTGCCGGAGAAGGTCCCGGCCCCCGGGCGATGCGCTGGCACGAGAAAGACATCCTACTGGCATCTTCCGATCAGGTGGCAATTGATGCGGTTTCGGCAAAATTACAAGGCTTCGACCCCCTCAATATACGTTTCGTCCGTTTGGCACACGAAGCCGGGCTGGGCATCGGCGACCCGAAGGAAATCGAAATCGTCGGCTACGACATCGAACAAGAAAAACCGTGGAACTTCGTCCAAGAAGATACCTTTGCCAGTCGAGGCCAGAAAATGATTTACCACGGTTGGCTGAAACCCTTCGAGGGCCTGTTGCTCCGCAGCCCGATCACACCGTGGTCTTACTTTGCCAGCAACTTCTACCACAACGTCTACTGGTATCCCTTTGTCGGCCGCGAGCGCGTCGAGGCAGCTTTACAAACGAAGTGGGGTCAACTTTTCAAAGACTATGGCGAGGGCGAAGTGGTCATGCCCGGCATGGAGCCCAAGACCGTCAAACAGGCCATCGTCGGCATGACCATCCTGGCTGCTGCTGGCATTGGCTTAGGGTATCTGCTCAGCAAGAAGGACTAAAATCAATCCCACGCCTGGATAAGAGAAATAGACAGGGTATGTTTTGGCATACCCTGTTTGACTGAATCCGATATGTTTACGCGCACCCTTCCCAGCGCTGACCATCATGAAACGATTACGAGTCGATTTTCATACCCACACGGTCTACTCACCCGACAGCCTGACCAGGCCAGAAAAGTTACTGGCAACTTGCCGGCGCCGGGGACTTGACCGGGTTGTGGTCAGCGATCACAACACCATCCAAGGGGCATTACACGCCAAGGAACTCGATCCCGAGCGGGTTATCGTCGGTGAGGAGATCAATACAACCGAGGGGGAACTCCTGGCCGTGTACGTCAGCGAAGAGATTCCCCCCAGCTTGGCTCCCCTGGAGGCGATCACCCGCTTGCGAGAACAAGGCGCCTTGATCAGCGTTTCGCATCCCTTCGACAAAATTCGCAAAGGGCACTGGAAACTCGAAGCCTTGTTGACCATTCTCCCTCACATCGACGCCCTCGAAACCTTCAACGCCCGCTGCCTGTGGCCTGGATTCAACCGGCGCGCGGCTCATTTTGCCCGCGAGCACAACCTCGTCGGGACGCACGGCTCTGATGCCCATGCTCCTTTTGAAATCGGTAACGGCTCTTTGATCCTCCCCCATTTCGATGATGCTCCTAGTCTGAAAATTGCCCTTCAACATGCCGAACCGGGACGTTGGCTACCCTCCGCTCCTTGGGTTCATTTTGCTTCTCGTTACGCCGCCTGGTACAAGGGGCGGAAGAGAAAGTGACCTGTTCGGAAGAGTTCAATTTCTGATTCCCCCTCAAGCCATAGCAATAATTTGAGCATAAAACTCGGCCGCCTGTGCCATCACCTGGTCATAATCGGCCCGCTCGGCGATCAGCCGGGCGTTTTGTTTTTGTGCCTGAATCCGCAAGTTGGGATCATCCAATGCCTGCAGAATTGCTTCAGCCAAGGCGTCAGGATCACCGGGATCGACGAGAAAGCCGTTTTCGCCGGGATCAATCCACTCCCGTAAGGAAGGAATATCCCCGGCGATGGGGAAGCAGCCGCAGGCCATGGCCTCCAAGAGAGAGTTGGGTGTGCCGTCGTGTTCGGTTATCGAGAGCATGATTTCCGATCGACGCAAGGCCGCAGCCATCTCCGTTCGGGATAGACGGGGCAACAATTGGAGAGAATCGCCCACATCCAGGCGGGAGGCCCATTCCTCGGCCTCAGGTTGATTCTGCATGGCCGGGCAGACGAACTGGACCCCCGGCTTCTGCGTCAAGACAAGCGGAATCGCCCGGAAAAAGGTATCGTTGCGGACATAGGCACGCAGGCCTCGGGGGTTGATAACCCTCCAGCCCTCACCCCTGGCCCTACTCCTAGAGGG
>CAZXXW010000139.1:5097-9542 GCA_964644835.1 uncultured Anaerolineales bacterium
AACATCCAATTGAATCCCCCCCGCTCCGGGCACGACCAAACTCGGTTTGTGAGCATCGAATCCCCATTCACGGGCCAGTGCCAAGTCGCGGCGACAATCGGTGTGCAGCGCGTCGGCCCCTTCCAGGGTCAGGCAGGTCAAGCGGATGAGTTCTCGCGTCGCTGGCGCGTGCAAGGTGAAATCGTTCCCCCAAACGGAGACCAGCAACGGCGAACGATTTGCGAGCGCAGCGACCATACCCTCGTAAGGAATCCGCATGGCGTGAATCAAAACCGGCTGAAGGTCATCGATGAGCGATCGCAGTTTTTCGGCCGCGCCCGGCAAACTCCGAGGCACAAAGTGATGCCGTAACATTGTGCGGAACTGAGGCGTGGCCACTTTGCGCAGCCATCCCCGCCACAGGCTCTCGCCTTTGCGTTCTTGCCCCTGCTCCACCGCGCCGGAAAATGCTACCGGGAGGACCGTCAAGGAGGCGAGGTCTAGTTCAGGCTGGCAGGGATACAAAGAGACAAGGTGAACCTCGTCACCGCGCTGGACAAAATATCGGATCCAATTCAAGGCGATGGGCGAACGTCCGTCAACGACAAAAAGCAATCTCATCACTTGCTATCCTCAAGCACATGCAAGGCTTTCACAAAATCAGCAACCATCGACTCTACATTCACTTCTTTGGTAACGATGCGGTAGGATTCTGCTCCCATGTGGCGCAAGCGGGAAACATCGGACAAGGCCTGACGCAAAGTCTGGCTGAAAGCGGCCTGATCGCCCGGGGGGACTTGCCAACCGTTTTCCGGGCGGACGAGATTGTCTTGGGTGCCATCGCCCTGGGCCACAATCACAGGCAAGCCATAGGACATGGCCTGCTGCACGGCCAACCCCCCAGTGCCGGGGAGGGCAAACAGATCGGCGGCGGCAAAGTAAGATGCTACTTCATCTCCATACTTGGCCCCAACAAACTCGGCAGAGGGATAGACCTCTTCGGCCAGCGTCTCAAACTCATGCCGGGCAGGGCCATCGCCAACGATGATTAGACGGGGTTGGAGATCGTCAGGCAAGGCGGCACAAGCGCGCAAGAGAATATCGATCCGCTTGCGGGCCTGTAATCTCCCCACGAAAAGGACAATAGGCCGACCCCGAAAGTGAGGCAGTCGCTCTGGCGGCGGGGACGTTGGCTTGGGCATAGAGGCATTGACAGCGACAAAGATGCGCTCTGGCGACAGACCTAAGGTGCGATATTCCTGCGCCCCCTTTTGGCTATACGCAACAACCCCGTCCAGCGAGCGTAAGAAGGTGAGGCGACTGTTACGGCGTAACGGAGCCAGGATTCCGCTCAGGGGAGGGGCACCCAACCCCCACCCCAGCACGATTCTCCCGCGGGCATGCATCCACATCACCGCCAGGCGAGTACTCAGGTAACGGGGGTTGGCCTCCACAATCAAGGCATCCGGATTCCAATCTCGCAGCCAGCGAAGCAAGCCCCACTGCCAACACAAATAGAAAGGCGAGGAGGGATTGGCAAAATGCCAGTTTCTCGCCGGGACGAAGTCGGCGGTCTCTAACCCCGTGGTGGTCACAATCCCTTCTCCGGGCAAGGATTTCCCGGCAAAGATGCTGAGGCCATCCTGACAGGCTGATGCCAGCGCGTCCACGAAGGGGCGGCGATAGAGGGGCAAAACCCGCTGCTGAAGCGCCAAGCGACCTGAAAAATGGGCGTAGGAAAGCGACGATGGCTTCATGGCCGCGCCACCAGGTAAGCTTTCCAGTCCAAAGCATCCAGGGAAGTGACCCGGGGATACCCTGCGGACATGGCGTGAATGGTGTAGTCGGCCTGGGTAAGCGTTTCCCAGGCAACGCGGGCGGCTTCGGGACCGTGTAATTCCAACAGGATCAGGGGACGGGCTTCATTCAAGAGACGGGTCATACCTTGCAAGGCCAAAACCTCCCCACCTTCAATATCCATCTTGATCACATCGGGAGAGGAATTATCGTCCCGGTAGACAAAATCGTCCAAAGAGATGCCAGGGACTTCGAGTGTCTCTGCATAGGCGAGCGAACGTCCCGCCGAGCCTTCGGCTTTTCCCATCGCGCCGGAGGGACCGACTAAAAAACGAACGGGCTGGGAATCGATGCTGACTGCCGCGGCGACGACCCGGACGCGGTCACCAAAGGAATTGAGAGTCAGGTTATGGCGCAAGCGCTCGAGGTTGGTGGGTAGGGCTTCGAAAGAGAAAACACGTCCTTGTTCGCCGACGGCTCGAGCCAGCAACAAGGAGATGTAGCCGATGTTGGCGCCAACATCGTAGACAACCATATCGGGCTGAATAAGATCAGAGACTGCTTTTTGTAAATCGGTCTCGTAGGTGCCAAGCCAGTAATCCTTCTCCAGTTGGAGATCAAGTTGGAGACGGGCGCCTTTCAACCCCCCGGCTGCGACGGTGACCTCGGTCAAGCCGCTTGGAGCAGCGCGGTTGAGCGCGGCGCGGATGCGGCGGGCAAGCGGGTCGATGGCATAGAGAAGTTTTTTGAACCTGTCCGGCAAAATACGAGCCAGGAAGGAGGCAAGACGTAGAAAGAAATTAGCCATAAGTTTTCAGATAAAGAAAATTAGCCACAGATAAATAAGATCAACACAGATTGATAAAATCAGTTCAACACTTCTACTTCCGCCCGCATCTGCCTTATATCTCCAACTCACTTAAGGGAGTTACGCAGTTTATTTGCAAATCCACCGCTGATACGCGAAGTGCGCAGAGATTTGATTAAAAGAAACAAAACAGCGTTTTTCCCGGTGTTCTCTGTGTCTCGGCGGTAAATTTGGCTTCATGGGCGTAAGACCTATAACTTAATCTATCAGAGCATCCAGATATCCATCCACCATCTCGTCGAGCCCAAAAGCGGCTTCGGCGCGGGCGCGGGCAGCAGGCCGGAAGCGTTCTTGATGCAGGAGAATCTCGACGGCGGCTTCGGCCAGGGCGTCCACATCGGGAGGGTCAAGCTGCCAGGGATCACCGCCATAGGAGACAACGCGCCCGGCGTCACCGGTGACCAGCTCGAGCAGCGCGCCAGTGTCGAAGGCCAGCACGGGCGTGCCACAGGCCAGTGCTTCGATGACGGCGTTGGGACAGGCCGCGTTGAGATCCGCGGCGTACAGGAGATGAGCGGCGCGGTCAAAATCGGGAATAGATTCCGCCGGGACCAATCCTGCCCAGTTGATCGTCCTCTCCGCGCGTTGATCCCAAAATTTCTGAGCATCCGGACTTACTCGCCCGACAACGACCAATTCCACTGGCTTGCCCAGCCTTTGCCTATGCGCATTGTTCAGTTTGTCAACCAGGGCGACGGCGGTGCCCAAACCAAGCTCGTAGCCGCCCATCAAAGAGCCCTCGACGAGGAGGATGCGGTAATTGTCCGATTGTGAGTTGGCAGTCCGGGGATTGGGAGCATATTTGTCAAGGTCTACGGCGTTGTAGACAACACTGTTGGTAACCTCCTTGGTGGGGCCGTAGACTCGCTCCCACCAGCAGCGGGAGAATTCGCTCTGATAGAGGATATGGTCGGCAAGGTGCGAGCGGATGAATTGTAAATTCCAATTGCCATAAATAGATTTAAGGGCATGACGGATGCCGGTGTTGAGTTTGCGGTGGAGCCAATTCATTCCATTCAACCGCTGGACGATCTTGATCCCGCGGCGCTTGGCCCGCCACAGGCTCAATAAGTCGCGCGTACCGCCGATGACCAATACCGAAGTGCGATGTGCGAGGTGCGGGGTGCGGCTTACTGCTTGCAGATCGTAGAGGACTTCGATGCCGCGAGCGCGCAGGGCTTGGTTGAATTTGTCTCGGAAGGAAACCATCCCACCAACGCCGGAAACGCGAGGAACAAGACAAATGCGAGTCGTCTCGGTGGTCATATCAGCAATCCGGATGAGCAGGACGGGGACCGAGCAAGCGGGCAGGAACTCCGGCCCAGATTTCGTTCTCGCCGGTGGATTCCAGCAGCACAGCGTTGGCTCCCACCACCGTGCCGCGCCCGACCCGGAGTAGGCCTTCCCGGGCCAGGACCTTGCAGCCAGGGGCGAGAATGACATCATCTTCGATGACGATACCTTCAAAGCGGGAGGCCGACATAGGATGATAAATATCGCTGCGCCCCAGGGTAACGCCAGGATAAATTTTGACCCGATCTCCAATCTTGGCGCGCGAGTGAATCACAATCCCAAAGCCGCCATGGGCGATCTCTAGTTTCTCGCCGATGGGCACCGAAAGGGGCAACTCCACGCCCAAAATTTTGAGGGCGTAGTAGGCCATGCGGCCAATCAAGGGCCAGGTGCGGGCGTAGGCTAAGGAGGTGATGAGGTCACGAGACATAAGAGAGTGCGAAGTGCGGGGTGCGAGGTGGGAGGGTTTCAGGTGTCAGGTATCAGGTCTCCGGTGTTAGGTATCAGG
>CAZXXW010000140.1:0-6308 GCA_964644835.1 uncultured Anaerolineales bacterium
TACATTTTCTCACGCTGTTCGAAAACACTTGCCAAGGGCATGCTTCGCAAACCGGTGTTTTGCCGCTTTTTTTTGAAAGTGATAGGTGGCTAAACTTCAATAGAAAGGTGAGGTATGCTATGTCCCCGATGAACCCGAAACGAACCTGGATCTTGTGGCTTGGTTCAGCCGTTCTCTTCCTTCTCGTTTTGATCCCCGTCCTTTTGGATTCCCCGCCGTTTTTGGATGGACTTACCCGGGTGATGGCCCTGGCCGGGTATCTCTCCATTTTTCTGGCCAGCCTGATGTCGCTGTACACCCGCCAACTGGTTCGCTATTTTGGGCGTCCCTTTCAAAAACTGCACCACCTTTACTCCATCGGTGGGTTGACCTTGCTGGCAATTCACGGCACCGCCGTCGCCATTAAGGTTGGCTCGTTGGCGGCTTATTTGCCCGATTTCAGTTCGGTGGAGGCCTTCTTCCGTTTGGCCGGACGCCCGGCTCTGTGGCTGATGGTGATCACCGCCTTGACGGCCTTGTGGCGCAAGTCGTTCCGCAAGCAGTGGCGTCAGATTCACTGGCTCAATTACCTCGCCTTCGCCTTCGGCACGATCCACGGCATCATGATCGGGACCGATTTTCAATCCCTGCTCGTCAAGGTGCTCAGCGTGATCATGACCGTGGCACTGCTCGCCGCCTTCGTTTGGAAGCGGGTCGAGCGTAGACGCCGCATGCAGGCAGCCAAGCGCAAGTAGGAGGAGCCTGAAACGATGAAAATACGTAGAATTTCTGTCTTGCTCGCAATCCTGCTGCTCGCCGCGGCCCTGGCCTCCTGCGGCCCGTCCCTCCAACCCGATCAGCCGGATTGTTCTCGCTACGAGAACACGGTCAGCGGACTGCTTACCCAGGTGGCAGGGCAAGCCACCCAAATCGCCGACCAGGAGGAATACATCTCCGTGTTGGCCACTCAGAAGAGCGAGGTTGAATCGGCACAAGTCCAAGTGACCAGCCCCGAACCCCAGCCGACGGCGATCGTCCAGGGCTCGGTCGTCCTCGAAGAGGGGCGCTGCTGTATTGGCGGCATCGCTGGGGATACGGTTTCGATTCAGGCCGCCTTCGATGCTGGCAGCTCCGCTGCCGAGGCCGTCGAGATGCGCGTCCGCACGGGGAACACGCCCTTCAGCGAAGAAGAGATCGCCGAGGCCGAGTGGCAGCCGTTCGACGCCGAGCAAACCTACGAGTACACCGTCCCGGTCAACTGGACCGGTTTCTACGTCAGCGTCCAATACCGCGATGCCGACGGCAATCTCTCTCCCGTCTACGCCGACGATGTCTCCGTCGAAGGCCAGCCGCCGACGCTCACCCCAACGCCTTAGGGATAAAAGCAAGTCCGGTTTCTTGATTAAATCGCTGTAGCGCAAGGCATGCCTTGCGCTACGTTGCATTTAAGCAATGGGGAAGGAGTCATTCTGAGCCGCCAGGCGAAGAATCCCCCAGGACACCAAGAATTGTCTGCCCTAGCTGAGTAGCCATCCTCCCAGTGTTTCCCTGGCATCAGCGGTCAGCCTCTTGCCCCGTCCAGTGCGATCATCGACTTGCACGATGACGGTTTCGGCAGTGGCCACGCTTTGCCCATCTTGGAACAGCTCTTGGTAAATTCGTATCGAGCTATTCCCGATCTTCAAGATTCCTGTTCCCGTATCGACCCGACCAGGCCATCGGATCTCTTTCAAGAAATCTAGCTTTAGCGAGGCGATCACAAAACTGGCACCCTCAGCCAAAAGAGGGTAGTCACGATTGTAGAGCACTTCGACCCTGCCGGTTTCTAGAAAAGTGGCGAAAACGGCGTTGTTGACATGCCCTTGCTGGTCGGTGTCGGCGTATCGAATTTTGTCGTAGGTTCGTAGAGGAAAATCTTCCAGTCTTAATGCATTCATAGATTCCCTTATTATCGATTCGTTATTTGGGTTGCACAACAGGGAGTCATTGTTTAGATCATCACGGTTACGACGATAGCGCCTAGAAAGATTGCGATAAACGCAAAAATCATCCAGCCTAAGATCAGCGAATACTTGGATGGCTCGATTTCGTCCGCACGATCCATTTGGCGAATGAGTGGGAAAAGCCGCCAAAAGAAGGAAGCGATTGAAAGCATCAACGCCACTCCCATCAAGATCAACTGCCGTTCATCGGCCTTGGCCAGTAGAACAATCAACAAAAAAATAAAGATCAGCTTGGTACCGGCCACCCAGTTGACCAAATATTTGACAAAATTATGCACCTCAGGATCGCGCTTTGATGCTTCCCAGGCTTTGAACACCCCCACGCCATTGGCAACTTTTGAGCCCGGAAAAAAATAGAGCGTGATGACGTTGGTGGCTTCCAAAATGAGAAACCCGATGGTGACTGCTCGAAGGATGTTCATCTTGCTCGTTTGATGATTTTTTGGGCTGCATGCCAGCCTGTTAACATGGCGATGGGGACGCCTGCTGGAGAATATGCCCACTGACCGGCTTGAAAGACTCCTGGGATAGGCGTTTGAATAGATTTGGGAATATCTTTCAATTGATTTTTTACAGGGATTTCCGTTTCAAAAGACCAACCGGTAATCGCTCCTTCAGAACTTCCAGACACCGTATTGATCGTCAGCGGTGTCGATGAAAATTTAAACAGGATGTCATCATCGAAGCCTTGATAGATTGTTTCAGAAAAAAGGCTAATAATGCGATTTTCCATGCTGTCCTTAAATTGCTCATACCAACCTGCTTCTTCAATCTTTTTGATAACATCATAGTCAAAAAGACAACTTATCATCATTCCTGTTTGTCCTTCAGGTGCCAGGGAAGGATCTCGGAGAGCAGGTATAGAGACTTCGTAGGTGTTTAAACGGCAAAACTTGCCTAACCAATCGAAAACCTCCTTCTTGGATTTTTTGTCGAAATTGTTTATCAGATGTTGTCTTTCCCCCCGATTTGTTTCTCCTAATCCTTCTTTTGAAGGGGTGTAAAACATGTGCTCGCCCCCCCTGGCTTGGAAATAGGAAGGCGGACGGTCTACGCCAACAAACAGGATGAAGCTGGATTCAGCCCCCTTGGACGAGAGCGCTTTTTGAGCCTGCGTTTCAGTTCTATGGATTAATCGGGCATCTAAACCCGCAAGATTGAGATTCCGATAGAGCGTTTTCAAATCTGCTGCCCAGATCAGATGATCGTAGTGATAACGATTGCCTTCTGCGTCAGTGACCGTCGATTCCGATGGGGTTACTTCTATGATTCGTTTCTTCAGTTGTATGTCTCCCCCCCACTGCAAGATCTTCTCTTTTAAAAGCTTAGGCAAAGCACCGGTTCCGTCTTTGGGGTAAAAGTAATCCAGATAGACATAGAAATAACCCAAGGCGAAATAGGTGGGTGTCTTCCTGAAAAAATATTGGGTCAAGACATCTATTAAAGACTGATTGTCGGTTAATTGCTTTAGAAAATCTTCCATTGGCGTATTGAACTGTCTTAACTTTCTTAACACATAGAGCAGCTTGATTGTCCAGGGGATCAATTTTCTAAAGATGTATACTTTGTCGCTTGAAAAATCTACGAAACTAGGGTTGTCAAATTGGTATAGGATTTTGGTATATTCAGACAGTTGATTCACGATTGATAGGATTTCTTCTATCTCTTCACGATTTGCAGGATAAAGATGGACCAGCATATACTTATAGTCCTCGAGAGCATCCAGTGAATCAACGAGAAACAGTTGATCTTCAATACCCATTGAAATCTTATTTTCTAAAAACTCCCACCCGATCCCTAAATCTCTTAAGATGGGTTGCACCATGCCGGAATTCACAAACGCCCTTGGTCCAGAATCAAAGCAAAAGCCATCATGCTCGAATGTATTCACTAATCCCCCAATTCTGTCATTTTTTTCTAAGACGACAACAGGGTAATTCTCCCTGGCCAAATAGGCCGCCGCGGTTAATCCCGCCATACCAGCGCCGACGATGACAATTCTTTTCTCGTTTGTTGTCATTTTATGCCACCTAACGTTAAGCTTAATGCCCACAATTCTTCTGCCGCATCCTTGTCCAACGCTGGAGGGGCAGGCTCTTCTTCCGTTGTGAGATGAAAAAATTTTCCTGACGTGTTCTCTAACTCATCGGAAACCCCTAAATAATAGAGAGCTTTCGCAGAAACCTCCGGGGACTTCGCCGTTCTATCAACAAGTATCTTCTTGAAGAACTTATAGAGTTCACCATTGTTTTCACCGCTACTGGTCTTCACATTCCCCGGGTGCATCGCGTTCACGGTTACGCCGGTTCCCGCAAAATACTCACTGAGTTTGATCATCGATAGCAATTGGGCTGTTTTTGCAGCGCCATAACTTTTCAGTCCTGAATACCGATGCTCCTCCCAGCCAAGATCATCCAAATTCAAGCCCCAAACAGCAAATCGATGCGCCTCAGAGTTTACAAATAGGATTCGCCCGCTCTTTTGCTTGATGAATTTTTCTCGAAGGTAATTATTTAAAATAAATGTGCTCAGATAATTTACCTGAAAAACCATTTCCAGGTTATCAACGGTGAACGTTTTCTTTGTGGCAAAAACACCGGCATTGTGGATGAGCACATCGATATTTCTATCCCATGCAGATAATTTCTTGGCGACATCATGGACTTCTGTCAAGTTGGCAAAATCTGCGATCAAATAGGTACATTTTGTATCATATTGACTGCTCAGTGTTTCACATACCTGTTTTGACTTCTCTTCATTCCGGTTGATACCGAGAATATCTGCTCCGTGAGAAGCATATGTTTTTGCCGTAGCATATCCTATCCCTGACGTTGCTCCGGTAATAACGACGAGACGGTCATTAAAATCATCTGTGCAGATTTTAGGTGATATTTTTTGATTGCGCAGCATGGCAAAAATATTCGACCATTGATATTCTTTCCAATATTTTTTCAAGTTGCCTCCCAGGGACACATTTGCTGGAGAGTTGTGTTACTGTCCCTACGAATTTCCAGCTTCTCTCATTTTTGGGATTATAGATGGTAGGGAAAGTCAGGTCAATATATTCACAACAGCATGAGAGTTTGTTCGTCTTCCGGGAAAAGCGCGATCTGATCCATTTACGACGATCGTGGCTGACAGCGAAACGTGGCGCAGATGCTCCGTATGTTCACGGTCCAGACTTCCGAAGTTTGCCAAACCTTGGAAGTCTTACCAGAAGTGCCACCAAGTCCGCCTGCTGACTTTGCCAAGGGCACACACAGCGAAGTCAGCTTCCATTAGCAGCCCGTAATTCATTCGCGGGTATCTGATCGGCTAGCGCTAGTGCATTATTGAAGGTAGAATAAAGAGGCCATTTCATCAGCTTGGTTGTCAAAAAGCGAGGTGCCTCATGCCCGATACCCCCGACGAAAAAAAGATCGAAAACATCAAATTGGAATATTCTGCCCTCCGGGCAGAAATCGTCCAGCGGATTGGCCTGCGCCAACAACTGCTGGCGATCACCTTTACGATCACCGGTGTGATCCTCGGCTTTGGGGTCAACAACGGGCCAATTGCCCTGATTCTGCCCCCGCTGATCCTCTTCCTGGTCATCGCTTGGACCCAAAACGACACCCGCGTTTACGACGCGGCCACGCATATCCGCGAAAAAATCGAGCCCAACATGCCCGGACTACGCTGGGAAACCGACGTCCAAAAAGAGCGCCAGGAAACCAAGAACATCAAATGGCGCCGGACGATTCTCTCGCACGGCGGTGTGTTTGTCTTTGTCCAGTTCATCGCAATTTTGGTTGGTGCCCTTCAGTTTACGCGAAACGCCCTGGTGATCGTTCTGCTTGTCATTGATGCCCTCTCGGTGGGCATCACCATCATCACCCTGCGCTCGGCGCGCCGTACCGAGCAGCCTGCTCCAAGCGAAGATGGGTAGTAATCCCGTCGAGTACGTCGATGAACCCGAAGATGGTAAAGGCTTCACCCAAGCGTTTGACGAATTCTATACCGCCTTTGCCCCCTTCTACGATCTCATCGTCAGGGTGCTACCCTTCTGGCGCCGCTGGCTGCGAGCCGCCCTGCCGCACCTCCGCGGTCCGCGCGTCCTCGAAATTTCCTTTGGAACCGGTTACTTGTTGACCCGATTCGCTCATCGCTTCCGGGCCTACGGCCTCGACTACAACCACAGGCTGGCCGTCCTGGCCCGGGACAAGCTCGAGAGCCGAGGGATGGCAGCCCACCTCCACCAGGGGGATGCTCAAGCCCTCCCGTACCAAGAAGCCGCTTTTGATACCATCGTCAACACGATGGCTTTTACCGCCTGCCCCGACGGCC
>CAZXXW010000140.1:6318-9473 GCA_964644835.1 uncultured Anaerolineales bacterium
GGCCAACGGACGATGGCCGAGATACACCGCGTCCTGAAGCCGGGCGGGGTGCTGGTCATCGTCGACGTCGGCTATCCCCTCGATCGCAACTGGTTTGGGATGCAACTTGCTAGGATGTGGATCGCTATGGGCGACATCATCCGCGATATGGACACATTGTTTCAACAATTCAGCTTTGACTACACCGCCGAGCCTATCGCCGGCTTTGGCAGCGTGCATCTATACGTGGCTGAGAAACGGTGATTGTTCCCTTCGAAACAACGCAGCTTGCGGTAAAATCATCTCGTTGAAACCTTTTCTGGATAGGTTAGAAGCTATCGATAGATAGAAATGAGGTTAAGTATGGCAATGTTCGATTTTGACAAAGAATTCAAACTTGGTATTGAGGCAGTAGATAAAGAGCACGTCAAACTGGTCGACATGCTCAACGAGGTCTATGCCTTGTTAGGAGAGGGGAAACGCGATCAGGCTTACCGGGTATTCAGTCAAACCCTGGCCAGCTATGTGGATGAACACTTCACCAACGAAGAGCAGTTCATGGAATCCATCGGGTTTCCCTATCTTGAGCAGCACGAGAAAGTCCATGCGAATTTCAAAGACAGCTTTCAAGAGTTGAAACCGGCGGTCGAATCGCAGGATGATCAGGCCTTTCGCAAGGCGCTCAGTGACACGTTTACCTGGATTATTACCCACATCGCTAAAACCGATCGCAAGTATGCCGACTTTTACGCCTCCCAAAAGAGCGCTTGAGTCGATACTATGTTCCCCCTATCCGACTGGTCCTAAAAAGAAAGCTTCTCGTACAATTTCTGTGCTTGGTGCGGCTTTTTGTCCCAGGTAATTTCTGAAATCTTGACGTTGGCTTCGGCCAGCCGCTCGCTGATTACGCCGTTCAAGCTGTCTAGCAACTCGGGGTGATCGTCGATGAAGGCGCTGAAATCGTCGTGGCGTAATCTCAACACCGTTGTCGGTCTTGTCGCCGTCGCTTTCACCGACCAGGGCACATTGTAGAATAAAGAGATCTCCCCAAAAGAATCCCCCGATTGGACCACATTCAGCGATACGGTGTCGGATTTTCCCCCGATTTTGCGCTCCAGCACCACCCTGCCCTCGACGATGATAAACAGGGCCTCGTCGGCTTTGCTCTGGTTGAAAAATTGCTCCCCGGCGAGGTAAAATTCCTCCCTGCATAATTTGGCCAGTTTCCCGGATTGCTCTGGCGTCAGACCTCGAAATGATGCTACCCTGGCGAGAAAGGAAATTTTTTCATCAAGCGATAGCATTGGCTAATCCTTTCAAGTGTGTTGTCGATTATACGCTAATTATAGCCAAGCTGCGTCGCAGGACAATAGCACTTTATGGCTATAGAAGTGTCGCCGTTGCAAAAAAAATTTAAATCCCCTCGTTTTAGACGTATCGCTATCCTGATTCTACTAGCCTTGTTGATTGCTTGTGGGGGAATTTTCGCCGCGGTGGAAGTTTGGCCCCAACTTGGCGCCGCGGTCGCCAATCAGATGCGCGCCGTGGTCGGCCCCCGGCCGGTTGCCTATCTCGAAGAGCTTGTCTTTCAACTTCAAGATCGGATTACCTTCTGGCAGTATCAATTCGGGATTGAACAGGCTCGCGCCCCCTGGGAGAGCAGTGTCACCCCCGAGGGGACTCGCATTGCCGAAACATCGACACCCACCCCGGCGGCCACCGCCACCCCAACACCGGAGAATCACACTCAGGGGAACGAGGACCAGCCATCCCCCACGTTTGTCCCGCCTACGCTGACCCCCACGCCCTGGCAGCTCCCCGCCCTGGAACCCTTCGGCGAGATGGACGGCGAAGGCGTCTGGCAGCCGTACATCCACGACCAGGATGGAGGCACCGTCGCAGCGCGCACCTTCCTGCAGCCCGACCCGGAGCGTCCCTACGCCATCATCGCCGTCGTCGCCTTCGATCTGACCCGCACCCAACTGCATTTCGTCCTCGGCTTCAATGAGCCTTCTCTGCCCGGCGGCCCCACCGGTGACGGCCTCATCGCCGAAAAGCACCGCCGCTCCGGTGTCCTCCTGGCCGCTTTCAACGGCGGGTTCCGGGCCGCCAACGGGGGCTACGGCGCCATGGCCAACGGAATCGAAGCCCTGCCCCCCAAAGACGGCTTTGCCACCGTGGGCATCTACCGGGACGGCGCCGTCCGCATCGGCAACTGGGGTGAAGAGATCACCGCCTCCCCCGAGCTGGTCGCCTGGCGCCAGAACTGCCGCTTGATCCTCCAGGACGGGGAAATCTCCGAGCGGGTCTACAACGACTCAATCACTGATTGGGGCGCCTCGATCAGCAACGAGATTGTCACCCGCCGTTCCGCCCTCGGCCTCGACCGGGACGCCGAGACGCTCTATTATTTCGCCGGGCCGAGCCTGAGCATGCCCGTCCTCGCCGATGCGATGCAATCCGCGGGTGTTGCCGACGGCATGCTCCTGGACATCAACCATTTCTGGGTCCACTTCACTGCCATCGAATCACAGGACGGCGAACTCGTCGCCGTCCCGTTGCTCCCCGATGATATGTTCGATCAGGTGGATCGTTATCTTAAAGCCTCCCCCGCAGACTTCTTCTACGTCACCCTGTTAGACGAACGTTAGGGTTGTCCGAGAAATGATGTCATACTTTTTAGGATATTTCCTTAATCATCTTCACCTCGGATGAACGCCTCTACCATTTGACGCGCCCGGTCGTCGGGATACTGCTCCGGCGGCGACTTCATGAAGTAAGCCGAGGGCGCGATCAGGGGCCCGGCCAGGCCGCGGTCCATCGCCAGCTTAGCGCAGCGGACGGCGTCGATCATCACGCCCGCCGAGTTGGGTGAATCCCATACTTCCAGTTTCAGTTCCAGGTTCAGGGGCACGTTGCCAAAGGCGCGCCCCTCCATCCGAATTTGGCACCACTTCCGGTCGGTCAGCCAGGGGACATAATCGCTCGGCCCGACATGGATGTTGTCCTCTCCCAGGTCATAGGGCAGTTGGCTCGTCACCGCCTGTGTCTTGGAGATCTTCTTCGATTCCAGCCGGTTCCGGTCGAGCATATTGTAGAAATCCATATTGCCGCCGAAATTGAGCTGGTAGGTGCGGTCGAGATGCACGCCGCGATCCTTGAACAGGTTGGCCAGC
>CAZXXW010000141.1:0-9368 GCA_964644835.1 uncultured Anaerolineales bacterium
TCACCCAGGAAGGACTGGTCATCAACAAACCACATAGCGGTTTCTACGTGGCCAAAGTAACCCTGAAACAACTCCGTGATTTGTTGGAACTGCGCGAGATCCTCGAGGTGGCTTCGGTCGAACGCGCCGCCACCCGGATTACCGAAGAGCAGCTAGCCGCTCTTGAACATGTCCACGCGGGCTATGTCGGCGATGACGATGCTTCTCAAGAGCGTTATCTCGACGAGAATCGCCGCTTTCACCACCTGATCGCCCAGGCTTCGGGAAACCGGGAACTCGCCAAAACCCTAAAACGGCTCCACGACCGGCTGGCGCGCTTTTTTGTCTTCGTGCACACAGGGGAGGAAATGGAAAAGAGACACAAACGCCTGATCGAGGCGCTGCGCACAGGCGATGTCGATATCGCTACCGAAACGATTCGCGAAGAAGTCGAGGAAACCCGCCAGATCACCCTCGAACATATCATTCAAGAAGATGGCGCCGCTTGGTACGTGGGCACACAAACCGAACGAAAGTGAGGCTCGAAAATGAAAGAAACGATGCACGCGTTGGTCAAGAAATACGCCAAGCCCGGCTTATGGCTCGAAGAAATGCCTGTGCCGGACTACGGTATCGACGATGTGCTCATCAAGGTGCATAAAACAGCAATTTGCGGCACTGATATCCATATTTGGAATTGGGATGCCTGGGCACAAAAGACGATTCCCGTCCCGATGATCGTCGGACATGAATTCGTCGGCACGGTAGCAGCGGTGGGCAGCAATGTCCATCACATCGAAATCGGAGAAATTGTCTCCGGCGAGGGTCACATTGTCTGTGGACGCTGCCGCAACTGCATGGCCGGTCGCCGTCACTTTTGTCAAAACACACAAGGCGTGGGTGTCAATCGACCCGGCGCTTTCGGTGAATATATCAGCATTCCGGCCAGCAACGTATGGCAAGCGGATCCGCGCATTCCCATGGACATTCTCAGCATCTTCGATCCCTTTGGCAACGCCACCCACACGGCGTTGTCCTTCCCGCTTGTAGGTGAAGATGTCCTCATCACGGGAGCAGGGCCGATCGGGATCATGGCGACCGCCGTCGCCCGGCACGCCGGGGCGCGCTACATCGTCACAACCGACCTGAATCCTTACCGTTTGGATCTGGCCAAGAAAATGGGCGCAACTGTGGCCCTGGACATACGCGAAAAAAGCATCGCCGAAGTGCAGAAAGAGTTGGGCATGGTAGCTGGATTCGATGTAGGGATGGAAATGTCCGGTAGTGGAGACGCCTTCCGGGACATGCTGGCAAACATGTGCCATGGCGCCAAAATCGCCATGTTAGGGATTCCACCCGAGGAACTGACTATCGATTGGAACAAGATCATCTTCAACATGCTCACGATCAAAGGCATTTACGGGCGCGAGATGTTCGAGACCTGGTACTTCATGCAAGCGATGATCCAAAGCGGTCTGGACATCAGCCCGGTGATCACCCACAAGTTCCACTACACCGAGTTCGAAAAAGGCTTCGAGGTGATGAAATCAGGCCACTCGGGCAAGGTGATTTTGAATTGGGTGGAGGATTGATTTTGGAGTCAGGTATCAGGTGCCAGAAGTCAGGTGTTGGGCATCAGGGAGGTAGGAAATTTGTGCACATATATCTTCCCAAAAAAACGGGAAACAAGCCGAGATTTTCGCGCAGCATGCCCGTAGGGGTACCAAATCTCACTTTCACAAGGTCACCTTGTGCGCATCCGCGTGGAAACCCCGGCCACACAATCTAGAAGATATGTAGCCCCAACAAAACTTTGTGCTTTGTGATTTTGTGGTGAGGTATTGGAAATCAAACATTTGAGAACACTTTAGAACTACAGGAGAAAAATATGAAACAAGCTTCTACCTGGCTTCCAAGCCTGACGATGATGGATGAACCTAAAATCGAACGGCTCCACAACGCCGCTATCGACATCCTTGAAAATATTGGTCTCAACGTGCATCACGATGAGATGCGCACCAAGCTGGAGAAAGCCGGGGCTACATTAGATGAGGAGGTCCGTGTCTATCTCAACGAAGAGATGGTGACACAGGCGCTCGAAACAGTCAAAAAGGATGTCGTCGTCCACAATCGCCTCGGCGAACCGGTCATGCCGCTGGGGGCCGATCAGATTTATTTTGGGACCGGGTCCGACTTGATTTACACCTACGACGCCGAGAGCGGTGAGCACCGTAGTTCGTTGTTGGAGGATGTCGCCCGTTCGGCGCGGCTGTGCGACGCCCTGGACGAAATCGATTTCGTCATGTCCTTTGCCCTGCCCAAAGATGTCCCCAATGAGGATGCCGAGCCTCAACAATACGACGCTATCCTGAACCACACGGTGAAACCGGTGATCATGACCAGTTTCTCAGGGCAGGAGGCTTTCGAGCGCATGCACGAGATGGCCGTGCTAGTTGCGGGCGGCGATGAAGCTTTCCGCAAGCGGCCCAACTACATCATGTACGGACAGTTCGTCTCTCCCTTGGAGCACGACCATCAAGCCGTTGAGCGCCTGATTTTCTGTGCAGATCACGAAGTTCCCCTCATTTATGTACCCACGATCATGAGCGGTGCCAGCGGCCCGCTGACGATGTACGGCACGATGGCCTTGGCCTTGGCCGAAACGCTGGCGGGTCTGGTCATGCACCAGCTTCAGCTTCCCGGCGCGCCGTTCATCACCGGAGCGTGTGTCAGCCCTCTGGACATGAAGACAGGACTTTTCCCCTACGGTTCGCCGGAATGGCGCCTCAACGACTTAATCATGGCCGAAATGTCGCGCCATTACGACGTTCCCGTATTTGGAACCGGCGGTGCGACGGACAGCAAGCTGATCGACGCCCAGGCCGGGGCCGAGTACGCCGGCAGTCTGCTGGCAGCCGCCCTGGCGGGCACCAACCTGATCCACGATGTCGGCTATCTCAACTCGGGCCTGACGGGCAGCCTGGAAAGCATCGTTCTGGGTGCGGATCAAATTCGCTGGGTCAAGCGATTCGTGAACGGATTCACCGTCTCGGACGAAACCCTGGCAAAGGACGTTCTCGCCGAGATCGGCCCGGCAGGGGAATTCCTCAGCCACAACCACACCTTCGAACATCTTGCCTCGGTGTGGCAGCCTCTCAGCGTCGACCACAAAGATTACGACACCTGGTACAACGATGGCGCCGAAGATTACGCCATGCGAGCGCGCCAATACGCTTTGGATCTGCTCGCCTCTCACGAGATAGCGCCGGTTGAGAGTTCGTTGAAGGCAGAATTAAAGCGACTGGCCAGAATCAGCTAACCCCTGCGCGAGGCTCGCCCAAACAAGGGGAGCGGAAACAGCAACCCTATTTTTCGCTCCCCAGCGGGATCAATAGTAAGGTTCAGTCTTGACAAAAAGGTTCGTTTATTTCATAATCAAACAAAGAGCATAATATCTGAAAATATGATGAACTCACCAATGACCGGAATAACCAAGTTCAAAATTCAAACGCTCTCAAGACAAAACCCCCCACGGACAGCTTAAAAAGCTATGATATAATGTTTTGCGACTCTTGTGATATTCATCACCCAAGTGATTCCATTTATTGAAAAATTTATACCCATGGAAGGAGGTGCACCCGACTACTTTCCCTAATGGATCACCGCCAAGGTGTAAGACAGCATCTGTACCAGAGCATGTCTCCACCTGACGGAAATGTATTTAATTTTTTCAAGGAGGATTAGACAACAATGGATATTATCAAGAAAAAGAAAAGGGACGAGGCACATCCGTATATCCCTGAGTTAAAAGACCTTTACCAACAAGGACGCATTTCGCGGCGCGAATTTTTGCGCAACGCGACGCTCTTGGGGATGTCTGCTGCGGCTGCCAGCACGTTCCTGGCTGCTTGTGGCCCGGCTGAAGAAGCCCCCGAAGAGCCAATGGAAGAAGAAGCCGCTGAAGCGCCCGCTGGAGAAATTCAGCGTGGCGGTACCCTTCGCGTTGCCAGCCAAATCCAGAAGGTGACCCATCCGGCTCAGTTCTCCTGGATCATGCCCACCAACATTATCCGCCAGGTCGCCGAGTATCTGACCTACACGGACGGGAACAACATTACCCATCCGTATCTGTTGGAAAACTGGGATGCAAGCGAAGACCTGAAGACCTGGACACTCAACTTGCGCCAGGGAATTATGCACAACAACGGCGATGAATTCAACGCCGATGACGTCGTCTTCTCGATTAGCCAATGGCTCGATGATGATGTCGGTTCGTCCACTAAGGGTTTGATGTCCTACTTACCCCCGGATGGGATTGAAAAAGTGGATGACTACACCGTCAAGCTGCACCTGGACAAGGGCGAAATTGCCGTCCCCGAGCACCTTTTCCACTACCCCAACATGATTCTGAACCACCGGACCTTCGAGGGTGACTTCATCAAAGCGCCTCACGGCACCGGCCCCTACACATTGGAAGAATATAGTGAGGGCGAGTTCGCCAGTGTGAAGGCACGCGATGACTACTGGCAGATGGGCGCTGATGGCAAACCGCTGCCCTACCTCGATGGGATGGAATTCATCGACATGGGCGAGGAATTGTCCGCTTGGATCGCAGCCATTCAGGCTGGCGAAGTGGATTACCTCGACCTGGGCGACAGCAACCCCCTGGAGGCCTTCCAGGCACTCAGAGACAACCCCGACATCAACGTGCAGGGTGTTACCACAGCGCAAACCCGGGTCCTACGCATGCGTGTAGATCAAGACCCCTGGGGTGATGAAAAAGTACGCATGGCGCTCAAGCTGTGCCAGAACCACGAGAAAGTTCTCAACTTGGCTTACTTTGGCGAAGGTCTTCCCGGACAGGACTTCCACGTCGCTCAGATTCATCCCGAATACTGCGAGAAGCCGATGCCGGAATACAATCCTGAGAAGGCCAAAGAGTTGCTGGCAGAAGCAGGCTATCCCGATGGCCTCGATGTAGAACTAGCTGTCGGCAGTGGTTGGCCCGACATCGTCTCCTATGCTGAGGTACTCAAAGAAGATGCTGCCCCCGCAGGCTTCAACATCACCCTCAACACGATGCCCAACAGTCAATACTGGGAGCAGTGGACCGAGGTCGCCCTGGGCATCACCCCGTGGACGCACCGCCCGCTTGGCACAATGGTGCTCAACCTGGCTTATGTCGCCGATGCTGACGGCAACCCGGCTGCCTGGAACGAAACCCGCTGGATCGACGATGAGTTCACCGAGAAACTGAACGAGGCCAACGCCACGCTCGATGTGGAAGCCCGCCGTGAAATTTTCTGCGAACTTGAGCAGATTCAATACGACCGCGGCCCCATCGGCATCCCCTTCTGGCGAAATGTCTGGTTTGTTTCGACCAACAATGTTAAAGATGTCCCCCCCCACCCGACCTACTACATGCTCTTCAACAAGGTCTGGCTGGCAAGTTAAAATCTCTGACTGACAAAGGCTGAGGTGAAGGGCAGGTTCAAGAAGTTTATCTATTGACCTTGCCTGCCTCAGCCTTTCCCTTAAACTTTAACCTCACCTGAGGGAGTTTCCTATGGCCAAATTCATCATCCGACGGTTGCTGCTGATGCTGTTGACTATGCTCATCGTCTCGATTGCCGTCTTTCTGATCACCGAAGCAGCACCAGGAAATGTCGCTCGCAACGTCCTAGGCATCCACATCACGCCCGAACAAGAAGAATCCTTCCTGAATCAACAGGGGCTTGATGAGCCATTTTATGTTCGCTATGTCAATTGGCTGATTGGCACCGATTGGCAGGCGTCGCGGAAAATCGGTCTCCCTGTCAAAAAAATCCGCACCGAAGACGGCTTTAACGAGTGGTGGGCAGTAGCAGAAGATGGCATTCTCATCCGCTGGGAGATGGAGGGGGAGGACTTGATCGCCCAACGTCGCCAACCCGATGGCAGCATAGAGGAAAGCCTCGACAATGAACGCTGGGAAATCAAAAATCCGGCGGAGGAGATTGAACGACTCAGCGCTCACCGAGAAGAAGTCCAAGAAAACGAGCAATTAAAAGAAGAAGATCGCCAGCTTATCCTCGATCAACTCGACCAGATATTATCCATTTTGAAGCAAGATCAACCCAAAGAAGAGATGCTTGTCGCTTTGGAAGGCCCCGAAAGCGAATTAGAGGCGCTGATCAATCAGGACGTGCTGCAGAAAAAATCCGTCTTCACACAAGTGGCCAACGACGTCTACCGAAACAATAGCTTGATTCAAGTCTTCAGCATTCACGACCAACTCGCCGCATCAGCAATCGGTCAAATGCAAAACGGCGATGTGCAAAAGATGATTCGTCAGTTGAAGAAAGCTGCCGAGACCGCCCAACCGGTTGATCCTTCCCTGGCCAACAAGTTGCAAAGCGTCACCACAGCGCTGGAAGAAGAAAATTTCGAAACGGCCCAAAGCCAACTTGAGAGTGCCGTCGAAGCGCTCGATCAAGTGATTGGCTCCCTGGAAGCTTTCATCAACGCCTTGCTGGCCGAAGATTATCGACAAGCTAACCAGGCTCTCGAAAACTTGGCTGATACCAACCAAACGTCTTTGGATGCCGCTCAGTTGGCCGTCCTTCTCGGCATCCTGGAGGCAATTGGAACAGGATTCGAGGACGATCTACCCGAACTAAGCACAACTCTGCTCCAAAGCGTCGAGGATTTACGCGCAGGCAACACTGCAGTTGCCAGAGAAAACCTCGCCGCGGCAGCCGATCGTTTTGACGAAATCAGTTCAACGATTGTCCGCAGTGAGGCGGCTCAGAGCGCACGAGTGGCAAGATCATTCTGGGGTGTTAACTCCCAAAACCTGGCCGTTGAATGGCAAAAGGGGACCGGAAAAGTCGTCTGGAGACTTGTGATGGGCTCTGGTTGGTTAGCCTCCACTGGCGGCCCGGTGGAATACATTCCCCTACAGAAGGGGTTGTTGCGCGGCGATCCGGGATTGTCGCTACGGACGGGCCGCCCTGTAGCCGACCTCTTGTTCACCCGACTACGCAACTCGCTGGTCTTGGCCGGAATCGCCTTTGTCATTGTGATGCCGCTGGCCCTGGTCTTGGGCCTAATCGCCGGACTCAATGAGGGCAAGCCTCTCGACCGCATCCTGTCCATCGGCGGGATGATGTTCTCGGTGACGCCTGAGTTTGCCACTGGCATCTTCCTGATCTTGATCTTTGCCTTTTGGCTGGAACTCGTGCCCGGAGCAACCGTTTTCGGAGAACAGGCGCCCTGGGAACGTCCAGAGATGCTTATCTTACCCGTGCTGACCCTAACCCTGATCGAACTGGGGTACGTGCTCCGGATCACCCGCGCCAGCATGTCCGATGTGATGAAAGCGCCTTACATCCGTACAGCGTTCCTAAAAGGTTTACCCTACCGCCGGATCGTGCTCAAACATGCTATCCGCAACGCCTTGATGGCGCCGATCACCGTGATCATGCTCCACGTCAACTGGCTGCTCGGCGGCATCGTGATCGTCGAGGTCATCTTTGGATACCCGGGCCTGGGAAGCTACCTGCTCGACTCGGCCCTGTTCAAAGATTTCAACGCCATCGAGGGCGGCGCCATGATTCTCGTCGCCGTTGCCGTGAGCACACAATTATTGGCCGATATCATCTATACCTTCCTCAATCCCCGCATCCGCTACGACTGAGGATTTGAAGAGCAATCAAAGGAGAAACCTTATGGCAGTAAGTCAAAAAGTGAAAAGCCAAGAAAAGGCAGCGCCGACGCGGCTCCAAAAACTATGGGAGGGTGTCTCGATCATTTTTGAATCCAAAGTCGCCCTCGTAGGACTACTGATCGTCCTTTTCTGGGTCTTTGTGGCCATTTTTGCGCCTTTGCTGACCCCTTACAGCCCGACCGAACAAGATTTCACCGCCCAGAACCAGCCCCCTTCCAGAAAGCATATCCTGGGAACGGACAGCCTGGGGCGCGATATCTGGTCTCGGCTGATCTATGGTGCCAGAGTTGTGCTGGTGATTCTGCCTGTCAACGAAAATTTCTGGCTTCCGCTGGGGACAGCGATTTGGGGCGTGCTCCTGGGGTTGATCGTAGGCGCTACGCTGGGATTGATGGGTGGCTACCTGGGAGGCTGGGTTGATGAAATCGTGATGCGGCTACTGGACGCGATGATGGCCTTCCCCGTGATCTTGCTGTACATGATCATCATCGCCGCGGTGGGAGCATCGGCCACCAACGTGGTCCTGGCGATAGCCATCGTCGGCATCCCCGGCATTGCCCGGCTTGTCCGCAGCCTGACTCTGGACATCCGGACAAGGGACTACATCCGGGCGGCCGAAACTCGCGGCGAGAGCGTCTGGTATATCATGTTCGTGGAAATTCTGCCCAACGCCCGCGGCTCGATCATCATCGACGCGATGCTCCGTGTCGGTTACGCCATCTTTGCCATGGGTACCTTAGGCTTCCTCGGGTTGGGGCTCCCGCCACCCTCACCGGACTGGGGCAGCATGGTTGCCAAGGGACGCCAATTCATCCTATCCGGCAGCCCGTGGGCAGCGCTGTGGCCATCGATCGCGATTGCATCCTTGGTCGTAGGACTGAACCTGTTCGCCGATGGCTTGCGCGAAGAATCGCTACGGTACCAATAAAAGGAGCGAATAATGACGTCAGAACATACAACCAAAGCTCCCATTTTGAAAGTGGATCACGCGGCCATCTCGTATGAAACTCGCTACGGCGATGTTGAAGCTGTCCGCGATGTATCCTTTCAGGTACATCGCGCTGAAACCTTCGGCGTGGTGGGCGAATCGGGCTGCGGAAAATCTACTGTAGCTTTTGGTATCGTGGACTTTTTGGGCGCCAACGGAAAGATCGTTGACGGGAGCATCAAGTTTCAGGGCAGAGAATTGGTTGGACGCACACAAGCGGAATTACGCAAACTGCGCGGCGATCAAATCTCGATGGTCTACCAAGACCCGATGCAGGCCCTGAATCCCTCTGTGACCATCGGCGACCAACTGGCCGAGGTGCTGACCGTTCACCGGGGCATCTCCAAAGATGAGGCCTGGGAAAAATCTATCGACATGCTCGAACGGGTTTACATGCCCGACGCGGCCAATGTGATGGGCCGCTATCCCCACCAGATTTCCGGCGGCCAGCAGCAGCGTGTGGTCATCGCCATGGCGCTGCTGAACAATCCCGCCCTCCTGATCATGGACGAGCCCACCACGGCCCTGGATGTGACCGTAGAGGCTGTTGTCTTGGACTTGATCGAAGACCTGAAAAGAGACTTCGATACCGCTATCGTCTACATCACCCACGACCTGGGCGTCGTCGCCCGGGTCTGCAATCAAGTTGGGGTCATGTACGCCGGGGAGATGGTCGAGGTCGGCTCGGTGGAG
>CAZXXW010000142.1:0-9363 GCA_964644835.1 uncultured Anaerolineales bacterium
AGCATGCCGTTGGCAAGTGTTTTCGAACAGCGTGAGAAAATGTATCGAAACCCAGTTTCGCTCTGCGCACATCCGTGTTGCCGCTGTCCTGGTCTCGATACAGCCCTAAACGGGCCACTTCCCCTCTCGCTGTGCGCGCCTCGGCGTGACGGGGACGCAGAGCGGACCGACGGACAGCTCAAAGTGATGGGTGGCTAAATCCCGGCATCTAATTTGTTTGTGTTCATCTGTGGTTAATTACAAGATGTACGGTAGATAAAGTTTCTTCTATAATAGGGTCAAGTTGGATGTCGGTTATAGACCGACCTGTTGTCCGGCAGAGTTTGTATTGATTGGGTAGCGTTTGTCCAAAAGAGAGAAATCCAAACAACCGAACTTGACCGTCATATAAGGGGACCAACTTCAAACGTGAGAAAGATCGGCGGCGGGTCGGGTCAAGATATAGTGCTGAAGGACTGATCACATGATGAGTAATGATCCAGAAAAATCCATAGGTATCATAATTGATAATCTAAAAGAAAGGGCCAAGGAACTGAACTGTCTCTATGGTGTTCAGGAGATCTTGGGTAATCCGGAAAATTCTGTGGAGCAAGCTTTCCAGGAGATCATCAACGTGATTCCTCAGGGTTGGCAGTATCCTGATATTTGTGAAGTAGAAATTGTGTTTGGTAATATCAAATTTCGATCCCCCAATTTTTCGCGGACGCCCTGGGAACTCAGTTCGGATATTCTGGTCCAAGAGCAAGTTGTTGGAAGAATCAGCGTCCATTACACCGAAGAAAGAGCGCCTTTGGATGAAGGGCCGTTTTTGCAGCAGGAGCGCAAACTTATTAACACGATTGCCGACCAGTTAGGCAATTTTATTTTGCATCGACGTCTTCAAGATGTTTTTGAGAAAAGAATCAAAGCAGATGGAGAGTCCAAAATGGGATGGCGGGTGATTCTCGGTTTGCTTCAAAAAACTGACCCCAATCTTCTCTTTCGCGTTGCCAGGCGGATGATCAATTATCTTTGTAAGCGGGGCATCACAGAAGCAGAGAGATTGCTAAAGTTGTTTGGTTCCGTTGATCGCGAGAATCGCGACTTGCTCGGCATCAATTATCCTGATCAGGTTCGAAGCGGCGATGATGCTGCGGAGATTATCGATGAGGTTTTTGAGCTCGCCGAGATATACTTGAGCGAGAACGAAATTTTGACGAATATCCAACAATGGATTCGGGAAGATCAAACCAACTTTTTGGTCAACGTGCTCATGAATACCAGTTGTACGTTGACCGAAGTCGATAACGCAATTGGACGCTACCAACACCTTTTGTCTCAGGGAGCAATACTGACCCCCTCGAGGGAGGAAAGCATCCGGGTTTCGCTTATCCAACGTTTGCTCAGTGAGCATGGTAAATTCGTCAAGACCGCGAAACGCTTTGTCACCGTCCAGGATTTTATCCCCTTATTATCACAAATTATTTTTCATCCAGGCAGTAAAGGGAAGTTGGGGGGGAAAGCCGCAGGGATTTTCCTCGCCCAGCAGATTCTCTCGAAAACCGGACGTAATCGCGAGTTGCTGTCGCAAGTCAAGACCCCCAAAACCTGGTATATCGTTTCGGATGCGATTTTTTCATTCGTCGAATATAACAACCTTGAGGAAATTGTTGCTTACAAGTATTTGGATGTCGGAGAAGTCCGCCAAGAATATCCCTATGTCATCAACGTTTTTAAGAATTCTCCCTTTCCTCCAGATTTGGCCAAGCAGTTGTCTTTAGCTTTGGATGATTTTGGGGATGTGCCCTTGATCGTGCGGAGTTCCAGCTTGTTGGAGGATCAGGTTGGCATGTCTTTTGCTGGCAAGTATAAGAGTCTCTTTATTGCCAACCAGGGAACCAAAGAAGAACGCTTAAATAGTCTCATGGATGCGATTGCTGAGGTCTACGCATCTCTGTTTGGCCCGGACCCGATCGAATATCGGGCTCAACATGATTTGATCGACCATCATGAGGAGATGGGCATTTTAATCCAAGAGGTAATTGGCAAAAAGATGGGCCCCTATTTCTTGCCTGCATTTGCCGGTGTCGCCTTCAGCCAGAACGAATTTCGCTGGTCGAGTCGGATTGAAAAAGATGATGGCTTGGTGCGGATTGTGCCTGGTCTTGGCACCAGAGCGGTCGATCGTCTCAGTGACGATTATCCCATTTTGGCTGCTCCAGGCCAACCGGGTTTGAGAGTGAGCGTATCTTTGGATGAGCTGATCAGGTATTCTCCTAAAATGATCGATGTGATCAATCTGGAGAAGGGCACCTTCGAGACCGTGGAAATCAGATCGTTGCTGAAATCATGTGGGGATCAATATCCGGGCATCAAAGAGATCGTTTCCTTGATCAGCGACAATCACGTTCAGCCTCCCACCCGGCTTGGCCTCGACTTTGAGAAAAATGACTACGTTGTTACCTTCGATGGTCTTTTTTCGCGCACGCCTTTTTTGAAACGAATGCGGGCGGTCTTAACCGAACTTGAGGAGCAGTTTGATCACCCTGTAGATATTGAGTTCGCACATGATGGCACAGATTTATATTTGGTCCAGTGTCGTTCCCAAAGCTATTGCCACGATAATATACCGGCCAAAATTCCCTCCAACATCCCTGATGAAAAGATTGTTTTTACCGCCGAGCGATATATTTCTAATGGTGTTGTCCCTAACATAACCCATGTCGTTTACGTTGGCCCTGACGCCTACAGCCAACTTGCCAGTCGTGAAGAAATGCTGGCCGTTGGCAAAGCGATCAGCAGGTTGAATCAAATCTTGCCGAGAAGAAGATATATCCTCTTGGGCCCTGGCCGCTGGGGGAGTCGCGGTGATATCAAGTTGGGGGTCAGTGTTACCTACTCGGACATCAATAATACGGCTGCTCTGATCGAAATTGCCCATCGGCGCGATGATTACACGCTTGACCTATCTTTTGGGACTCACTTTTTCCAAGACCTAGTTGAAGCTTCTATTCGATATATTCCCCTCTATCCCGCTGAAGGTGAAAGCATTTTCAATGAAGGCTTTTTCCTGAACTCTAATAATATCATCGGAGATATTTTGCCCGATTTTGCTTATTTAGGGGATGTCGTTCGGGTGATCGATGTCCAGAATGCAACCAACGGACTTGTTTTGCAGATCTTGATGAACGCCGAAAGAAGTAAAGCTGTGGCATTACTTTCCGTTGTTGATGAGCAGGTTCAGGCCGATTCTCGAAGAGGGTTGCTCTCCCGAACCAGCTCGCACGATGAGCACTGGCGGTGGCGGCTTGAAAGTGCAGAGAGAATTGCTTCCCAAATTGATCCTGAACGATTTGGTGTCAAGGGATTTTATATTTTTGGTAGCACCAAAAGTGGCACCGCCTGCCCCCGGAGCGATATCGATGTCTTGATCCATTTTCAAGGAGACCAGAAGCAGCGGGAGGAGTTGCTGCTTTGGTTGGAAGGTTGGAGCCAAAGCCTCAGCTATATCAATCACTTGAAAACCGGCTATAAAACCGATGGATTGTTGGATGTTCAAATCATCACGGACGAAGATATCAAAAATCGCACCAGCTACGCCGTCAGGATCGGAGCCGTTTCCAACGCTGCCATGCCCTTGCCCATCGGTACTGCCGGCGCCCAGAAAAGCAGTCAGTAATGATGAAGCACACCGACCGGTGGACAGCTCAAAAAATAGCTCGGCGCATCGATCTGATCAAGCCGCTCGTTTATCGCCGGCGAAAACCGCTGGCTTCTTTCTGCTATCTGCGCTTATCGGATTCTGATAGCGAACCACCGGTCGCGCCGGACATAGACGATAAAGATTGGCCCCTGATCGAGCCGGAGACCTACTGGGGTCGGTGGCAAAGCGATTATCTCTTGCGCACAACTTTTCGGGTTCCTACGGATTGGAATTCCGCCGCGCCCGTAGCTCTTTTCTTACCCCTGGGGGAAGCCGGGGACTTCAGCCACCCGGAGGCGCTGGTCTACGTCGATGGGAGCGCTTATGCTGCCTGCGACCGCCATCATCAGGAGATTCTCTTGCCCGATCGCTGGCGGGATGGAGAGGAACACCAACTGGCCCTGCACGTCTGGACAGGCTTGGGCGGATGGCCGGAGACCGAACCGGGTAGCCAGCTTTTGATGCATCCCTGCGCGCTGGTGCAAGTTGACCAGTCCACCCGTGACTTTCTTGCTGCTTCCCGCGTGGCCCTGGGTGTTGCCGAGCACCTGGGGGAGGATCGTCCTGCCAAGGGGCATCTGCTCACCACCCTGGATCAGGCGTTCAAGCGTCTCGATACGCGCGAGCCTTTCGGAGATCGTTTTTATGCCAGCGTCTCCTCGGCGCATGCGGCTCTGCGGGCCGGAGTCGAAAAAGCAGGTCCACCGCTGGATGTGGACCTGTGCTGCACCGGACACGCCCATATCGACGTTGCCTGGCTGTGGACGTTGGGGCAGACTCGCCGTAAAGTCAGGCGCACGTTTCACACCGTGCTGCGTTTGATGGAACAATTCCCCGAATTCCACTTTACCCAGAGCCAACCTCAACTGTACGACTTTGTTCGTCAAGATGATCCTGATTTGTTTGCCGCCATCCAGCAGCGGGTGGAGCAGGGGCGCTGGGAACCGATCGGCGGGATGTGGGTGGAAGCCGATTGCAACCTATCCGGTCCCGAATCGCTTGCCCGTCAATTCCTGCTCGGTCGAGCTTTCTTCCGGGAGCAGTTTGGCGCCGAGGCCGAATCACCGGTGCTCTGGCTGCCGGATGTTTTTGGTTTCGATTGGGCTTTGCCGCAACTGATCAAACAGGCCGGTCTCGACTATTTTATGACCATCAAGCTTGGTTGGAACCAGTACAACCGCTTGCCTTATGACAGCTTTTGGTGGCAGGGATTGGATGGCACCAAGGTGCTGACCCACTTCAGCACCACGCCCGGGCCGAGCGATTTTGGCGTCAGCACTTACAACGCCACCGCCACGCCGGAGCAAGCCATCGGTGCCTGGGAAAGTTTCCAACAAAAAGAATTGGCGCAAGATTTGTTGATGATCTACGGTCACGGCGACGGCGGAGGCGGCCCCACCCGCGAGATGATCGAGAACATCCGTGAAATGGAGCGGTTCCCCGCCGCCCCGCGCTTGCGTCAGGTCGGTGTGAACGAATTTTTCACCCGTCTGGAAGAATCTGTGGGTGATCTCCTGCCCACCTGGAACGGGGAGCTTTATTTCGAGTTGCACCGGGGTACCTACACCACCCAAAGCCGGGGCAAGCGCGCCAACCGCAAGAGCGAGTTTTTGCTTCACGATGCCGAGTTCTTGTCCGTAGTGGCTGTTCTTTCGAACCCGAATTATCAGGTTCCCGCCGAGACCCTCCGTCGGGCCTGGAAGTTGGTGCTCCTCAATCAATTCCACGACATTCTCCCCGGCACCGGAATCAACGCCGTTCACGCCGAGGCGCTCGAACAATACCAAGAAGTCAAACAGATTTGTCTCCAGGTTCGTGCTGCCGCGCTTGCGGCCATCAATGAGTCCATCGGCGCAGAGATTTTGATCATCAACCCGACTTCTTTTGAGCGCCATGACCTTGCATTCTGGCCGCATCATGTGGAGGCGGGAAAACGATTGCAGCAGAGCAGTGGCGACCCCGTTCTCATCCAAGAAACGGAGCAGGGCACCTGGATCGCCGCGGGTGAACTTGCCCCTTTCAGCGCCAAGGCGCTAATAGTCGCTGCGGGTCAAAGCTCCGTACCGGAGACGAGTCTCACGGCGACTCCCAACCTGTTGGAAAACCAATCTTTGCGGGTGGAATTTGATCAGGCTGGCGATATTACCCGTATTTTCGACAAAACCACTCGCCGCGATGTGCTGCCGCCGGAAGCCGTTGCCAACCAGTTCCAGGCTTTTGAAGATCGGCCTTTGAATTGGGATGCCTGGGACGTGGATATTTTCTACGACGACAAGATCTGGCTGGCTGACCCGGCCACATCTGTCCAGGTGGTGGAATCTGGCCCGCTGCGCGCCACCCTAGAAATTCGGCGCCGAATATTACACAGCGATTATGTCCAGCGCATCTCCCTGGCTTACAACAGCCCCCGTCTGGATTTTGATACCTGGATCGATTGGCGGGAGCGCCACATCCTGCTCAAAGTTGCTTTCCCCGTGGATGTCTTCTCTCCCGTGGCCACCTACGAGATCCAATGGGGGAACATCGAGCGTCCCACCCACCGCAAAACCAGTTGGGATTGGGCCCGCTTTGAAACCTACGCCCAGAAGTGGGTGGACTTGAGCGAGGGCGGCTACGGCGTTAGCTTGATCAATGATTGCAAATACGGCCACGATATCCGCGATAACATCATCCGCTTGAGTTTGTTGCGCAGCCCGACCAGACCCGACCCCGAAGCAGACCAGGGCGAACATCAATTTTCGTATAGTCTTTTTGCTCACGCAGGGAGTTGGGATGAGAGCACCGTTGCTGAAGCGTATGCTTTCAACGATCCCTTGATTGTTTGGAATGAGAGTTCCCCCAGCTTGGAGCGAGATCACTCCTCTTTGACGGTATCCGCCCAGGATGTATCGAGACTGGACTCGCCCTTCATCAGCGTAGACCAGCCTCATATCGTCGTCGAGACGGTCAAGTGGGCTGAAGATGGGGATGGTGTCATTGTGCGGATGTATGAAAGCCAGCGCAAGCGCGGCATGATCATCTTGTCAACCAGCTTCGATCTGGCAGAAGCCTGGCAAACCAACTTGCTCGAGGAGAATCAGGCTGCTTTGCCCGTCGATCAAAACACGGTCAGGTTGTTTGTGAAACCTTATCAGATCGTCACCTTGCGGCTGATGCCCGGGTGAGCCTGCTTGTCAGGAGGTCAGAAATCGCTTCAACCGCGACGGTGCCGCTTGGCTCCGTGGCTGAAAGTGTTGAGGTTGCCCGAAAGCGGGCCCGGCAAGGTTTTCATCACCTGAAAGTCAAGGGCGGGCTTAACCCCGAGGAGGACATCCGTCGGATTGAGGCCACCCATCGGGCCTTGCCCAAGATTTCTCTGCGTCTGGATGCCGACGGATGCTACACCGTTGAGCAAGCTCTCGACGTGATCAACACCCTGGGAGACTGCCTGGAGATGATCGAGCAGCCCGTCTCCGCGCAGGATCGCCGCGGCCTGGAGGACGTCACCCGCCATAGCGCCGTCCCGGTGCTCGCCGATCAGTGCATCACCGATCAGGCCTCGGCGTTGGCGTTGGCAGCCCATCACAATGCCGACGGCTTCAGCGTCAAAGTGGCAGCTTGTGGCGGCCTCCGTCCCGCCCGGCAGATGGACAGTATTGCCCGGGCCGCCGGTTTGTTCATGATGGTCAGTTGTGTGATCGAACCGGCTTTGCTCATCGCAGCAGGCTTGAGCTTCGCCTTGAGCAGTCCCGGCGTTCGTTACGCCGATCTCGACGGCCATCTTGACCTTATCGCCGATCCGACCCGTCCCGGCTTCCGCTTGGAAGACGGTTGGCTGATCGCCACGGATGTGCCCGGCCTGGGCTGTACCGTGGAACTTTGATCGCCGATTCAACGACTCGTTCTGATGATATACTTGCCTGCAATATCCAAGCTTAACTCCCCCACAAAAATCATGAAGACAAAGAGCCAATCACTTGAGGTAGCATGATCATTGCAACGGGAACGCTTTCTCCCCATGCTCTCGAAGGCCAGGTCGCCATCGTCACCGGCGCCGGGCGGGGGACCAGAAGGCTTTGGGCAGGCATTCGCAAGCCTAAGGGATGACATAGATAGGAAACAACCAAACGCCGAGAAAAGGAGACTGGCGATGAAGATTTCGAATTGGATCTTGACATTTTTAGCAGTCGGGTTGGTTTGCGCCGGATGTCAAGGAGCGGCGCAACCTCTGCCCACCGCGACTGTTCCGCCCCCTGCCACGGAGACGCCCGTCCCCACGAAAACGGAGCCACCCCCCTCGCCGACGGTGACCTCGACACCAACCCCCACTTCGGTTTGGGACTTGAGCGTTACCGCCGTCCAGATCATCCCCAAGCGCCAGCTTACCATCGTCCTGCCCGATGAAGCCGTGCCGGGCACCCTGAACGCATTCTCGGATTGTTTCGCTCAGCAACCCGAAGACACCGAGGCGTTCACCTGCCCCTCAGGCGACTATCAGCGCGCCAACCTCGGGGGGCATGAAAATCTCCTGGTTGTTGACCTGTTGCTGGTGAACACCGCTGACAGCAATGCCACATTCGACATTTACGATGTCGAAATCGCTGGGCCTGATCCCGATGGGGAAAGTGAAGATGCCCTTGGAGTTGGCGGCAGCAGCGGCCCGATTCTCTTTCTCTGGGGCAGCCGCGAAGAAGTCCGCAAACTCAAAGTCGAACCCGGCGAAGTATCGATCCGGTTGCTCTTTGCGCCTCTGGAAGAGATGGCGGATACGAGCATCACATTCACTGATCTGGCTTCCGTCCCCTTGCCGGAGGCTCAGATTGTCTTGGCGTCTGGTCGGCCAACTGCGACTCTTTCCTCCCTCGAAGGGATCGATCAGCTTCCCGAAGGCTGGCGAACACTTCCACTCGATCCACCCGCTGACGAAGTCGACGGTTGGACAACCGCCTTGGATGACGCTCGCTTTGCCCTGCCCCAGGCGTGGACCTGTCACGAGACACCAGGCGATTCGATGACGACGTATTCATGTATTTTGGATCAATCCGAAGACCGTTTTGGGAATCAACAGAAAACGAAGTTGTTGGTATCCTCTTTTTGGTGGAAGGACTATATCCCCTCGGTTGATTCCCTTGCCGATCTTGTCCCTGATTATGAAGAGGGGCAGGCATTCTATGGCTATACCTGTGAGAGCGAATACTTTCAAATCGACGGTCTCGAAGCAGCCACAATCGCCTGCACCAATCCCGACTATGATGAAACCATCGATTATGACAGCAACCGAGACGCTTATGGTGAAGCCAAGAGCCAAATCCCGACCTATTTCGTCTTGATCCTCAACGGCGACCGGATTGACCAATTCCAATTCAGCACCTGGGATCCGGCCGAAATGCCCTCCCTGTTCGAAGAGATCGTCCCGTTTATCCACTACGGGAGTCCAGAGTAGAAGGAAGGAATGCTTTTCGAGCCTTCTCTACCGAACATCCATGAAAATGGAACGCGAATTACGCGGATTCAATCGATTTTCGCAGATAAAACAAGAAAAAAATCTGTGAAAATCTGCTTGATTCGCGTTGCCGGAGGCACGCCTTGGCGATCTGCGGTCTATTTGTGAGCTACAGGATATAAATGTACGGTAGCAAATTCGAGCCTAAGCCTACATTTCGCACTTTAAAAATCGAATAAGGAGATGAATTGCGCAGAAG
>CAZXXW010000143.1:0-9177 GCA_964644835.1 uncultured Anaerolineales bacterium
CTTCAGCACGGTATCATCGCTTTTTGAGCCCCGCTCACTGGTCTCGATACACTGCTTCGCAACGAACGCTTCGCAGCACTTCCCCCTTGCGGGGACGCAGAGCGGACCGACGTTCGCTCAAAAGTGTCTATTAATTTATCTGGGAATTTGAACCATCTCATCCTATTTATCTGTGTCACCGTAGGTGTGCCGTTGGTAAAGAATTAAAATCTGTGAAAATCTGCCTAATCCGTGTCATCCGTGTTCCATTTTGGGTTCGTTTACTCAAACCCTGAACGATTACATCATATTTTCCTGGATTCCTGGGGGAGCGCCAAAAGATAAGCCTGATTCTGTACCAAAATAAACCTTATCTTGAATCAAAATAAGCCTTATTCTGCACAAAAGTAAGCCTTATCTTTCACAAAAATAAACCTTATTCTTCACAAAAATAAGCCTTATCTTTCGCAAAAACAAGCTTTATTTTTCACAAAAATAAGCCTTATCTTTTGCAAAAACAAGCCTTATTTTTCACGAAAATAAGCCTTACTTTTCGGAAAAATCAACCTGAATTTGCTGAAAGATCAGGTTGAAAGCCCTTCGAGGATTCCAAACCCTCGGAGGGCTTTGTCACTCAAGAGACTCTGCTCCTCCGCGTTGAATAGCCACAGATGAATTAGATGAACACAGATTTTGAATATTTTATCCATCCTTTCCGTGTTGCTGGAGGCACGCCTTTGGCGTTCCGTGTACAAATTCTATCCTCAAAAACTCTGCGGACTCTGCGTCTCGGCGGTGAGAATCAGCCGAAGTCGAGTATAATGAAGCCGCTCAAATCCAATCCCCTTACCCTTCCCCGGAGGCAAGCATGAACGACAAATCCTACCGCCGCAAGATCAGGGCCTGGACGATGTACGACTGGGCCAACTCGGCCTTCGCCACTACGATTATGGCCGCGGTGCTGCCCGTTTACTACAGCCAGGTCGCCGGCGCCACCCTGCCGAGCGCGTCCGTGGCCACGGCCTACTGGAGCACCGGCCTGAGCGTCTCGCTCTTCATCGTGGCGCTGCTCTCGCCCATCCTGGGCACCATCTCCGACGTGATGCGCGGCAAAAAGAAATTCCTGGCCGTGTTCTTCGGCGTCGGCGTGGTCGCCACCGGCCTGATGGTCCTGGTTGACACGGGCGACTGGATCCTGGCCTCGCTGCTGTTCATCTTCGGGCGGATCGGCTTCACCGGCGCCAACGTGTTCTACGATGCCATCCTGCCCCACGTGGCCAAAGAAGAAGACCTTGACGAGGTCTCCACCCGCGGCTATGCGATGGGCTACCTCGGCGGCGGGCTGCTCCTGGCCGTCAACATCGCTATGATCCAACTCCTGCCCGGCACCTGGGGGCCGCGGCTCTCGTTCCTCAGCGTGGCCCTGTGGTGGGCCGGATTCTCGATTCCCCTGTTCCGCCGCATCCCCGAACCCCCCGCCGCAACCGAAGACCTGGCCCCGGGAGAGAACGTCGTCTCGGTCAGCTTCAAGCGGCTGTGGAGCACGCTCAAGGACATCCGCCAATACCGGGAATTGTTCAAATATCTGATCGCTTTCCTCATCTACATCGACGGGATCGGCACGATCATCGGTGTGGCTACCATCTACGGGGCCGAACTGGGCTTCGGCTCGATTGAGTTGATCGCCGCCCTGCTGCTGGTTCAATTCGTGGGCATTCCCTACAGCCTGATCTTCGGGCGTTTGCCCAGCAAAAAGGAACGCCGCCGCCCCTTCTTCCTCGCTTTTGTGCTCTTCAACCTGGTCGCCTTGCCCCTGACCGGCATCCTTGGCGCCCGGCTGCTGCCTGATGACATCGTCGGCGCGCCGCCGGCCCCGTTCGAAGACACCGCCACCGCCGTCGGCGAGGGCACGTACTCCGCCACCGATCCGGCGCTGACGTACCAAAACGGTTGGGAGACTGTCACCGTTCCCGCCGAGGTCGTCGGCAAGGAGGAAGACGTCGCCTACCGGGTTTCCGACGAACCCGGCGCCGAGGTCAGCTTCCCGTTCAACGGCCAAAAAATTGATTTCGCCTACAGCATTGGCCCTGATCATGGCATCTGGGCGATTCAAATCGACGGCGAACCCTACCGAGACAAGGACGGGAACCCGGTTACGATCGACGCCTACAATGCCACCGAGCGGTACGGGGTGCGCCAAACCGTCACCGCGGAGCAGCCCGGCGAGCACACCCTCACCCTGGTGAACACCGGCGAGACGAATCCCCAGGCCACGGGTACGCGCATCAGCATCGCCCGAGTCAACGTGCTTCCCCCGCTGCGGATCAGCAATCTGGGCATCATTCTGGGAATCATCATCGCCGTGCAGGCGGTCGGTCTGGGTCTCGCCTATCTGCTCGGAAAACCGCTCTTCTCCGGCTTGGCCGAAACCATCGACACCCGCCGCGGCATCCTCATCGCCCTGCTGATCTACACCGTCGTGGCCGTGTGGGGCTACTTCATCAACTCGGTGATCGAATTCTGGCTGCTGGCCTGGATGGTCGCCGTGGTGCAGGGAGGCAGCCAGGCGCTCAGCCGCAGCCTGTACTCGTCGATGACCCCGGCGGCAAAATCGGGCGAATTCTTCGGCTTCTTCGGCATCATGGAGAAATTCTCCGCCATCGTCGGCCCGCTGGTCTTCGCCTGGGCTGCGACCACCTTTGGCTCCAGCCGCCCCGCCGTGCTCAGCCTGATCGTCTTCTTCATCGTCGGCGGCTACCTGCTCACCCGCGTCGATATCGAAGAAGGCCGCCGCGTCGCCCGGGAGGAAAACGCCGCCTTGCTGGACGAATCTGAACAGCCGGCATGACCCATTTGGACGGTCCCGAACGGGCGCGCTACGTCCGGGAGATGTTCACTCGCATCGCCCAGCGCTATGATCTGATGAACGCGCTGATCACCTTTGGGCAGGACCAGCGTTGGCGCAGCGAGGTGATCCGCCGCGCTGATTTGCCCCGGGGCAGGAGCCTCCTGCTCGATTTGGGGGCTGGCACCGGTGATCTTGGCTTTCAAGCCTTGGAAGAGAATCCCGCGGTGGTGCCCATCGAGAGCGACTTCACCCCAGCGATGATGCACGTGGGCCGCTCCCGCCCCGGTGGCGAGGCCTTGCACTGGGCCGCTGCTGACGGTTTGACTCTGCCCTTCCCCGCTGAGACCTTCGACGCGGCCGTGTCCAGCTTTTTGCTCCGCAACGTCACCGACATCGACCGGGTCCTGCGTGAGCAGCACCGCGTGCTCAAACCGGGCGGAACCATCGTCACGTTGGATACCACCCCGCCGCGCAAGAATCTGCTCTATCCCCTGATCCGCCTGCACATGGGCGTGGTCATCCCCACGCTGGGACGCCTGCTCACCGGGCAAGCCGAGGCCTACGCCTACCTGCCCGAATCGTCGGTCAACTTTCTCCCTGCCGAGGTCTTGGCCGAGCGTATGCGTGCCGCGGGCTTCCGCCAGGTCGACTTCCGCCGGCGCATGTTCGGGGTCGTAGCGATCCACTGGGGTGTGAAGTAAATGCTCCCACCGCAGAGCCGCTGAGTGCGCGGAGAAAATAAAAAAAGAAATTCTCTGCTTTGCTCTGTGTTCTCCGTGTCTCCGCGGTGAATTCTTAAGATTTGTAAAGAAGATTTATGATGAACCAACCTGCTAAACATCAAGTATCTCCACGCCGATTGATCGTCGGCATCAGCGGGGCCTCGGGCGCGATCCTGGGCATCCGCCTGCTGGAAATGCTCCAGGAGCGGGACGACATCGAAACCCATCTGGTCATTTCCCCCGCCGCCGAAGACACCATCCACGCCGAAACCGATTGGGCTATCGAAGCGGTCAACGCCCTGGCCGATCAGGTCTATGAACACAAGAACATCGGCGCGGCGATCGCCTCGGGCTCGTTTGCGACCCTGGGCATGGCCGTGGTGCCCTGCTCGATCAAGTCGCTTTCCGAGATCGCCAACAGCTACAACCGCAACCTGATCGCCCGAGCCGCCGATGTGACTCTCAAGGAGGGCCGTCCGCTGATCCTGGCCGTGCGCGAGACCCCGCTGCACCGCGGCCACATCCGCCTGATGGGCCTGGCCGCCGAGGCCGGGGCGATTCTCCAGCCGCCGATGCCCGCCTTCTACGCCCGGCCCCAGTCCATAGAGGAACTGGTCGACAACTTCGTCGGCCGCGTCTTGGCCCGGCTGGGCGTCCCCAACGAGCAATTCACCGTTTGGCGAGGCCTGGATGAGTGACCGCAACCTGGACAAAGCCGCCCGCTGCGGCGAACCCTCCTACGTGTGGCGGGCGGGCCAAGAACGCCGCCTAGAGATGATCACCGCCGCGGCCGGAGAGCGGGTCCGCGGCCGCATCTTGGAGAATGGCTGCGGCGTGGGCATGTACGTCGAGAAGCTCCGGCCCTACGGCGGCACCATCATCGGCCTGGAATACGATTTCGACCGGGCCGTCATCGCCCACGAAGAATCGGAACAGATCATCAACGCCGCGGGCGAGCATCTACCTTTCCCCCCTGAGCGTTTTGACCTGATCTTGAGCCACGAAGTCATCGAGCACGTCGCCGACGACCGGGCTGCCATCGCCGAGATGGTCCGGGCACTACGCCCCGGCGGCAGACTGACCTTGTTCTGCCCCAACCGCGGCTATCCCTTCGAGACGCATGGCATCTATTGGCGCGGGGAGTACGTATTTGGCAATATCCCCCTGGTCAACTGGCTGCCGCGGCGCTGGCGCGACCGGCTGGCGCCTCACGTGCGCGTCTACACCCGCCGCGACCTGGAGAATCTCTTCACCGGGCTGCCGGTGCGCTTCGTCCAACGCACGATCATCTTTGGGGCGTATGACAACATTATTGCCCGTTTCGGCCCCCTGGGGCGAGTGTTACGGGGTTTGCTGCACTTTCTAGAACGGACGCCCTTGCGGATCTTGGGATTATCGCATTTCTGGGTGGTCGAAAAACAAACTCAATAATTTTTTCACCACAAAGACACGGAGAACACAAAGGATTATTGATGGACACAAAGGGTAAAGCAAATGCTCTGTCTCATGATGTCATTGGTGCAGCGATAGAAGTACATAAAACCTTGGGTCCGGGATTGCTTGAGTTAGCTTACGAGGAATGTTTATGCTATGAGTTGAACACTCGAGGAATTCTGTTTGAACGCCAAGTCAAGCTTCCCATTGAATATAAAGAAGTGGAGCTTTCGGCAGGTTATTGCATGGATATTGTCGTGGATGAACTGCTCGTGTTGGAGCTCAAATCTGTTGAAAATCTTATGCCTATCCACGAAGCACAATTGCTCACTTATTTGCGTTTGTCTGAAATTTGGCTAGGACTTCTAATCAACTTCAATGTCCCCATTCTCAAACACGGCATCAAACGTTTGGTACAGGGCTAGTTTCTTTGTGCTCCTAAAAGAGTAACTTTGTGTACTTTGTGTCTCCGTGGTGATTTTTGTATTTAATCCTTGCCGCGGAAGTCGTAGATGCCATCGACGATGGGCCAGGCTTTGCCGCATGCTTCGCAGGTGAGGGCTTCGTCTGTTTCGGTCAGATCAGCGCTCTCACATTGGGGACAGCGGAAAAAGGCGCCCGCCGGGGAGTCGCTCCCCAATTCGCCGGTCGCCTGGGAGCGGGTGAACACGCTGGGGGAGAGCTGCCACCAATCCCCGCTGAGTTGGGCCAGCGAATCCATCTTGACCAGCAGAGGGGTGGGGATCAGCCGTTTGAGCAGGTTCAGCCGAAAGTGGGAGACGGTCAATTGCCGCTCGAGCTTGAAATCGGCTTTGCGCAGCCACTGGCGCACAGCCCGGGGGTGAAAATCGAAGTTCAGGTCGACGAATTCAACCGGCTCCAGCGTGAAGGGGCTCCAATCCTGGCGGCGCAGGGCGTAGCGCAGGATCGCTTTCAGATTCATCTTGTTGGCAAATTCCAGGATGAAAGTGCCGCCCGGCTGCATCACCCGGCGGATCTGTTCCAGGGCGTGGCGCGGCTCGACCAGGTGGTGCAGCACCCGGATCATCGTCGCCCCGTCAAACAGGCCGTCCACAAAGGGGAGCCGGTAGACATCCGCGGCCACGTAGACATACGCGTCGCTGCGCCCGAGACGCTCCTGGGCTTGCTGCATCTGGGTCAGGGAGTAGTCCATCAGGACGACGCGGTCGTAGCCCCGGTAGCGGAGGGTGTTTCGCCCGGCACCGGCGCCGACTTCGAGCATCAGTTCTCCGCTGGGGGGCAGCAGACGCCGCAGCGCCACGGCTTCGGCCTGATCTTCATAAGCGCGCCCGCCCCGTTCCCAAAACTCGGTTTGATATGCGGAGCCTTCGTAATCGCAAATCGGAGGGTGGTCGTTGGTCATCGGGCGGTCACTTCCCGCTCATCCGACGCTTCAGGCCCTCGATGGCGTCAACGGGGGTGGGATCGGTCTCGTTGAGCATGGCCAGATAATAGGCGAGATAATCGCCCAGGTGCAGGCTGGTCCACAGTTGGGCCAGACGGGTGTCGCCCTGCGCCTGGATCAAATCGGTCTCCAGCCCGGCCTCGGCGAAGATTTCCTGGGTCAGGCGGATGCGCAACTGAATCCGCTCGTGGAGGGATTCGGCGTGAAGGAACCAGACGAGGGTGTTTTCCAGCACCGCGGGGGGATAGACCACCCCGGCGAGGGTGTTGTGATCGGCTTCGGGCAGGGATTCAAATTGGCCCCACGCTTTGGCGATCTCGCTGATCTGGCCCTTCCAGCGGCGGGCGACCGGGTTCAGGAATCCTGCCCCCATCACCATGACCCACTTGCCCTGAGATCGTTGGGCCTTTTGTTTGGCCGGGTTATCCCACACGGGGATGTCGGCACTCAGGCGGATTTGCTGCGCTTTCATCGCCCGTACGGCTTCATCGAGTTCTGCTTCCGGCGGCGGGATCAGTCCCAAGCGGTGGAAAGCGGCCAATAACAATCCAAAGGAAAGTCCGACGGCGGCGCGGGGTTGGCCATCGTGTTCGAACTGCCACAAGGTCGCGCCCGTTTCCCGGGCTCGTGCGGCCAATTTTCCGCCTGTGGTGACCGCTAGGATGGAGCAATTTTGCTCCACGGCGACCTCGAAAGCGGAGCAGGTCTCTTCGGTGTTGCCCGAATGCGAGCTAGTGATCACGAGAGTCTCGGAGCCGCTGGCCCACAGGGGGATGTCGTAGTCGCGGTGGACGACCACGGGCACGGAGCAAAGCGGATCGACATACGCGGCGAGTAGATCGGCGCCGATGGCAGAACCGCCCATCCCGGCGATCAAGACCTGGTTGATTCCATCCCAGGGGGGCAGGGGAAAGCCCTGTCCTTGCTCCCAGGCTTGATTCAACTGATCGGGCAGGGAATCGATTTCGGCGAGCATGTTTTGGGGGTCAAGGTTTTGGAATTGTTGGGGGTCGTTTAGGTTCATGGTTTTTCTCTTTTTGGTACCTGGGTGGTGGTTTACTCCTTGTAAGCGTTAAGAAGGAATGTCATTCTGAACTGACGGTGTTTTTACGGCTGTGAAGAATCTCCATCTTTGAAACCTGGGAGACTCTTCGGTCGCGGGCTCCCTCAGAGTGACATGGCTGAACGCTTACTACTCTTTTTTTCCGCGCGTCTTCTAGAGCACGCCTGAGACGTGCCGTTACCTACCGGCTATTCGAATGTCAAGATAGCGTTGCTACTCGGCGCCAATCATCACATTGGAGGCTTTGACGACGACGTGGACCTGTTTGCCAACCTCCAATTCGAGATTCTTGTACGAACCTTTGGTGATAATCGAGGTCATCACCAAGTCTGGTGCTACTTCGACGGATACTTCGACGTTGACAGCACCGACTTCGATGTCTTTGATCGTTCCGGGAATGACATTACGGGCACTGAGTTTCATGTTTCTCTCCTTTTCTGAATGAGGAAGCCAGGAAAGCAGGAGCAACATTTCAAGGTTTCCTGGCTTCCTAAGAAAGTTATCGTTTACATTACTGACTTTCGATGACTAAATCGTAAATCTCGCGCCGCGGCCAGCCGGACTCTTTGGCCAAGCGGCGGGCAACTTTTGATGGTTTGTTGCCTTCACGCAACGCGGCTTGAATCGCTTTCCGCAGGCGTTCTTGCGACCAGGTCAGGTCTTCCTCCGAGGCGCCGGCCACGACCAAGGTGATCTCGCCGCGGGGCGGATTCTGGACATAGTGAGCGTGAGCCGCAGTAATGTCGCCGCGGAATATCTCTTCGTGCAGCTTGGTCAGCTCCCGGGCCACGGCGATATCGCGATTGCCGAGCACCTCGCGGAGATCGGCGAGGGCGTCCAGCAGGCGGTGGGGTGTCTCCAAAAAGATCAGCGTGTAGGGTAAGCGGGCGACCTCATCCAAGGTGCTGCGCCGCTGGGATTCTTTCGATGGTAAATAGCCCAGATAGAGAAACGAATCCGTCGGCAGCCCGGATGCGCTCAGGGCGACCAACGGGGCGCTGGCGCCGGGGATCGGTGAGACCGTATGCCCGGCCTCGATTGCAGCGCGGATCAGCTTGTAGCCGGGATCATTGATCCCCGGCGTACCCGCGTCGGTGACCAGAGCGACATCGCCCTCTTCGAGTGCGGCCAGAATCTGCTCTCGGCGATGGAGTTTGCTATGTTCATGGTAGCTGAGTGGGGGGCGCTGCGGCTCAATCTGATAGTGGTGCAGCAACTTGCCGGTTCTGCGGGTGTCTTCGGCGGCGATCAAATCGACGTCGCCTAAAATTTGCAAAGCCCGGTGGGTAATGTCGCCGAGATTACCGATCGGCGTGGCGACCAAGTAGAGCGTGTTCACGACTCGTCTTCCGTCACAATGGTCTTGAGCCGCCGGGCCAGCTCGCGGCGTGAGAACATCACTCGCCGCTGGCAACCGAGGCACTCCAAACGAATATCCGCGCCCAGCCGAGTGACTTTCCACTCGTAGCTGCCGCAGGGATGGGGCTTTCGCAAGCGCACAATCGCGTTCGCTTTCAGGTCAGGAAGCATATCCTGATTATATCACGGGCGGAATGGTATAATCTATTCCAAAGCAAATAGCAACGTTCAAGGTTGTTGCCGAATGGCATCCCTTGAATATTCTAGGAATGTTCAAGCTACCTATCAAAATGAGCTGTCCGTCGGTCGAGTGGCCCGTTTAGGGCTGTATCGAGACCAGGACAGC
>CAZXXW010000144.1:0-9135 GCA_964644835.1 uncultured Anaerolineales bacterium
ATGGATGTACGGTAGAGAAATTAGAAAATAGACTATCGGGAAATCAAGGGCTTTTCGAAAATATTAATTCCCCCGCTCCGCCCTTCCAACAATGAAACGTCGGAATTGATGCGACAAAAGAAAATTATGTCACAACCAATTACCGTTCAGAGAAAATATTTTGAAAACGTGGTAATAAGTTGATCACAGCACTGGCAAGGCTTTGCTCAACTTAATCTCCATCTTTGTGTCAATATAGTTAACGAAGATGACACTCTTGTGTTACTAAGATGAGCAAATCATGAGGCTGAACCCAAATGTGGCCTCATCTTTTTTCATTCTATTACCTAAATTCTTAAATTAGGTATGAACATCTTTAGATTCTTTTAGGAAATAACGTAAACCCCCATAACTGCACACAAAGATACCCTTTTTTAGCCAATAATCTTAGGAAACGGCCTTACAAAACAGTGCTACTCTTTTTTCGAACAAAATAAAATGACACGAAAAGTCCGCTTACCCCACTAACCAACAAACCTATCAGAAACGCCACTGGCCGATAACGGATACGGACAAGATGAATTCCCGCCGGCAACCTCACCGCCTTGAAGACGCCATTCGCTCGCATAATCGGTGCGGATTCACCACCCACCCAGGCCTTCCAGCCAGGGTACCAGGTGTCGGCCAGGACGAGCCAGCCGGATGATTCCGCTTCGATTCGGATGACGAGTTGATTAAGCAACTCCGCTACGAGCACGGCGTGCCCTTTGCCAGGGGACGAGCAATCCTCAGGGGTAGGCTGGTCCGGCCCCACCAAGAGAACCTCGGCGTCGAGATCCATCTGCCCTGAGGCGATTCGCTCCCAGACCTGTTCCTCATCTGCGACAAAGCGAGCGCAGGGGACCCACTTGACCCGCGAATCCGCCTCCCTGGGGAAGGTACTCACCCCCAAGCCCCGGGCCGGATTCTGCTTTTCTACAACGGTGACCCCGATCCAATCAAGGAATTGTTTCTCGGTTGGAGCATCGACCTGTTCGAGCATCTCCATCCAGCGGGCATAATGCCCTGGCACAAGCGGATCGAAATTGTTCACCGAAGGGATGCCATCGAGCATGTTCAAATTGGGCAGGATGACGGCGCGCAAATCCTGCCAATCGATCCCCTTCGGGCGGAAGGTATCGAAGCGAAAGAATTGATCATACTTCACCTCGTGCTCATGGCTGGGTGGGATGTACAAACGCCCTTGCCCCAACATCTCCTGCACCTCGGAGATGGTCTCATTCCGCTCGGTGTAGAAATCGACATCCACGCCCGGGTTGAGCCCCCAGCCGGCGACGAGCAAATCGGCACCCACCCATAACGCTACCAGCCACCCCCACCAGACCCGCCGCTCCTGGCCGCGTTTTGAAGCGGTCAACGAGAGCGCCCCGGCGCCGAGTCCCCAAAATCCGGCCAGCGCCGTCGCCCGCAAAAAGGTCGGGTTGAGGTCGCGCATCAAGTACCATCCCAGGGCAGCACCCAGCATCACGGCGAAGGCGCCCGCCGTGCCCAGCCGGGTCCAATACAAGCCCTTGTTCTCCGGGCGGCGCCAAATTTGCACGCCGAGACCGGCAAGCAAGGCCAGGGCGAGTTCGAGCCAAATGGTGAAGCGTGTCGGCGCCTGGAACATGGAGAAGGTCGGGATGTTGCGGTACAGCCAGGGGAAGACGGGCGTGTTGTTGCCCAGAGCAAGGAGCAAAGAAATTAGACTGACGGCGAAAAGAAACAAGACGAAGGAACGCGGCCGGGCAAGATCAGATTGGGATCGTCCCCTCTCGGTGAATCGTTTCGGTACCAAGACGGCTTTGAGCAGAATCCCCAGGGCGAGCAAAACGGGCAGCAAGCCGATATAGACGGCGTCCTCCCAAAAAGTGGCATAGCCCCAATAATCGCCGCTCGCCGGGCTGCCGAACAACCCCGGCGCTAACAGGCCGAGCAAGCGCCACGGCCAGAAGGAGTAGGACATCGCAAAGTCGTAATCGACGGCGGTTGCCCGTTGGGACTGGGATAAATATACCGCGGTGGGCAAAAGCTGCACCGCGGCCAGGGCTGCACCCAGCAAAACCGCTCCGGCGAGTTTCAATTCCGACTCCAAAAGGGACAGCGCTTGAACTTTGAAACGCTCCCACCGTCCTCCAAATTGGCTATGCGCAGGGCCATCCCCTAAAGTCCGCTGCCAGCCAAAGTAAGCGACCCACAAACCCGCCAACAAAAGCGTGTACCAGGTCGTTTGAGCGTGCCCGGCGAGTAGCTGCAAACCGATGACCAATCCCAGCTCCCCCCAGCGGAAGCGCTCGTCTCCCTGCACGGCCTTGAGCGAACAATACATCACCCACGGCAGCCAGACCACCGCCGCGTTGATGCTGGCGAACCAGGCCCGGGCGACCAGGTAGCCCGAAAGGCTGAAAGCCAGGCCACTGACGGTTTGGGCCAGGCGATTCAGGCCCAATCGGCGACTCAACTTGACCATCCCCACCCGGGCCATCAAGCCGACCCCACCAAAAAGATACGTCAGAAAGTGAAACCAATACGGCGGGTAGAACAAAGCCGATTGATAGTTCGCCAGCAGTGGCGCGCCCATCCCGACGAGCGGATTCCAAAGTGGAAGATGACCTTCGAGCAGGGTCTCCCAGGCCCATGACCACCAGGGAACGAATTGAAGCGCGGGCGTGCCCCAGAACAAGGCCTTCCCGGTGAGCAGCAAAGGGGAGAACAGGATCAAGGGCGCTAACCAGATCGGTAGATAGGGCAAGCGAAAAATGCGTTTGATCATAGATTCATAAATCAGCCACAGATCAATTCAGATAAATCAGATCAGGTTATCTGTGTTGATCCTATTTATCTGTGGTTATTCTTTGGATACCATAAAAACGGCGTAACCATCTTGTTCGTGAACGATCTGCAAATTGATGTCTTTGTGTGGATCCCAATCCCCAAGGGCGCGTTCGGCCGGTCCCCAGAAGACGTAATCGACATCGTATGCATCCAACAAGGCCATGCGCTCTTCTTCGGGAGTCTCGGAATGATAGAAACTTTCCACCTCAGGCCTTAGTTCGGACAAACCGACACTCTCGGGACCGTGACCAAGGACAATAAAAACGGGCGCCCAGGCGGGTAAGGCGTTCCCTGTCTCGTAGGAGGCCAGCACGACAGCTTCTCCCTGAGTCTCCTCGGCAAGGAAACGAAAGGCAGCCACTTCCTCGGCGGGCCGAAAGACGGGTTTGGCCGGTTGGCGGGCAACCTGAATGCCACCGACAAAGAGGAGCAAGGTCGTCGGCAAGGTTAAAGCCAACAAACCCTGGAGCCACGTGCTGACCCGCTTGGGAATCCCCTCCAGAGCGATCAAAGCTAAAGCGATCAGAGCGAGCCAATAGCCCTCCGCCAGACGGCGCTGAAAGGGAAAAGGTACATAAATTAAAACAGGAAACAAAAAACTCCAAGAAACAAGCAGCCATCGAAACGACGGGTCCGCCTTGATCAACTGACAAACTACAATAAAGGCCGCAGGTAGGAGAAGTCCATAAGCGACCAAATAATGCCCTGGTGATGGTGATGGCAATAAGCTCTTCGCTTTCCATTGCCTCAAAATAGGATTTAGCCTAAAGGTCCATGCTGTATAGAGTGCCAATGGAGCAGAGACCAGACCCGCCTGAACAGCCCGCCACAGCCAGGGAAACCATTCATCCCTATCAACGGACCCCTGATTCCAACGCCGCCAAAGTTGCGCTGCAACCATGAGTAAAACGTGTGAGCCAATCACTGTCCAGGCCAGCACGACAGTCAACGGCTGCATCAAGCCCATCAACAGCCACAGCGCGCCGGTGATCCACCCCGCCCAACGGGGACGGGGAATCAAATCGGGGCGCAAATATGCCCGCAAGCCCCACAACAACAAGGCCCGGGCCAGGGCGAGATGGGGCAAGCCGTACAAAGCGAGAAAGCCGAAGGTCTCCGGGGAGTAGAAATCGAGGGGCAGCGAGCCGAGCCAATCCCCCTGCCCCAGCAAGACCAAGACCCAGCCCAAGCCGCCGCCCAGGCTGGCCAAGACCACGCCCCAGCGCCGCCAGCGGGTTTTCTCGACGAACAGGCAGAGAAAATCGTAGCTGGCCACAATCGCCAAAATACCGGCCCCAACGCGGAAATAATGAAACATGACCACCAACTCGATGTGTTGGCCGGGTGGCGCGGTCAGTTTGCCGAGGAGCAAATAGGGCAAAAAAGCGAGCACACCCTGCTGGGGCAAGGCCGTGTAGGGTGTCCGGAAGAGCCAATCGCCGCTGGCGCCGCGCAGCATCTTGGCGATGTAGCTATTGCCATCCTCCACCCCGAAGACGAACCCGGTGAAGTGCCAGGAATCACCTTGAGAAAAATAGCCCAAGAAATAGGGAATCGTGGTCACGAGCATGACCACAACGGCAAACCGCCACACCCAGGCGGGGCGCTTGTTGCGTTGATCAGCCTCTTGCTTGACACTCAAAAAAGAATCCAAACTCATCCCCGCACCCGCCTTTGACAACGCCCAACCCAAGCGACCCCAACCAACCCAAGCAGCGATGCAAGCAAGCCAAGTATCACGCTGAGGGGCACAAAGCGGAACACGACCCGGTGCTCCCCGGGAGCCAGGTCCACGCCGCGCAACAAACCGATCACCGGCTTCATCGCTGCAGCTTGCTCATCGACACGTACCTGCCAGCCGGGGTAGGCGATCTCGGAGAGCACCAGGGTGCCCGGACCCTCAGCCTGAATGGTGATTCTATTCGGCTGCCACTCGATCAGCTCGGCTCGATCTTCAAAAATCCCCTCTTCGGATTGAACCCATGCCCGCGGCAGAGCAAGCGCGTTTTCATATAAGCGCGTTTCCCCAAAACGATCAACAAAAACCAGCCCATCCACGGGCAAGTCAAACTCGGCAGCGACGTAGCGCACGTTGAGCAGCCCCAACACGCCGGGATCAGGCCGGTAAGCGGCGTTATCTTCCTTTGGCTCACCCCCGGCGAAGGGCGGCAGGGTGACGCTGTAGCCTGAGCGGGGCACGCCCGTGGCGGCGTCCATCAACTCGGCGTAGGCGGCCAACTGCATCGGGTCGACGCCGTCGGCCAGGGCCAACCCATAGCGCGCCGCGGTGTGCTGGGGCAAACTGTACGATGGCGAATAGACTCGAAACCGCCCCGGTTGGGCGGCGAGAAATGCGGCCATCTCTTCTCCCTGGGAAAGGACAATCTCTTTTGAGCGAAAGGAGAGCAGCGAGGTGTTGACAGCACCCCAATCTAATCCCGCGATGGCAACGAGAATCACAAACCCACTCGCAGCCGGAAGCCAGCGATGCAGCCGGGCCAGTCCCCACAGGGACCCCGCCAAAAGCGCGCCCGCGCCCCAGACGAAGGGCCATGCCCACGCGCCGGTCAACGCCCGCACACCCAGAGCCAGCGAGAAGGCAAAGCCGGACAGGCCCATCCACACCAGCGTGACGCGCCCGGAGACCGCCCCGGCATCCAAAGAATCCAGGCCGTAAGCGGCCAGAATGGCAAAAGCCATACCCGTTAGGAACAAAGCCCGCGGCGGAACGCGCAGGAGACTAAGCCCCGGCAAACGGGCCAAGACGGCCAGCCCGGGCAGATGCGATCCCAGCGAGAACAAGAGCGACAGGCCGAAGACCGCCAGCCAAAACCAGACTCGCCCCCGGCGTTTGGATGCCCATAACGCCGCAAGAGCCAAGAGCAGCACCACCGCCCCGGGATAGAGGCTCCATTCGTGAAAGCCGCCAAAATCGGGAAAGAGCAACCCCAGCAAACGCGCCGGCGGCAAGGAGTGTGAAAAGACATCCGCGCTGGCGAGCTGGCTGCGGGTGCTCAGGCCGACGTATTCAAGCAAGGGAATCAGCAAGGGGCCAGATAAGAGAAGCGCCAGGGCGGTCTGAATCGATAACGCTCCAAACGGAATCGGCCTCTTCTTCTCGCCGAATTGGCTGGCGGCAAGCGCATAGCCCCACCAGAGCAGCCCGGCAAAGGGCGCCCAGCGCGGGTCGGCCAGGAAGATCAAGGCCAGGATCAAGCCAGCATATCGAAAAGAAATTTCTATTTCTTGATGGGAACGGGCCCTAAAACGCTGTAGAAATTTCTCTAAAGCGCCGGTCGAGTGTTTTCGACCTCCCGAAGGGACGCACAGCGAGGGAGAAAATGTGTCGAGACCAAGCGTTTTCGGCTTGGCAGAACTTTGTCTGGGCTCCCGCTCACTGGTCTCGATACACTGCTTCGCAAAATTCGCTTCGCAGCACTCGACCGACGTTCGCTCGCTATCCAAACAGTTTAACTTGTTTCGATGCGCCGAGACCAGCAGCCAGGGCGTCCAGGGCACGGCGTAGAGCAAGGTCAGGTGCCCGGCGCCGTAATGGGCGTAGAGCTTGGGCAGCGCGGCAAAGGCGAGGCCGCCCAGCAACGCAGCCCGCCGGGAGAGGTCCTCCAGGCGCAGAAAACGAGTCAGCCCGACCGCGCCGAGGAGCAGGTGAAGTCCGATCAGTAAATTGAAGCCCAGGGGCAGCGGCAGAAGTAGGGCCAACCAGCCGGGCGGATACCACAGGCTCGAAAGCGGGTTCGCCGCGAAGGGATAGCCGCTCAAGATCGTCGGCGACCACAGCGGAACGCGGCCCCAGCGGGCAAGTGCCGTGCGCAAGAAAACGGCGTTGGGATAGTGGCTGATGGTCAAATCGGAATAGAACGCCTCTGGAGAGGGATAGGGAAAGCGATTCAGCCAGGGCAGCAGAACCAGCAAGGGAATCACGAGCGGCCAATACGCCGTGACCCAACGCCGCAGGGTTTGCCAGTTGAAACGGTTTAATCGCATTGGCAATCCCCCCAACGATAGAGTTCGACGTCCCCCGATGAGAAGATGAGGTCCAAGCCAGGAATGGAGAATTCGCCCAACTCGCGCTCACGGGGCCCATAGAAAACGTAATCCACGCCCCGCTCGCTTAAGAAGTGATCGTCGCCGCTCGCTTCGAAAAAATCGATCAGGGCCTGCTCCTGTTCTTCGGCATCGACGGTCTCGAAGGGATGGCCGTAGAGCACCCGCCGCCCGGTGTGCGCGGGGATGAACATGCCCATCTCCGGGCCGGCCAGGATCAGGGCGTCTTCAGGGGTGTTCTCCTCGATCCAGGCCAGGGCGTCGGCCTCTCCGGCGGTCAAATAAATCGCCGGGTCATGCGTCCGGGCGCCATACAGGCCGGAGAAGAGCACGACCACGTTGGTCAGCAGGGAGACGGCCAAAACCAGGATCATCCCCAGGCGAAAGCGGCGGCGATGTTTCGCCAGGGCATCCACGCCGACGACGGCCAGCGCGGCCAAGGGGACGTACAACCCCATCATAAAGCGGCGCTGCAGGCTGAAGGGCAAATAGAGCAAGACCAGGCCCAGCCCGGCCCAAACGAGCGGGATCAGCCAGCCCTGTTCCGCGAACGGAGAAGGGGCGTCCCCCTCAGGGCGATAGTTTGGTTTGATCAACCACCTTGCCCCAATCAGGGCGAGCAGTAAGGCGGGCGAAAGCGAAACAAGCGTGTCCCACCAGGGTGGCGAGGGGGTCAGGTTCTGGGCGTTCCAGGCGGCGAATACGGGATTGGTGTACGTCACCCAAATGTCATAGACCAGCACGGGCAAACCGCCCAACAAAACGGCAACAAGTGACAACAACGGCGTTCGAAGTTGGAAAGAAGTGCCTCCCTGGCGATCCAGAAGAATTCTAACGCCGAAAGTGCCGCCCAACACGATCAGGACGATGACGACGCCGAAGGGGTTGATCACGCTGAGCAGCAGCGCGGCCAGGGCACGGGCCCACCGGCGGCGCGCCACGGGGATGACCTGCCACAAGGCCAGGGCCAGGCCGAACGTGAAGTGGGGGTTGGCAAACGCGGAAAGAAAGGGATAGGCCTCGGCGACCCAGAAATCGGCGGTGAACGCGCCAAAGGGAATCAACAACCAACCGATACCGGAGCCAAGCGCGGCCAAAGTGTAGGCCCAGCGGCGGGTTCTCGGCTCCGGGAAAAGGGAAGCGCAAAATCGCCACAGGACGATCAACAGGGTCAGCGCGCCGAGCAGTCGGACAAGGTGAAAAACGAGCAGCAAAGGGGCGTTGAGCCAGCGGGCAAGATGTCCCAGAAATAAATAGAACAAAAAAAGATAGGCTCCCTCCCCCGGATCGGGGGTGAAGGCGAGCTGATAGCGCCAATCTCCCTGCCAACCCTGGTACATTTTCGCCAGGTAGGAATTTCCATCCAGGGGATTGATCAAAAAGCCGCCAAAGACGTAGGCTTCTCCCCCGGCCCGGGCGGCATAGAAATAGGGAGCCGAGACGGCCACAAGGACGATAACGATGACCAGGATGGGGAAAAGAGAGCGGCTTTGGGGCTTCATAGGCCTATTTTAACCGATTGGAGCGGCCAAAACATCCCCAAATTCATGACGTTGGTCCTAATTTGCGGTATACTGAAGCCATGGCAGAAATACCTTTTCCCCAATGGAAATTACAGACAACTGAAGAAGCAGATTTAAGCGAACTTTGGGACGCGCTGGAGCATCTCACCGCGCCGCGGGTCTCGGAGCGGCGCACCGGTCTGAGCATTTTGCAAGAATCCGAGGCGCCGAAACAATCCCCGCTGGCCGCTTATCTCCTGGCGACTCGATTGACCGATCCCGATGTCCGTTTTCGGGCCGAGGTGATCAAAACGCTGGCGGAGATCATCAATCCGGGTGATAACGGACTGCCCCCCTTCGACGTCCGCCGCCACCTGAAAGGGTATCACGCTGTGATCGGCCGCGGCACGGTGTTGGCCACTCTCGAGGCAGCCGAAGTGGATCCCGCTTCCGCATCCCATGTTGCCGCCTTGTTCAAGCTGTGGCCGCACACCGGCGCGATCCTGGCCGATATCGCCACCAAGCGGACCATCTCGGTCTCGATCCGGCGCCAGGCGATTCATTTCATCGGCAATGTCGGCTTCGTCGAGACGATCCCCCAGTTGGAGCGCCTCGCCGAGCGGCTCGAGTCTCGGGCCAACGGCCAAAAGCGGATGTCCTTCGCTCCCCTCTCGGAAGACGGCAACGAGTGCTCGCTGCTCAGCAATGTGCAGGC
>CAZXXW010000145.1:0-9043 GCA_964644835.1 uncultured Anaerolineales bacterium
GACCATGGCAATTTGGCCAAATTCGCGCTGCAAGGCCTGGACGGCTTCGAGCTTCTGGGCAGGCATCAGGCCGGCGCGGACATCGTCGATGCCAATGGATTGGGCAACGGCGTGAGCAACGGAGGCGTTATCCCCGGTGAGCATGACCGTGTGGCGGATTCCGGCTCGGTGGATTTGCTCCAGCGCGCTCTGGCTGCTCTCCCGGGGCGGATCGCTGACCGCCAGTAAACCGAGCAGATGTCCGTCCCAACCGACCAGCATCACGGTTTGGCCGGAGGCTTCCAGCTCCTGGATGCGGTCACAAAAATTGGCTTCTTGCTGCGGAGGAGGGCAATAGGCTTCTAGGTTGATCTCCGCAGCGCCCTGGTGAAAAAGGTCGTGGCTGCCCACGACGGCTTGTTTCCCATCCACGTTGCCGTGGATGCCGCGGCCCGGTAAGGATGTCACGTTTTTGGCTTCCAGGTCGGGGACGCCTCGTTCTTCTGCTGCCCGGACGATGGCACCCGCCAGGGGGTGGTTGCTGCGCCGCTCCACGGCCGCAGCCAGGGCGAGCATTTGGTCACAGGGATCACAGTCTTCATCTACTTGCTGGCGGCAAGCCTCATCGGTGCATAACATCTCGGTGACTTGGGGACGCCCGTGAGTCAGGGTGCCGGTTTTGTCGAAGGCCATCACCTCGATGCGGCCTAATTTTTCGAGATGAAGCCCACCTTTGACCAAGACACCCCGCCGCGCCAGGTTCGAGATGGCGCTGACGACGGTGACAGGGGTGGCAATGACCAGAGCGCAGGGGCAGGCAATCACCAGCATGGTCAACGAACGGTAAAGCCAGCCGTGCCCGGTGGCTGAATCCAAGAAGGGTTGGCCAAAAAACAGGGGAGGGATGGTAGCGATCAACACCGCGCCGATGACGACAGCGGGCGTGTAAACTCGGGCGAAGCGATCAACAAAGCGTTGGGCTGGGGTTTTCTCCGCCTGGGCTTCTTCGACCAGGTGAATCAGGCGAGAGATGGTGTTATCTTTGGCTAAACGGGTGATCTCGATCTCCAGGGCACCCTCGCCGTTGACCGTCCCGGCGAAGACTTCATCACCGGCTTCTTTCTCGACGGGGACGCTCTCTCCGGTGATGGGCGCCTGGTTGACGGCCGAATGACCGGCGCGCACGAGGCCGTCCATGGGAATGCGTTCCCCGGGCTTGACCAGAATCAGGTCGCCGATGTCCAACGCTTCAACAGGAACAACTTGCTCATGCTGACCGCACCAGGGGCAAAGCCCATTTTCATACACGCCGGAATCATCCGGAAGCGGCTGACCTTTGTGGCCCTCGCAGTCCACGCAGCCTTGCAGCAAGGTCGCCTCAGCAGGGGCCAGCAGCATCAATTGGCGGATGCTGTCACGGGCCCGCTCCATGGTGAATCCTTCCAGGGCTTCACCCAGGCTGAAAAGGACGATCACGGTGGCGGCTTCGCCGTACTCGCCGATGATGAAGGCTCCCACGGCGGCAAGGGTCATCAAGACGTTCATGTCCAGGCCTTGGCCGCTGCGCAAGGCCACCCATCCGGCGCGGGCGGGAAAATACAAGCCGAGCAATCCGCCCAGGGTGAAAAGACCCACTTCGAGGGTGTTTGGAAGCTGCAACCATCCGGCCAGAAAGGCCAATCCTACAAAGAGAATCGCCAACAAGGTGAGGGTATTGCGCGGGCGGCGGACAAGGTCGGCGACCAGCTTCCAGCCGGATACAATTTCGGGGCGTTGTCCGGCTTCAGTTACACCGTAGCCCATGTTTTTAATCTTCCTGCGGATCTGGTTTTCGTCAAGCTCTTCCCCTTTTGCAGAGACATGCATCTTGGCGGTGGCAAAATTGATCTCACAAGCCGCCACGTCGTCGAGTTGGCCAACGCCTTTTTCTAGCGCCAGGGCACAATCGGCACAATCCATGCCGGTGATGTTGAGTTCAAGTTTTTTGGTCATAGTTTTTCATTCCAATAAGTAAGTCATCCACTTAGAAAAACTCGTGGATGTAGGGTAATTTTGGCGGGAAGATCTCTCGCATGCGTGTTTGTAAAGCTAGGGAGGGATTGCCCCAGCCGCGCAGGGGAAAGTCGGCCGGCTCGTGGGCGCCGTAGACCAGGGCTGAGAGGGCTTGAATGGTCAAGTCGCAATCTGCTTGTTGGGCAGGGGAAACATCCAAACTACCACTGCGGCCATCGAATTGCCAGAGGCCTTCGTTCCACGGGCAGGTCGGATCGCTGATCCGGGCGCTGAAGACGTCCACCCCGGTTTCTATACCGCCGATCCCGGCGATGTCAAGCACGCGCCCCATCGGTGTCATCGCAAAAGCCTCGACAGCGACATCGAGGTCAGCAAGCCAAGTTTCGGGACGTTCGAAGGGGGGCAGCCAAATTTCGGCAGTTTCGGCCTGATCGACGTGACGGGCAATCCAGTTGAGCAAGAGATATTTTCCCTCGCTGGTGTGGTAATAAAAACGAGTCGCTTGAAGCGTAAAGAGGGTCACTTCTTCGCCCTTGAGGGAATAGAGCATCACACCGACTGGCTGACCATCCACGCGGGCGACGGCCAACCAGCTTTTGTCGTCATCGGCGGCGGCCCGTTTGGGATGTTTGAAATAGGCCATGCCGTGGACGCGCTGCTGGAACTGTTTGAGATAGTCGCGATAAAGATCGTATCCTTCGCTGATCAACACGCGCTCAACCTCGCCACCCAAATCCGATTTCAAGAGCGGAGCCAACGTGGCAGGGTCGAGTGAGACTTTTCGGCCCTGTGGAAAGGTGATGTAGCCGAGACGCTGGTAAAAAGATTCCCGGAAGGGGTACAAACAGGTCAGAGGTTGCTGTTGCGCTCGCATGGTTTCGAGCAAAGTGGTCATTAACCGTTTGCAATACCCTTTTCTCCGCGCCGAAGGTTGGGTAGCCACACCCCAAACGCCGCCCATCTCGAATTCTTTGCCGTGCACCTGTTGAATCATCGGCGCAGCGGCCACGCTGGCAACTGGGTTCCCATCTTCGAACAAAGCAAAAACGGTGCTGTCCTCGAATTGGCGTACTCGATCTTTCCATTCTTGTTCACCTCTCAAGGGCGGTGAAGGGGAAAAAGCATAGGTGTTTAATGGATAGAGAACATCGAGCATTTCTTCGCCGTGAAGTTGGCGAATGGTCGTTTCAGTCATGGACACTCCAAAATTCAAGTTTTCTACTTGCCTATAGCTAAAAAAATAACCACAGATCGATGGGATAATTTCAGATGTCAAATTCCATCCAATCTGTGGCTGCCACGTTGTTTCACAAAGCGATCAATCAGGGAATATCATTCCCTCATTCTACGGCCACCAGATCTTATTTTCGTTGGCGGTAAAGAGAGGGATCAACCACCGCTGTCATGGCTTCCACATCGAGATCACCGCCTAAAAATTGGTTGATCTTTTCCGCAGTTGAACGTGGGTCCTGGATGGCTTGATTGTAATCTACATCGATGTAGCTTAAGTTGGGCTGGCTCTCCATCCAGTCTTCAACCTCTTTGATGTGTTTCTCGAACAAAGCGGCCATTTTCTCATCCTCGATTTTTTTGTCTTCGCCGCGGTGTGTTAGCATCTTGCCCTGGGAGGCGAGGATCTCTTCCATGGTGCGGCGCATGAACAAGACCCGATAGGTATAGCCTTTTTGGGGCAATTCCATCAACAAAGCGCCGATCAATTTGACCGCTTTGCCCTCGGCCTGAGGAAGCCAGGCCGTATCGCCTTCTTTCAGTTTTTTGGCGCGCTCGAATTCGTAATATCCTTTGGGATTATCCTCATCCGGGCTGCGGATGTGATCGGTCAGCGGCGAGATGCCGCCTGCCTCGAGCATTTTCATCGTCATGGACGTGCCCGAGCGAGGCAGCCCGGACACGATCACAATCGGTTCAGATCTTGAGCCAAATAAATTCTGCAAAAATGATTTCATCGACTTCTTTCTCCGTAATTGGTTTTATCGTTCATAGTCTAAAGGAACACAAGATATTGATAGTCACCGCCACTGATTTAAGTCTACTCGCTGTTCTCGCCTACCAATAACTCGCGCACAGCTTGGACCTCGGCCCGGGACAAATCCAGTTTTTCTAGCGAGCCGTGTTCGTCGCCCTCGACGATGCGGCGGCCTAAACCGCTATGGCGCCACATTTTCAAGTCTTCTTCGAGGGGGGAGCCGATGATGTCCTCGCGGACGATTTTCCCATCTTCGAGGACAACCACCCGGTTGGTCTGCCGCGCCACAGCCGGGTCGTGAGTCACGACGATGAAGGTCGTCCCCTGGCTTTGGTTGAGCTCATGGAGCAGGTCCATCAGGGCGTGACCCGCTTCGGTATCGAGGCTGCCGGTTGGTTCATCGGCCAGAATCAGAGGCGCTTCGTTCGCCAATGCCCGTGCTACGGCAACGCGCTGGCGCTGGCCACCGGAGAGTTGGTTTGGGAGGTGATCGCAGCGATCACCCAGACCGACCATCTCGAGCAGTTTGTTGGCCCGTTTGCGGCGGGCGAAGAGTCCTACATGCCCCATCATGGGAACCTCGACATTTTCGCGAGCCGTGAGCGTGGGGATCAGGTTGTGAAGTTGAAAGATGAATCCCACCGTTTGGGCGCGGAATTTGTCCTTGTCCCGGATTTTCGTCAAATCTTTTCCGTTGATGAGCACTTTGCCCTCCGATGGCTTATCCAGCGCGCCAATCATGTTGAGCAGGGTACTCTTGCCGCTTCCGCTGGGGCCCATCACAGTGACCAGTTCACCGTGTTCGATCGTCAGATCAACACCGTCAAGGGCGCGAATCTCTTCGCCATCCCCGTAGATTCGGGTCAAATTGCGGGTTTCAATCAAAGGTTGGTTTTCGGTCATAAGTTGCCTTGGTGTTCAACATGCTAGTACTGATATGCGTAAGTCCTTGCTAGCTTTCTCACCACGAAGACACAGAGAACACAAAGTATTCTTTGTGTCCTTTGTTCCTCGCCACTAGGCGTGCTTCGCATGTGGTGAAGTTCTTAAGGTACAAAATCTATTACGGGTTTTTGCTGCGAAGCACCAGCTACACGTATACAAATGTAGAAATACTATTCCTCTACTTCGATATCGACAAAGGCGGTCATCCCCCAACGCAAGCCTTCGGGGATTTCTTCGAGTTCGAGCAGAACGGGATAGTTGACCCCGGAACCTTCGGCATCTTTCGGAGCAATGCGGGTGACTAGTCCAGCTACTTCCACATCGGGCAGGGCGTCGAAGGTGACAATGGCGGTGTCGCCAATTTGAATCCGGGCGACGTCGATCTCATTTAGATCTGTGGTCTCGACCTGAAGATGGGTCAAATCGGCCATGACCAATATGGGCTGGCCCAGGGTAACCCATTCACCTGTGTTGATGTAGATATTGCCGATGGTGGCATCAAAAGGAGCGTTCAAAACCAAGTTCTCCAGCGACGCTTCGGCAGCGGCAAGTTGCGCCTTGGCATTGAGAAGCCGGGCTTCGGCAACTGCGACATCATCGGGATCGGGACCTTCTTCAAGAATGGCGTAATCCTCCTGGGCCGCTCGCAGTTGCGCCTTGGCTAAGGCCAAATCGGCTTCTGCTTCGGCGACATCAAGCTCATCACCAGTCTCAGAAACCAACCTGTTGTAACGGCGCACAGTGGCATCGTAGGCGTCCTCGGCCTGGGCTTTCTTGCTCAAGGCAGCAGCACGTTGAAGGTTGTCTTCGGGTTTGTTCTCGTGTTCTTCAAAGTCTTCCTGGGCATCTTCATAAGCGTCACGCGCCAAGATCATGTTGGCGTAAGCCTGGTCGATGTCAGGTTGGGGCGCGGAGCGAGAGTAATTGGTCAAACGGCGCTCGGCGTCGTCGATTAGTTCCAGAGCGGCGACGATATCCTGTCCCACACGGGCCAAGGCCAGGCCGGGATCATCATAGAGAGAGTCCAGGGCTTGTTGAGCAGAAACCACCTCAAGTTGCGCCGCAGCGATCGCCGCTTTCAAGTCTTCGGAACCTTCCAGGCGGACGAGTTCCTCTCCAGTGGTGACGACATCATCTTCTTCAATAAAAATCTCCTCGACGATGCCGGATGTCTTCATGCTCAGGGTGGCATGTTCAGCGGGGACAATTTTCCCTGTGGCACTGACCACGGGGATGAAATCCTGGACCAACGGTTCGGGAGTAGGGGTTGGTTCTGCTTGTCCCGGCAGACTGTCACATGAGGCCAGGAGCAATGCCAGGATAATGGTGATTCCCAGTAGAAATAGTCGTTGCTTCTTCATCATTCTCTCCTTGACTGAAATATGAAATGATTATTCATAGCGTAATGCTTCGATTGGTTCTAAACGGGTTGCCCGCAATGCCGGGTAAACACCGCCAACTAGACCTAAGAGCAGTGCGATACTGCTGGCCCGCATGAAAATATCAAGTTCCCAAACAGGAGAAAAAGCATCTCCAACCATCGGGATAGCTCCGAGCAGGGCGCCTAAACCAAAGGCAACAGCAACGCCGGTAAGGCCGCCCAAGAGGCCTAACAAGAGCGATTCTTTCATAATCATGAATAAGACCCGAGGGCGGCGCCAGCCCAAAGCCCGCAGAACACCAATCTCGCGGGTCCTTTCGAGCACGGACATCAGCATGGTGTTCATCACACCAAGACCGCCGACCAGAATGGCCAAAAAGGAGATGCCGCTCATCATCGCGTCCATGTTTTGCATATCGGGCATCTGGTTGGCAAACTCTCCTGACAAGGCGGCGTGCACATCGGGAAATTGCTGGTTGATCTGCCGGACAACTTCTTCTGCCTGGGATGGATCGTGTAATTTGACCGTATACATGGTCACCTTGCGGGGTTTGCCGGTGAAGGTTTGGGCATCTCGCAGGCTGATTACCCCGCCCATTTCTTCCCAACTGTTGCTCGATGAAAAGATACCGACAACTTTGTAGCGGGAGCCGTTCAATTCGACCACATCACCGACTTCTTTATCCATCGCTTCGGCGATCATGTTACCCAATAACATTTGATGATTGCTGGTCAAGCGCTCTCCCTCGGCGATATTGATCTGTTGAATGCGGTATTCGTTGGGAGCGAGGCCTTGCAAGATGAAAAATGATCCCGCTTCAGGCATCATCGTGGCGGTGAAAATCATCCCGCTGACCGTCCGAACTTCGGGCAAGTTGGCAATTTTCTGGCCGACGCGCTGATCGATGGTGCTGAAGCCCGTGTCGGCAATACCGGCCTGGCGAATCATGATCTCGGCATCTCCGGCCATTTCGTCAACCATCGAGGATGCTCCTCGCACGGTACCCTCCAGCGCCATGATTCCGCCGACGGTGATGCCAATAGCCGCCAGGGTCAAGAGGGTGCGGAAGGTGCGCTGCCAGAGATTCTGAACCGCCATGCCACCAATGGGTAAACGGCGAACGTTTTCGCCCGCGGTTCCGCCTTCGTAGCGGAGGGCCTCGACCGGCTGCATGCGCGAAGCCCGCCAGGAGGGATACGCTCCACCGACAAAACCGAGCACAATCACGGTACCGAGCGCTTGCTCCAAAATAGCGGGGTCGATGTTGGCCGGGCCAGCCCCAAAGAAGGAAGCGACATCAGAGAATTGGACCAAGGCAAGCCATCCCAGGCCGATGCCCAGCAGCCCGCCAAGAATACCGACGAGCAAGGACTCTCCTAAGATCATGCCCAGCACTCGCCAGCGCGACCAGCCTACTGAACGAAGCACGCCAATCTCACGGGTGCGCTCCATCACGGCCATCAGTTGGGCGTTCATCATCCCAACGCCACCGATGACGATGGCCAGTCCGGCGATGGCCCAAACGTAGCTTTGCATCATGTCGCCCATCATTTGCTGGTCGGCGTAGGCCTCGGTCGTGGTTAGGGACAAATCGGGCCAACGTCGCTCGACACGGCGCTGAACGCGATCCGCCAATTGAGGGTCTTTCAATTGAATATAGAACAAACTAGCCTGATGCTGGCGTCCGAGCAATTGTTGGGCGTCTTGCAATCGTAGCACGGCGCCGCTATCTTCAAGACCCTGGCCGGTTTCGTAGATACCTACAATCCGGTAAACACTTTCGGTAATCCGGATGGTATCGCCGGTAGATTTTTCGAGAGTCTCGGCGGTCGACGAACCAATCAAAACAGGCTTACCGCGCGCCTGCTGGGCCTCCCGTGAGTTGAGGGCGTAACCCTCGATGATCTTAAAACGATCCAAAATGAAACTATCTTCGGGGTAACCAAAGACAAAGAAATAAGGCACACTCTCGGTTTGAACCAGGCCCTGGAGCATGGCGCTGACATCTTCTACTTCGGACATGTTCTCCAACTCGCTGCCCACGCTGAAATCCACCGCACTCATGCTCACATCCACGGCATCGGGCTGGCTGAGAACCAGGTCGGCCTTGCTGCCGGTCAAAAAGGAATCATAGCCGGCCTGCAAGCCATTGGCCAAGGCCCCCAGGGCAACAATAGCAGCCACACCGACGCTGATCCCCAGCACGGTGAGCATGGTGCGTCCTTTGCGTCGAAGTAAATTTTTGAAGATCATCTATTCTCTCTTACGCTTATCCAACCTGCTTTTTATTATCGGTTGGATCGATGTTCATGACCCCGATAAAATGCAGGGGTCTGTCAGAGTATCTCGATTTCCGGCATGGTCAACAGATGAAAAACGAGTGTGGACATCCAGGGCGCTTTGCACGATTTTCGTTTGTCGGGCTTGTCACGAGCGGTAATTTGGCGGCAATGAGCCAACACGGTCTCATCGGTGAAGAAATCTTCGAGCGGGGCCTCACCAGAAAGAATATCACGCACGCCCAATTTTTTGTAGATTTCACTGACGATTTCTGAGACCCAACCCGAACTGAGCACCAATTCATCGGCCATGTCGCGGACGGCTAGATTGAAGATAATCGCCAAACGCAGGACTTCACGCTCGCGCGGCGTAAAAACCACCTGTTGGGGCGTAGGCCCCGTACTGCCGGTTCCTCAGCCTTGACCGCCGGATAGAGAACCTGGCCATCCGTCAACTG
>CAZXXW010000146.1:0-9043 GCA_964644835.1 uncultured Anaerolineales bacterium
GAGAACAGCGTCTACGAAACCTATCTTGATCTAATCGGAAATTATCCCAGCCAGGCACTGCGCCCGATCATCGCCGATATCCGCGATCGCGACCGGCTGGCCAACGTCTTCGACGATGTTCACCCCCAGGTGGTCTTCCACGCAGCGGCACACAAACACGTCCCGATGATGGAGATCAACATCGAGGAGGCGGTGACCAACAACATCCTCGGCACCCGCAACGTGGTCGAATTGGCGATGAATTACGACGTCGAGCGGCTGGTGATGGTCTCGACCGACAAAGCGATCCGCCCGACCAGCGTGATGGGCGCGACCAAACGGATGGCCGAACTGCTCGTCCTGGACGCAGCCCGCAACACCGGGCGGGCCTACTCAGTGGTCCGATTTGGCAACGTGCTGGGCAGCCGCGGCTCGGTGGTGCCCCGTTTTCAGAAACAAATTGCCAACGGCGGCCCGGTGACGGTCACCCACCCCGACATGGAACGCTTCTTCATGACAATCCCCGAGGCGGTCCACCTGGTGCTCCAGGCCGGGACGTTGAGCAACGGCTGTGAAGTCTTCGTACTCAAGATGGGCGAGCAAATCAAAATCATCGATCTGGCCGAAGACTTGATCCGCCTGTCGGGTCTGGAGCCGGGCGAGGACATCGAGGTCGTCTTCACCGGCGTACGCCCGGGCGAGAAGCTCAGCGAGGAGCTCTGGGATCAATGGGCCACCTTCGAAGACACCGAGCATCCCGACATCCTGCTGCTCTCCGAGGAGGACATTCTCAACGGTGACGCCCTGCACAACGCCGTCGACGAGTTAGTCCACCTGGCCCGGGAGGGCGCCCCGACGGCGATCCTCAAGCGGCTGGATGTACTCATCCCCGGCGCGTCGGTGAGCGACACCCCGCCGCCGGATTTGACATCGCTGGTCTAAACGATTCAACGCCGAGACGCGGAGAGCGGAGAACTAAACCACAGATGAATAGAATAAACGCAGATTTTCCCTTTTCTATCCAATTCATCCGCGTTTATCTGTGGCTATTTTTTCTTTTCTTGGATGATCTTATCGAAAAAGAAAAAACACTTTCGCCTGGGAATCAATTCCCAGGCTGATAGCCAAAGCCGGATCAATCCGGCTGGAATTCCAATTACCAGAATAGCGCACCGATCACGCGGATGGAGAAAATCAATTTAAATCCGCGAAAATTCGTCCTATCCGTGTCATCCGTGTTCTATTCAGAAAGACAACCATGACCCACGTATCCCCCCAAGGATGGCAAGATTTTCTCAACCAACACCCCAACGCCCACCTGCTGCAAACCCGCGCCTGGGGCGAACTCAAGTCCGAGTTTGGCTGGCAGGTCGAACGCCTCGTCGCCGGTGAGAGCGGCGCGCAGGTGCTCTTCCGATCGCTACCCCTCGGATTGAGTCTGGCCTACCTGCCGCGCGGCCCCATCGGGAAGGACTGGGATTCGCTCTGGCCCGACCTAGATCAACTCTGCCAACAGCGCCGGGCCGTGTTCCTGAAAGTGGAACCGGACCTGGAACGGGGCGAATCGGACTCCCTCGAAGCGGACCCTCCGCCCCCGGGCTTCCGCCTCAGCCCCCACCCGATCCAGCCGCCGCGCACCCTGACGGTCAACCTGCGCCCCGACGAGGAAGACATCCTTGTGGAGATGAAATCGAAGACCGGCTACAACATCCGCCTGGCCGGGCGCAAAGATGTGGTCATCGAGCCCAGCGACGAGATTGACACCTTCTACGAGATGCTCACCACCACCGGCGAGCGGGCCGATTTTGGCGTCCACAGCCGGACCTATTACCGCCGCGCCTATGATCTTTTCGCCCCCCAAGATGCCTGCCGCTTGCTGATCGCCCGTCACAAGGGGACGCCCCTGGCGGCGATCATGGTTTTCGCCCACGGGAAGCGGGCCTGGTACCTGTACGGGGCCTCCTCCAACCGGGAGCGCAACCGGATGCCCACCTACCTGCTCCAATGGGAAGCGATGCGCTGGGCCAAAGAACGCGGCTGCGTGTCATACGATCTGTGGGGCGTGCCCGATGCCGACCGGGAGACCCTCGAAGACGAATTTCTCGACCGCCACGACGGCCTATGGGGCGTCTACCGCTTCAAACGCGGCTTCGGCGGGGAGCTGCGCCGCGCCATCGGCCCTTGGGACCGAGTCTACCGGCCAGGGTTGTACGCGTTGTACCGCCTTTGGATGAAACGGTGAGTCTGCTTTTCTAAACAATCTTTCAATTACTTCAACATGCCTAATTCCTGCGCTCGCAGGGCGGCTTGTGTCCGGTCGCTGACCCCCAATTTATCGAGAATATTGCTAACGTAGTTTTTTATCGTCCCCTCGGCGAGATAGAGTTCGGCGGCGATCTGCTTGTTGGAAAGCCCCTGGCCCAACAATTGGAGCACTTCGAGTTCGCGTTCCGAAAGCGGGTCGGCCAGCCCATCGTTGAGCGGGCGGGAGGAGGTTTCCAGGCGGGCGAACTCGGCCAGCACTTTGCGCGCTACCGACGGCTCGATCAGGGCGCCTCCGGCGGCGACTTTGCGAATCGCCCGGGCCAACTCGTCCCCGGAGACATCTTTGAGCAAGTACCCCAAGGCGCCCACGCGCAGCCCTTCAAAGATATATTCATCGTCATCGAAAGTTGTCAGGATGATGACACGGGCATCAGGCCAGCGTTCGACCATCCGGCGGGTCGCTTCGACGCCGTCCATGCCGGGCATGCGAATGTCCATCAAGACCACGTCGGGTTTCAAGGCTACATAGGCCTCCAGCCCAGCCTGACCATTTGCAGCTTCCCCGACAATTTCGAAATCGTCTTCCAATTCCAAGATGGTACGCAAGCCATCACGCATCAGACGTTGATCGTCGATCAGAAGCAAGCGAACTTTTTCAGTCATCGGTTCCTTCCACAGTCGATGGTCAAAGGTTTCCTGAAAAGGTAAAAATTTTTTACAAGCCGCGTCAGACAAGCCCCGGGAGGCGATTAGCTCAGGGGCTTGTTTCTATCGGCCATGCGCCAAAGGCAGAATCAGGCTCAACTGCGCGCCGCCAGCCTCCCGGTTGCTGAAATCGAGTTTCCCGCCCAGTTGGGCGACACGCTCCCGCAGGCCGCGCAGACCGAACCGATTCTCTTCGACCTGCTCGGGAACGCCGACGCCATCGTCGCTGACAAGTAAATGCAGGGCGTTTTCTTGGCAACTCAGTTCGACCCAAACATGCTCCGCCTGGGCGTGACGCTGCACGTTGGTGAGCGCTTCTTGCACGGCGCGGTAAATGGTAAGACGATGAGCGTTGGGGAGGCTGAACTCTTCAGGCGGCAGTACCAACGCTACATCCAAGCCGGTAGCGGCATCAAAGGGAGCGACAAGCCGGGGCAAGGCATTCCACAAAGAGAGATCGGTCTGTAAGGGTTCTCGCAAGGTAGCCACGGTATTGCGTAACTCGCTGAGGGCATCGCGGACCTGTTCTCGGACGGTGGCGACCATCTCGGTGGCCCGCTCCGGCTCAGCAGGGATCAAGCGTTGGGCGCCTTCGAGCTGCACGGCTGCCACCGTCAGCCGGTGCCCGAGGGTATCGTGCATCTCGCGGGCGAGGCGATTGCGTTCCTCCGAGACGGCCAACTCCTCGACTCGTTCAGCGTAATCTTGCAATTGCCGGTGGGCGACCTGCAACTCGGAGAGCAAACGCTGGCTTTCAGCGCGCGCGACCTGGGCAGTCGCCAGCGAACGGGCGAAAGCGGCAAAAAACCAGTAACCGGCAGCATAAGGCAGCAAGGTGAGAAAGGCGTTGAGCGGTTCCCCGGTGAGGAAGAAAACCAATCCCGTGGCGAAGGTCAACATCCCCACCCACAAGAATCCGGTGCGTTCCGGAAACAGGCTCATCGCTTGGGCACTGAGGATGAAAAAGAGCATCGGGAACACGCCCCATTCAGAGTAGATGCTCATCAGGACGAAGCCAATCAGCATCTGGATGGTGAAATAAGCATGAAGCCGCCAATTGTGGCCGTCTGCTTGGGGTGAGAGGGAATAGAAAATAGCAAAGACAATCAGCAGCGCCAGGGCGAAACTACGCGACAAGCCTGGTGGCAACAAATTGATACCTAACAAAGCAACCGCGGCCAGAGTGACATAGCCGACGATGTCCATGAAGGTGTTATCTGAAATAGTGAAACGCTTGGCCATGATAGAAAATTGTACCTTAACTGAAACCACAACGGCAGGGTTTCGAGCCCTGCCGTTGTAGTTTATCTTTTCGATTAATTGTCAGCAGCCGTGCTCTGGCTGATGATAATTTTGATCCCCAGCCCAACCATGAAAATCGGCCAGAGATAGTTGAGGGCGCGCCCGGCAACGATGAGCAAATCCTTGAGCGATTCTGCGCCCGGCAAGGTTGAGATCAACAGGACGCTGCCAACGGCACTGAGGATACCGCCTACAATCAGAGCCCACCAGTATTTGTTGGTGGTGAAAATTTGGGTCAACAGGGTGATGAGGACAAACCCTAAGCCGAGAGAGATGAGGATCACCGCGTCGCTATACTGCGCCGAGATCAATTCCACGTCTTCAACCAGGATCACGCCCAGGCTCAGCCCACAGAGAATCCCACCCGGAACGAGCAGACCCGCCTGACGTTTGCTCGCCCCCCACAAGATGAAGAACAAGCCCAACACGGTCAGGAAGATCCCGCCGGCAATTTCGAAGTGGATGAATTGGCCTAAAAGCATAAACAGGCCTGCCAAGATCAGCAAGATCCCTCCAAAGGGAATTTCACGTTTTTGAGAATAAGATTGATTGGAATTCATTTTCAGCTCCTTTTCGTTAGTAGATTTGTTTGATCATCAACGCCGATAATAATATCGGCATCGAAGTCATACTGCCCAGTCCCAAAGGTCATATGCCGGGTCATATGACCAAGGAAGCAAACCGGGAAACATTCTGATTGCCCTATTGCCCGACACATTTGCCCTTCCCGACGTAAAAATTTATGCTATAATCCAGCCATCATGATAGGGTTCAACCGCATTGACATCAATAACAACGATGATAATAATAATGCCACCGATGCGAAAGCACATCGGGCGGTTCGTTGGAGATTGTCAATTCGCTGAACCAAGAAGCCATTTTTCAAAAAATCGCCCGATGCCTAACCGCAGCGGGCTTTTTTTATGTGTGACCCACCGCGGAGTCACAGAGATCACAGAGAAAAAATCAGGTAAAGCACAAAGCTTTTAAAATTTCTCAACATCAATAATCCTGACCTTTTCAAGTAAGCCAGCAATTATTTAATCGATCACGTTTATTATCCATTCAACGTTCATAGCGAAGGAGTTCATCATGTATAAAACACACACCTGTGGCCAACTCAACGCCGAACACGCCGGCGAAACGGTCAAATTAGCCGGATGGGTGCATCGCCGCCGCGATCACGGGGGCGTAACCTTCATCGACCTGCGCGACCGCTTCGGTCTGGTTCAAATCGTCACCAACCTGGATACCCAGCCCGAAGCCCACAAAGCGATGGAGCCGGTCCGTTCCGAGTGGGTCATCCAGGTGAAAGGCATGGTCAACAAACGCCCCGAGGGGATGATCAACCTGGAAATGCCCACCGGCGAGATCGAGGTCGATGTCCAGGCCGTGAAGGTACTCAACCCGGCCAAAACGCCGCCTTTCTACATCAACAAAGAATCCGATGTCGATGAACAGATCCGTCTGCAATACCGCTACCTGGATTTGCGCAAAGAGCGGATGCGCCGCAACCTGACCCTGCGCCACCAGGTGATCAAGTTCATCCGTGATTATCTCGATGAACGCGATTTCCTCGAAGTGGAAACACCGATCTTGTTCAAGACTACGCCTGAGGGGGCGCGCGATTACCTGGTACCCTCACGGGTGCATCCGGGCAAGTTCTACGCTCTGCCGCAATCGCCGCAGCAACTCAAACAGTTGCTCATGGTTGCCGGGGTGGAACGCTACTTCCAGATTGCGCGCTGCTTCCGCGACGAAGACCAACGCGGCGACCGCCAGCCCGAGTTCACTCAGCTCGACCTGGAGATGTCCTTCGTCGAACGGGACGACGTGATGAATTTGATCGAGGATATGATGACCAAGCTGGTCGCTGAAGTCACGCCACACAAACGGTTGCAAGCTTCCCCCTGGCCGCGCTTGACCTATGATGAGGTCATGGCCCGCTTTGGTAAAGACAACCCCGACATTCGCTTCGGCATGGAGATCCACGACATCTCCGACCTGGTTGAATCCAGCGGATTCCGCATTTTCGAGAGCGTGGTCGCCGAGGGCGGCAGCGTGCGCGGCATCAAGGCGAGCGGATTGGGCGATTACAGCCGCTCACAAATCGACGAGCTGACCGACTTCGTCGGCAAACACGGCGCCAAGGGGTTGGCTTACATCGCCCTGACCTCGGAGGGCGAACAGCGCTCATCCTTCGCCAAATATCTGCCCGAAGAGACCGTCGAGGCGATTCTGGAACGATTCGAGGCCAAAACTGGCGATTTACTCCTGTTTGTGGCCGGGCAAAATGAGATCGTCTTCGAAAGCCTGGGGCTGCTGCGCGAAATGCTGGCCGACCGCCTCGATTTGCGGGACCCCGACGTACTCGGTTTCTGTTGGGTGGTCGACTTCCCCTTTGCCACCTGGAATGAGGAGACCCAAAGCTGGGATCCCTCCCACCACTTGTTCACCTCCCCCAAGCCGGAGGACGTTCCCCTGCTGGATTCCGACCCGGGCAAAGCCCGCGGCGAGCAATACGACATGGTTCTAAACGGCTACGAAGTCGGCGGCGGCTCGATCCGTATCCACGACCGGGAACTTCAAACCAAGGTCTTCGACTTGATCGGCCTGGAACCAGAGGTGGCCCAACAGCGCTTCGGCCACATGCTAGAAGCCTTCGAATATGGCACCCCGCCCCACGGCGGCATCGCCCCCGGCATCGACCGGATCTGCATGATCCTGGCCGACGAACCCAACATTCGCGAGGTGATCGCCTTCCCCAAGAACCAAAACGCCAGCGACGTGATGGCCGACGCCCCCTCCCCGGCAGATTCCGGCCAACTCGAGGAACTGCACATCAAATTGGATGTATAATTCTGGTTGAAAGTTTGCAAGTTTGCATGTTGAACGTTCTGAGACCTGAAATTTCTACCAGACATCTGACATCCAACACCAAGGAGTTCTTATGCCACCCCTAATTCGCATCGAAAACATCGCCGATTACGTCGACCAAGAAGTCAAACTGCAAGGCTGGGTTTACAACCGCACCCGCAAGGGCAAGCTGGTCTTCCTGCTGATCCGCGACGGTTACGGGTTCGCCCAATGTGTCGCCTTCCAGGGTGATCTCGAAGAGGAAATTTTCGAAGAAGCCGTGCGCCTGACCCAAGAATCGTCTGTGGAGATCATCGGAACCGTGCGCGCCGACGAGCGCGCTCCCGGCATCCCTGGCAGCTACGAAGTCGGCGTCAGCGACCTGAAGGTGTTTCAACTGGCCGACGAAGATTACCCCATGGCCTTGAAAGAGCACGGCGTTGACTTCGCCCTCGAGAATCGCCACCTCTGGCTGCGGATGCAGAGTCAATGGGCCACCTTGCGAGTGCGTGCCACAGTGATCCGGGCTATCCGCGATTGGCTAGACTCGCACGGTTACATCAACATGGATACACCCATCATCACGCCCGCGGCCGCCGAGGGGACGACCACCTTGTTCGAGACACCCTACTTTGACGAGGGCGTAGCCTACCTGGCCCAAACAGGGCAACTGTACAACGAGGCGAACATCTTCGCCTTCCGCAAGGTCTACTGTTTTGGCCCCACCTTCCGGGCCGAGAAATCCAAGACCCGCCGCCACCTGACCGAGTTCTGGATGGTCGAGCCGGAGATCGCCTTTTGCGACCTAGACGAGCTGATGGAAGTCGAAGAGCAATTCGTCAGCGCGATTGTCAAGCGCACCCTCGAGGAGCGCCAGGCTGAACTCGCTTTCCTGGAGCGGGATACCAGCGCGTTGGAAAAAATCGAGCCACCCTTCCCGCGCATTTCCTACGATCAAGCCGTCGAGATGATCGCTCAACTCCGCGAGGAAACCGACGACCCGGAGGAGAAAGAACTCTTAGCCTTCGAATGGGGCAGTGACTTCGGTGCGCCTCACGAAGCCGCTCTGACCGAGCAATTCGAGAAGCCCGTTTTCGTCTACGGTTATCCGACCGAGGTCAAGGCCTTCTACATGGAGCCATGGCCCGATCGGCCAGAGGTGTGCAAGAGCGTCGATCTGCTCGCCCCGGAGGGATACGGCGAAATCATCGGCGGGAGTGAACGCATCTCCGACCCCGACCTGCTTCTGGAGCGGATTCACGAACATGGGCTCCCGGAAGAAGCGTATCAATGGTATATTGATCTGCGTCACTTCGGCAGTGTACCCCACAGCGGGTTCGGTTTGGGCGTAGAGCGGACAGTTAGCTGGCTGTGCGGTATTCACCACATCCGCGAGACAATTCCGTTCCCCCGCACGATCAACCGAGTTTATCCCTAAAGATTAGAGTTTGCCTTTCTAGCCCGCGCTCACCTTTGCAGTAAGATTTTTTTGTGGTATAAGATAGGTACCCTGCTGTGTGCGTGATGTAACACATGCGTTTTGAGCCAACATCTACTTATGAAAGGTCCCAAAATCGCGATAGTGACACGATAGGCTTCGGCCAAGGTGGATCTACTCGTTGAGGGCCAATACCTGTGAAAGCAGGTTCAAAACTTAGTTACACACGGCATGGTGGGGTCTCTCCCTAGGAGAGAAAAAAGGCGACCGTTTTTGGTCGCCTTTTTCTTTTTAACAGGATTGACAGGATGACCAAGATGGAACAAACCTGTCTATCTATTCACAGTTGCGGGGCTTGACACATTCCTTTGCGCTAAAACACTCGCCTAAAATCGCGCCGCTCGCTTTCCCCTTGGGAACGCAGAGCGTGCGTGCCCCTGGCAACCCGCGGGGCGCTCCGCGCACCGTCAGCTGCCGGGTAGAAGGGGCGGTCTCCCG
>CAZXXW010000147.1:0-9003 GCA_964644835.1 uncultured Anaerolineales bacterium
GCCATCCCCACCGCAGCCACAGCGACAATAAAACTTGCAAGCCCACGTTTCGTTCAAAATCCAAACAATAGACTGCTGATGTCTCTCGGAGAGTCATCCCCGTTTGATTCTCCAGATAGGCCAACCATTGTTCCTGGATGAAGTCACGAAAGCTCTCAGGGGTAACAATCAAATCCGGCAGGGGCCAATCCGCATAGGCAGGCAGGGATTCCAGCTTCTCCAGCAAACGCTCTTGCAGCAACGGCGGCAGCGGATCGGCCTGGCGATGATAGCGGGTCAACCAATTGAGCAAGGTGATAGGATCATCGAGAGCGTCCAGGTTGAGATCGAAAACATGCTCAAAAAGATAGCCGAACGTTTTTCGCTGCCCCAGGCGAGCGGATGGTTGTTGTGCCTGGGCCAAGCGAGCGCGCTGACCAGGTGTTAGGGATTGGAGCAAAGGATACGCCAGATTGGGGAAAAAGGTGTGCAAAGCCAGTTCCACCTGCTGGCCCTGCTGCCACCAACTGTAGGAGAGTTGATTTAAACCTTCCGGCGTGACGATGATATGTGGGGGGTGGGTGGTGGCGTAACGATGCCATTGGCGGATGGGGTCGCTCTCGTTGATGAGTGTAAAGCCGCGATCGGCCAGTTTGGCGAGCAATCGTTCGTCACCCAAGAGGCCATCGGGGTCGCTGACCAGGGTGAGCGGGTGGGTATTGGGGGGGAAATGCTTGAGAATGGTGTCAATCATGCCGGTCAATCGGCGCGCAAGCTGGCCGCGTCGTAATACATGAGCAAGTCGGGGTCTTCCTGGAGGACGTCCTTGGGAAGACGCTGGGCGACATTAAGAATGGTTTCGAAGTCCTTGCGGTCATAGGCATCGGCAAACCCGGCCCGGACGGCTTCGGTGCGGAATTGTTTTAGCTTTTTCTTGCCCTCCAGGTAGGTTTTGAACTCGCGCAACAAGGTTTTTCGGCGCAGTTTTTCGAGATCGCTGACTTCGTGCGGGTTGGGCACATACCAGCGGTCCTGTTCGTCCTGGAGGAAATTCTGATCCAGCAAGAGGCCTAATTCAGGCAAGGCTTCGTGTTTGGCCTGGTGGAGCTGGCGCAAGAATTTGGGTTGAAGATCCTGGTAAGTTTGCGGCTCGCCGCCCAGTTTGGGATCAAGCTGCTGGCGCAACCATTGAATGGCGGTTTTCTCGTCATTGACAAACAGGGAGAGCTGGGCGACGCTCTCGGCTTGCAAGCGGGCGCGGTCATATTCGGGCACTTGCTCGGGCAAGAAGTACATCCCGTCTCTGGCGGGGAAGCGTTCCTCCAGGCCGGCATAGAATTGGCTCGCTGAAAGCGGCACCGTAGCCCCGCGCTGGATGTGAAAGGCGACCATGCGGTCGAAGAGCAAATAATCCTGGCGCTCGGAAAGAGTCTCTAAATGCCCATTGGTCTGGACAACGATAGGAAGCTGGGCCAGGTGCTGGCGAACAAACTCCCAGGCACCTTCAACCGTGCCGGATTGCTCTAGGAAACGCTGCTCGAAACCAGTGCGGGGTTTGTAGGCGGAGATGACTAGGTCTTGTTTGACGGCACCACCACCAGCTGCTTGGTTGAATGTTGAGTGATCTTTGTCTAAAATGCGAACATCTGCAACGATGAAGTAGGCGCTCATTAGTGATTGTTGAATAGCATTCCAAACGCTATTTTGAGAATTATGGAATTCAATTGTTATCCATCTTCCAGGTTTTAGTATTCGAAAAAACTCACAGAAACATTTTTCCATTAAGCTTTGATAATCAGATAAACCTTTTCGCTGGATTTTATTAACGATTGCCTCTTTTGTATTATTGGTTGCAACTCCGATCCACGCTTCCCAAAGAAAATTGAGTTCAGAATACATTAGATTGCTACCAAAAGGCGGGTCAATAAAAATATAGTCTATGGTTCTTGATGGAATACTTTTCAAATCAGTAGAGGAATCAGTTGAAACAACTGCATCAAAATCAAAACTTCTCGCTTCAAACCCCCTTTTTATATAACCCAATTTCCTTGAAAGGGAGTCAAAGGGCGATAACTCAACAGGAAAAGAACTTATATACAGAGTTCCCGGAAGATTTGGGGTTCCCCCTGGTTTGGAGGCTTGATATCTCCGCATTTTGTTAATATGCAGGTTTATTGACGATAATGCAAATAATGTTTGTGTTGCCTCATATTCACGGGACTTCGTTAGTAAAGCCGCCATCACTGCCAAGTTGCGATTGGTATAAAAATGATGGACATGAGTGATACCCAGATTCATCGGATCGCTAGTTTTTTCGCCTTCCGGGAGACGAGTATCAGGAAAACTATAAGGGATTGTTTTTTCATTGGAACTTTGGATAAGTGCCAAATCCTCTTGATCAGGGACTTTATCATAACGATTCCGACCCACTGAATAATTGATAAGTACTGGCACCTGCTTCACTTGACGCAATGTAGTACCTAAAGCTTTGTCATAAACCGTTTCCCAAGAACGATCTAAAGATCTTTTATTGTGTTCCATACCACAATATGGACAAGCAAATGGTTCGTCGATTTTGCCTGTATCAGGGTTTATGGCTTCTTCCCAATAAACTATTTCATTTCCGCATCGAGGACAAACGAAGACATCACTCCATATCACGTAGTGAATTTTCCCTTTTACTCGATTAGGATCATCGCAATGAGGATGCCAGGTTTCGTACATCCAACCTAACTCGTCTTCAACGTCTTGTAATATGTGTCGCGATTCTTGTTCAAAAGCAGATATATTTACGGGTGTGTTGTAGTTATAGGCAATAAATGTTGCGGCTGGCGACAGTTCTACCAGCACCACCTTGCGTACCCCTAAGCGAGAAATCGGCTCATCTTCATTGTAGATCAAGCCATCATCTATTTGATAACCGAGTTCCTGGACTTGTTTAGGGTCCGCACATAATTGAGCAGCTACACCTGTCATCCCAGTCCCGCAGAAACCATCGAAGACGATATCTCCTGGATCGGTATAGTGAAGAATGTACCGCATGATAGCTGAGTGGGGAACTTTAGTGTGATAAGAATGCGCGTAATAAATTGGGTTATGCTTCCCGCCAGAGACATCGGAGGCAAAAGGCTCGCGATGATAAACTTCATCTTCGGGTAAATCGAGTTCCTGACGCATTTCTAAGCGTTCATGCTGCCACTGTTCGATGATCTCTGCCAAGAAGGGATTGGGACAGGCGGTGTAATAAGGCGGGTCGGAGAGGGCGAGAATATCCTCGTCCTCGCCATGGGGAAAGCCCGGGATTTGGCGGAATTGGGGGTCTTGGAGATACCCCCGCAAGCGTTCCAGGTAGGCTTCTTTTTCAGCCTGTTCCTTGGGCGTGAGTTCGTATTCGGATTCGGGTTCGGAAATCAGGTGGGGTTGGTGGGGGGACATTTTGTCCTTAAAAGATCGTATTCAAGAGATTTGGGTTTAGCGATCAAAGAAAGTCGATAAGTCCGTCACCGGGGCGTAATATCCGGCGCGGATCATCCGTTCGAGTAGGTCTTGGGCTTGCGCCAGAGTCAAAAGACCCTTTTGAACAGATCGAATCAGGATACCAACGGAACCGACGACAGGCACCTTCAGCGCCTGAGCGGTTTTTCGGGCTTTGAGATCGTCACTGGCAAAAACACCCCGTCGATGGAAAGCTGCTGCTATGCTGGCACATTCCCCGGCGCCAAGATAAGCTGGGAAGCGACCTTGTCGCCACGTGTTCTCTTCATCCGTGAGTTTCAAGAACGGTACGTGATCCCAGGCACCTGCTGGCAGACCAACTTTTTCGACGCCGCGGCGGTATTCTTCAACCGCGGCCTGGGTTACGCAAACGCGCCCGGGCCATACTGCCGGTGGCAAATCAGCACACTTTGCCTGGGCAAAATTGGTCAGAACCGTGTTATCCAGCAGAACCAGATTGTGCATGTTCGCTTTCCCACTTTTGCAGTGTTTCGAGTTCTTGTTTCAATTCTTCCATGTTTTCAGGTCCGACGAAGATGGGCACATCCAAGCGGTTGAAGCGGAAGCGCAAGTCGGCCCAGGCCAGGTCGAGCATTTCGGCGACCCGTCCCAGGCTGATTGCTTTGGCGAGATAATGGGCCAGGACAAGATCGAAACGCGCCTGCGGATCATCATCAACGCGATCAAGCGCGCTGTCGGGCAATCCCGCTTCGGGATCAATGTCCAATGGATTAGCGTGGTAACGCAACACCGCGCGTACAATCCGGTAGTCGATAATGTCGATGATCGCCGCCTCAGGTTGGCCATGGTTTTCAACAATGGTGGTTTGTCCACGCTGCACAGCCAAGAGCACCTGGCGAGTTTTTCGGGCTAAATCGGTTTTGGGAATATGTTGAACGAAATTCATAAAACACCTCTTCCAGGGGAACACACCACAATGGTGTATTTTACGCATTTTACACCATTTTTGTCTTTTCCGCTATTCCGGTTTTGGGGCGCTTCACTGATCGAGGTTCAATCGGGTGTTGCGCTTGTCTTTGCCACGCAACCTTTTATCGATAAAGCGATTAAAGCGAGTTTGCAGTTCTTCTTTGGTGCAAGGCAGGCCGCCAACTTTCAAGGCCTCGATCAAATCATCTACGGGTATCGTCACGGCTTCGATGCCGCGTAAAGCCCGGTTGGCCGAGGTGACAAACCCCTTGGGGATGTCAGGGTTATCATCTGCTTGATCCAAAAAAGCGTCTAAGGGTTGGCGTTCAGACGGCGTCATCGCTTCAATGCTGGCTTGAGCAGAATCGCTGTTGAGGGCGTCGCGCAACGCTTGCTGCCATCGCAGCATGATCTGCCCCAGACGATCGTCCAATTGCAGTAACATTTCTGCCGATGAAGAATCTATGTCCTGCTGGGATGGGCGCAGGCCACAACGGCAGGTGGGGGTGTCATCGAGCAAGCCTTCGTGGAATTCACGACAGGTGCGTATCCTGGTGATGGTTTTTTCCCAATTGCTCAATTCTACAGCCGTATCCATCAACAAGTCCACCTTGGATAAGGTTCGCAGAGCTTCTAAGCGGGGGTCATTGTATAAACTCTGGCGGAAATCATCATCTTCAGCGTTCAAGACTAACTCGCGGTGCAATTGAGCATAAGCGCGGATGTAATCGTCCTTCAATGCCTCTAGTTCTCGCGTTATCGTCGCTACGCTACGTGCAGATTCACCTTTTCCAAGATGACGAATATCGTCCAACAGCATCTGGCGGGCGGCTGACACCCTTTGCGTCCAGGCGTGATCATTAGGCATATTCGCCTGGGCTTCGACCAAATATGTTGAGATGGGCTGCAAATCCCTGATCACGTTAAATAGCGTTTCTCCCCGCCTAACCACATCCCTGTACTCGAGGGCATCCTCGATTTCCGTCAGAGTCAAACGCAGGTTGCGCAGCTTTCCAACTGTGTTGAAACGCCCCAATGTTTCCAGGAAACCTTTGTAGCCACGAAAGGCTGGCAGCAATTCGGTCAGCGAGAATGTCACCGGGGGCACTTCTGTTTCTACTCTGCCGTCTTTATCTACTGTGTACGTATAGTCCAGGTTATCTGTAAAAACAGATGTATTCCATAATGGCAAACCTGACTGTAACTTGTTCTTCAGCGTGACAGTTTTATCCAATTCAGCTTGAACCGTCTCTTGGAGTTTTTCAACTGCCTGACGGCGTCTATTTTCATCCCGGATTAAGCCGGGGGGCAAATCTAACCCCTCGAAAATCAACGTCCATTTGTTCAGTGGCAAAGTGCGAGGCCGGCCATAAAAGCGAAAATTGACCAGGGTTTCGATGGCCATGGTGGCTGCATTTTCGATGTTGCCCGCATCCAATGCTTTCCCGTTCTCCAATCTGAGCACAATGTCGCCATTGTAAACGAGCGCCAGGAGAACAACGACAATCCATTCAGGTTCCAATTGAAACTTGAGCCCTTTATAGATGGGGCTGAGTCCACCAGCTACTTGTTCAATTACCTCACCCTGGTTGACGACTTGCCCTTCGGGTTTGGCGGTCAAAAGGCCGAGGTAATATTTTGCATAAGATGAATTCTTAGGACGGATGGTCCCCTCTACATCGACTAACTGCAAGCCCTCGAGTATGCCTGTCGCTAACGTGGTCCGCCCCGGTCGGACGATGTAACGAACAGCCTCCATGGCACTCACCGGGCGAGCCTCTTCGCTGATAGGTTCCCTAACTCGCTCGAATTTGGGATAGTGAGGATAGTTGTCCTCAAAGGTTGGATCCAAAAAGTGGGCAGAAACAATTCGAACCAGATCTTCTAACCCGCGGCTGGCTGTACTGCGGGTTTTAGCAATGACTTCCTTGACAGGATATTCGACTCCTTGATGGATTACCTGCAAGTGACCTGAGAAGTTTTCCCGCAACCAGGGATTTAAATGCCTTCTTAATGTTTCCGCAGCTTTATCTTCATAAACGCTACGATGGCTGGATGATTCATTGGCCAACGCTCTCGCTCCGGCATAGTCCTTGACAATTCTTTCAAATTCATGACCTGGGCCAGTTAGTTTGAAAATCACATCATCCGCATGTTGGTCGTCGTGATAGTCACGGGGAGAAAACGGCGGCAAAATATATATGTAAAAATCTCGCGGTGGTTGGGCAGTGGGTCGCTCATCGGGTGCACCAAAAAACAAATATCCCGGCCGAGTGACGTTATGATCCACCCAGGGCAATTGATAGAGCCATATCTTTCCCGCCGTTGTGTAGGTTGTGTCGCTCAAGTGGAGCAACAAGCGCAAGGCATCAAAAAAATAGCGATCCAAGTCGTCTTCGCTCATGAAGTCACCGCGTTTTTGGATCAAGGCTTCAAAGTCAATATCTTTATCGACATCCAGGTAATACTGCTTGTTTTCCTGATTGTAAGTAATGTATTGTCCATTTACGGTGCTCATGATTTCTTTGAGAGCAACCTCAACCTGATCCAACAACATATCCGAGGATTGATCAGGAATAGAAACATGCAAAGTCAATTGATCACGCAATTCTTCCGGAGTCGCCCCTAAAGGTGTCCGTATGTCCGGTGTTGTCAAGCGATGGACACTTAAGGCATGAATGATTCGAATAGCAATTGGTTGCAAGTGTTGCTTGGTGTAGGCGTTTTGGATCTTGCTTTCCAAGATATTGCTCTTCTCAATAACGTCTGCTACCCCCTCCAACCCTCGCATGCTGGGGTTATCACGGAGAATATCCCAATAATGATCGTACGAAACCAACCCGGGCTGATCATCAGGGACAGTTTGATCTAATAATCTTTGAACGGCCTTGCTAAATGTCTTCAAGACCTCGCGCTTTTCTGCCACATAGACTCTTTCAAACGTATCGATATAAGCGGGATGGATGGGAAACAGATTGACAAATTCATCCAGACGCTCGGCCATCTGGGTGTAGAGAGGTGTAAAAGAGCGTAGGTGCTCTCGGATTCGGGCCAGTTGTTCGTCCGTCTTCTTCAACAAACGCTCGGAGACAACATAGGCAATATCTTCGCGGGCAATGCGAACTTGTTCGAAACGGTCTCGGACTCGGCGAAGCTGTTCGGCTACAAAGGAAAAACGCGGGTTATCGAATAGCCTTTCTTGCAAACCAGCCATAAAACGGAAAGGGGTCAGCTTCGAAACTTCCCCCAACTCGCGTAGAAAGCCTAAATCCAAGATCAATTCCTGCTCTCTTCGCCCTCGCAAGTAATCTAACAATTCATCCACAACGAGCAAGATACCATGGTCAGGATATTTTTCCTGGAAACCGGCTACCGCCTCAATGATGGCATCCTTATGGTTAGTTAATTGGTCTGATGGTGGGAAGGAATACGGTGTCCCCCATTGATCAAGAGCTTCTTCAAATTCGGTGATGAGGATATCGCGCAAGCTTCTCTTTACCCCGCCAATTTCCACTCTCCAGACCTTAAACTTTCCGGAGATCGACGCAGCCGCGTCTTTAACATCTGCCCGGCGAATGCTGCTTAACAAATCGGAGTATTGCCCAATGGAGGAAAGCACCGACATCAAGTGTGATTTTCCGGTCCCATAGTTGCCAACAATGAGCACGCCTTTGTTGTTTTGTGGTTTTTGGAATTGCAATTGGGGAATGACCACGTTGATCAGTTGGTCAGCCATCCGATTGGAGATGACATACGTTTCCACATGATTCTTTGCCGCTGATTTTTCATCTGCGTCTCGAAGCTGGATAATATCTTCGATAGGATCAAATTGAACCAAGTCTTTGTATAGCATTTTCACCTTCCGGTTGTTGCACAATAGCGCAAATCACAATGAATAGGTTGTTGACGATTCAGCGAGGACAATAAATATCTACTTCCGGGTTTTGCCACGTAACGTAATGATCATGCTCAGGCACCGCATAGGAAAGTGTATCTTTCTTGAACGTTCCGGGCCATGCCACGATTATTTTTTGTTCCCGGCCTATTTGTCGAAATAGTTGCAATGGGTCAATTCCCAGTGACGGTTCAAATAACAAATCAATATTGATGCAGGTAACTACCTCAGTGTCAATATTCTTGCAGGCGTCTTGAATCCAAATACGGGCATCACGCGATCGCCTCCGGTCCGATATGGACAAAAGTTCCTGGCTGAGTTGACCACTTACATCGAGCAATGGCAAATTATAAGCTTGATGCAAATGATTAACTACATCCTCAAGTGTTGATATATCAGGATGAACGATCAGCAAACAATTTATGTACGCATCAGCGTTAACGAATGCTTGAATTTTGTTCTGAAGGGAGACAACCATATAGACGTGATAGGAATATGATTTAGAATGTTATAATGACCCAAATTTATATCCAAGATCAGCAACAAGTATATCATAACGCTTTATCAAATCGCATCGTATATGGTACTTTTTCAGGAATTCTAAATATGGCGCAAAACTTGGTTTCGATACATCGGATGCGCCGGTTGAGTAGCGGTTTTTGCGTATCGAAACCAGCGCATCCGGCACTCGCCTAAGGCGTGCT
>CAZXXW010000148.1:0-8991 GCA_964644835.1 uncultured Anaerolineales bacterium
TTGGCCTTATCTGGCTGATGTGATCGCCGCACGGCGCAAAGGACTTCCCGCTCCCTCTCTACCATCTATCGCTGCTTGATGCAGGGGAGTGAACAATTACGAAACTCTGAATGGCCTCTTCAAAAAATGCGATCTGCTCTCGTAATTCTTCATTCCGACTCATAAACTGCTGTACCTTTTGCCTACCAAGAATGCTTACCAGTAAAAAACGAAAGCTGCCCACAATCTGAGCAGCCTGGAAACAACACTTTCAGCTAGCTGCCATCCTATTGTACACCAACATTTTCCCCCGTTATTTGGGCCAAAAGGGCGAAAAAATCACCAGATAAGCCAAAAGGATGGCAGAGAAGATACGTTGTGTGGCATCTTATAGTTATGTATTGTAGCTCCTGAAAACTCTACAAGCAATGTACCCTCTTCGGACGTAGCGTTCACGCAGTCTTCTCCCAATAACCAGAAACAATCAGTTCTTTGTCAAACCAGCAAATCCTGAAATCAATTCACTCAAACCATCTTTCAAGGAATAATTCGATTTCCATCCTTTAGCTGATAGTTTAGCAGGATCAACTTTGATGGATAGATGAGTTAACACATCCTGGGCAGTATAACGCACTTCCACATTTGGCTGTATTGCTTGGACTGTCTCGACCAAATCCAAGACCGAAGCATTTTCACCTACGGCATTAAGGGTTTCTGCTTTGTAATCTGAAATCCCTTGCAAACAGAAGCGGATCACATCGCTGGCATCCTTGACGTGAATGAACGGGCGGACCTGAACACCCTGACCAAAAACGGTCAGGGGGCGATTGGAGCCGGCAAGGTAAGCAAACCGGTTGGCCACGGCATCAAAACGCATACTTGGCGCCGGACCAAATACAGACCCTAGTCGTAGCACGACCGGTTCTAACCCCCGTTGAGAAGCCGCCAAAACACTACGTTCGCCTTTGTACTTTGATTGAGCATAAGCTCCAAAAGGGCGGCAAACGTCATCTTCACAAAAGGGCCCACCAGGGCCATACACCGCTGCGCTGCTGGCATAAACCAATTTCCTTACGTCCATTTCCAGACAAGATTCAACCAAACGTGCCGTGCCCCAATGGTTGATTTGCTCCACCCAGGTCGGGTTTTCGAAGCTCATTGGTGTTTGCACAACCGCAGCCAAGTGGATGACTGCGTCTACATCTTGCAAAGCAAACTCAACCACAGCCGGATCGAGGATATCTCCTTCAACAAAATCATATCTCCCTTGTGGGGGCAAATCCATTAAGGCCTGATGATTCTTTTCCTGCATGTTGTCTAGAATGCGAATGGTAAGATTCTCAAAACGATCATCTCTGGCCAAATCACGAATTAGCTGCGAACCGACATAACCACATCCGCCTGTAATCAAGATTCTGTTTAAATCCATTCCAAAAGTTGTCATCTTTCCTCGCTTTTCTGCTCAATGGGTAACGACACATGCAAGCCGCACTCGTTTTTACCTTGTCCCACCCAGCGCCCGTCTCGAACCAATTCGCCTTCTTGTACAGGTTGGGTACAGGGAGCACAGCCGATACTTAGGTAACCTTGCTTCAATAAAGGATGAACGGGCAAATTATGCTCATCGATATAAGCCCAAACATCCTTACGCGTCCATGTTGCCATGGGACAAATCTTATACAAGCCTTCTTTATCCCAACTGATGGTCGGTGTATTGGTTCGCTCTTGGGTTTGATCGCGGCGGATTCCGGTAATCCAGGCCTTCAAGTTCTGTTTCTCTTTCTGAAGCGGTTTGACTTTATTGATATAACAGCATAAATCCGGGTTGGTTTGATAGAGCTCGCCCCTTTTTTTGACAGAAAGATTCTGTCTAGCTTCAGGTCTCAATGTATGCACGTTTAATCCAAGTTCTTTAGTCAAACAATCACGAAATATCAAAGTCTCCGGAAAATGGAAGCCTGTATCCAAAAACAAGATCGGTAATTGAGGTATCGTTTGAGAGATAATGTGCAATAAAGGCACACTTTGGGTTTGAAAAGACGAAGTCGCTGCTATTCTGCCTCCAAAATTCTCCCAGGCCCAGGTCAAAATAGTTTTAGTACTTCCATTTTCAAATTGACTGTTTAGCTGTTCAATTTTAGGCTCAAAAACCATCAAATAAACCAATAATAAAGAATTTCGATTGAATGCTACAGAGCATCTTTTTCCATAAAGACACCATCATCGTCGACTTGAACGGTTGAACGTTGACGTGAAACGTTAAGCGTTCAGGATACAGATTTTAATGGGATTAAAGACGGTGGTGGTAATTCTGAGTTAACTGCCTTACAAGCTTCCGTTAGGTAATCCAACAAATCGCGCTGCTGTTGCTTTAGAGTAGCTACCACCGTCATGATGCTCTCGGCGAATCGACTGCCAGCGTCACTTTGGGTACCGAAGCTTGTCTTGTGCCAGCTGACACCATGACGAACTTGACGTTCAGCTAGATTATTGGCCGGTTCCAAGCTTTCCCTGCGCACGAACGTCCAAAGGGTAGCTTTACGCTTGAGGATATTCCGGCAGTTTTTTCATGGTCGCAGGCTGTTTCCTCTTGCAACAGTTGGTCGATTGAGCGCTGAACAGCTTGCATGTTGGTTTGAAAATAAGAACGGTTCATGGTGCCAGCTTGAACTCGGTGTCACCATTGAAACATCAAGTCGCTTTTGAACAACAAAGCTTCACCAATCCGTTGTGATCTTCCTTCCCGTTCAGCAAAAGCTTGGAAATCTCGGCGGAGATGTGACCAACACAATTGACGTGATGTGACTTGAAACTTTTCTCCGACCATCTCCCAGACCACTTTTCCATCCTGGAAGAAGTCAGCCATGATTTCTTATAAGTATCATTTTATCAACGTCTAATGCTCTCAGTCTTGTTCAGATACCCCTGAACGCTTACCTTCGAACAACAAAAATGCTCGAAATTCTTGGGGCAAAGAAAAGTCGATTTGGAGCTAGAGCTATTCCACTTCCACGTCCATCAAAACCGCTCTTACCGCCAACCGCCAGTCGTATTCTCCCTCAGCTTCATCAAAACCCTGGCAGGTCAGCAGCGTGAGCACGTCGTAATCTTCATGCGGCAGGGCGTGTAAGTCTTCGGGGCGGATACGCTCGACGCCGCGCACGCCGTAGGTGTGGACCAGCCCCCAGGCGTGGATGATGATCTCATCGCCGTGCTGCAAGGTGTCCAGATCGACGAAGGGTCCAGGATTGTTGTCCGCATCCCAAACGTGGGCGGTGATGGCCGTGTTTCCCGTCCAGGTGGGGAAAGCGGTGCCTTGCAGCCATCCGGCCCGGGACCCCAACCAGCGCACGTCCCAGCCGTCTTCGCTCAGGGGCACCCCGACGATGGGCAGTTCGACACCCAACGAGGGGATTTCCAGCCTGAAGCCACCATAAGCAGCATAAGCTTTCTCGGCGGGCTGTGCGGGCAGTGCATGTTCCACGCCGGGCGCGAAGCCGGTATCGGGCAGCGGAGCGACGCCAAGGGCAAAACGGCTCAATTGCCACACCTTGGCGCATACCTTACCGTCCTGTTCGTAGGTATTATAGATCGCTTCCCAGGGGCCACCGGCGTGGCTGTGGAACAGGGACAGGTTGCCGTAGTGCCAACCGGCGGCCTGCAACTGGGCGTTGGTCGGGCGCAAACAGACTTCGATGGGCGGGTCGAAGGTGGGAATCGCGCCCCCATCCGGGCCGATGATGGTGATGTCGAAAACCCGGTCGCCCAAATGAAATTGTCCGCCTGCCTTCTCCTGGATGAGAATGGAACTGCCATCCGAAACCGTGTTCTCAAAGACGGTCACCTTGACCAGATTCCGGAGCCTGCAAATCCCGCCGGGGACGCCCACGGGGCAATTGCGAGAAGACCTGCCACTGCCATCATCGTCGTCATCACCACCGCCATCACCACCAGCAGCGGTCACGGTGACCGTATCAGCACAATCATTATCATTTTCATCGCCTTCAGCGACGTGATCATCCGGGTCTACCTGGCAAATCCCGTTGGGGTCAGGGTTGTTTAGATTCACTGTAGCGCTAGGAGTCACTTCAACCGCTACGTCAAAAGAGCCCGTCGCAGCCCCAAAGGTGACGTCGGCACCATTAGCCATACAAGTAAGAGCCGTTCCAACGATATTGCAATCGACATTGCCGCTATTGGTGATATCGGTGAAATTCTGTGCGCTCGGCGTACCGTAGCTCACTCCCGTGTTCGGCAAATCATCTTGGAAAATAGTTTGTCCATCGGCAAAGGCTGCATCGCTACCACCTGTGTTAGAGATTGTGATCGTCCAATCGAAAGCGGTGCCCACAACGCCTGTTCCCCCTGTATCGTTCGCCTTTGTCACTTGCAGATCGGGTTTATCTAACACGGTGACGGTATCGGTGCAATCGTTATTGGTCTCATCATCTTCGCTAATCTGGTTGTCAGGATCCACCTGGCAGGCGCCAGCGCTATCGGGATTGACGAGGCTACCAGCGGTATCCGGTGTCACGCCAAAGACCACATCGAATTCTCCAGTCGTTGCACCGAGGATTACATCAGCGCCATCGGCAGTACAAGTAAGCGCCGTCCCCGCGATATTACAGTCAATGCTCCCGCTGTTGGAGATGTTGGTGAAGTTCTGCGCACTCGGCGTACCGTAGCTCGCTCCCGTGTTCGGCAAGTCATCTTGGAAAATGGTTTGACTGTTGGTGAAGGTCGCATCGCTGCCTCCTGTGTTAGAGATTGTAACCGTCCAATCGAAAGTCGTGCCCACGACCTCTGTTCCCCCGGTGTCGTTCGCCTTCATCGCTTGCAGATCGGGTTTATCCAACACGGTGACGGTATTTGTGCAATCGTTATTGGTCTCATCATCCTCGCTAATCTGGTCATCGGGATCCACCCGGCAGACGCCAGCGCTATCGGGGTTGACCAGGCTACCGGCTGTATCCGGTGTCACGCTGAAAACAACATCAAATGAGCCGGTATCAGCCTCGAGGGTGACGTCATTGCCATCTGCCATACAGGTCAGGGTTGTGCTAGCAATCGTACAATCAATATTGGCGCCATTGGTAATACCTGTAAGATTCTGGATGGTCGGTGAGCCGTAGGACGCGCCTGACGTTGGCAAATCATCTTGGAAGATGGTTTGCCCATCTGTAAACGTGGCATCCTGTTTCCCAAGATTTGCAATGTTAATCGTCCAATCGAAAGGCGTATCTACGACACCTTGATTGCTGGTATCGTTCGATTTATCAACGTCTAAATCCGGAGATTCAAATTCAAATACATAGGCTGCACCCCATGCACCGTTGTTGTAAGTAGCCCCAGCAACAAATATTTGCCCATCAATCGATAAGGCTTCTCCAAAATAGTCACCCGTTGCACCATCACTACTGTTGTGCTGGTCGGTCTCGGTCATATCGGCCCAACCTGAGGCTGGTTTCTCAAATGTATAAACGGATCCGGCATCATTGCCGTCACCATTGGCAGCGTTCAAAGCGCCAACAAGAATGACATCTCCATCAATGGCTACGGCATAGCCAAACTCATCATCTTGGGTTCCGTTGCTGGCGGTCAGTTTGGCTACCTGGTTGGAGGAGCCCGAGATCCAGCCGGTATCTTTTTCAAACACATAGGCGGAACCCGAATTATCGCCATTGTCATCATCATATCTGGCCCCGGCAACAATGACACCCCCACTGATTGCCACCGAGATGCCAAAATCGTCGTTCGCAGCACTGTCGTTCGCGGTCAGCTTGGCGGTTTCGGTCACATCTACCCAAGTTGTGCCCGGCTTTTCAAACACATAGACAGCACCATCATCTGCATGATCTTTGGCTCCGGCTACAACCGTATCGCCTTCGATGGCCACGCTTTTGCCTAAACGATCCCAGGCGGCGCCATCGCTTGCAGTTAGCTTAGCCACCTGGTTAGAGGATCCATTACTCCATCCTGCCCCCTTCTCGAAAATATACACGGAGCCGGATGATGAACCATTGTCATCTTCTCCCTCTGCTCCGATCACAACCGTATCACCATCGATAGCGACTCCGGTGCCAAAGTTATCGTGTGCGGCGGCATCTTTGGCGGTCAATTTAGCTGTTTCGTTCATATCGGCCCAACCTGTGGTTGGCTTTTCAAATATATAGGCCGATCCTGAATTCTCGCCATCGTCATCGTCTAATCTGGCCCCAACAACAACGGTGTCGCCGCTTATCGCCACGTCAAAGCCAAAATAATCATTGATAGATTCATCGCTAGCAGTCAGTTTGGCAGTGGGAGTCATATTGGCCCAACCGGCGGTCGGTTTCTCAAAAATATAAGCTGCACCGGTTGACATACTGCCGACGGCTCCTGCCACAATCGTATCCCCATGGATCGATACACTATAACCAAAGAAGGCTGGATCTTCGGCAGTATTTGAGGTTGTCAGTTTAGCGCTTTGTGCCCAGGGGTCGATGGTCAAGGGATACACTGCGTTTTGGTCTTCGACGAGAATTTGGAGGATATTCTCCTTCACCCCGACCCTCTCCCTCAGGGAGAGGGAGAAGTGGGCAGGGATGACGTTGCCCTCGGTATCGATGACCAAGAGTTTGTCGTAGGTCAGAATCGTCTCGCCCACGGCGTTTTGGAAGTGGATGCTCTCACCCACTTGCAAGGGGGTCAGGGTTCCTGTGACATCCATCTCGACAACCAGGGGCGACCGTCCCACAGCACCTGACCCTGATGGATGTTCTTGCAAGGTGAAGCCTTGCTCCAGTCCGGCGGGGGTGTTGATCCACCACTCCGAGATGTTTGAATCCCAGGTGTAGTTGAGAGTATTTTGGTCTGTCGCCAGACTTCCGAAGTCTTGGAGACTTCGGAAGTCTTCAGGGTTATACCCATAGCCCTTCAGCTTCAAACCCCACTGCCAGTCATCACCGTTCAGCGGGGTGACCAGTATCCCGCTCTGGTCAAAACGCACATCCCATCCCTGAGTCGGGTTGGTCGTCTTGCCTTCTGGTGCCCAGGTGTACTGATCGGCGCTGATGGCGCTTTGGATGCTGCCCCACTCGGCGGCGCTCAGCCCGGCCGGAACCTGCCCCGTCGCAACGGTCTGCGATTGAATCTCAATGGGCACGTCGCGATCAGGGAGAGCATCCAGCAGCGACAAGTGGGCAGCCCTTCCAACGAGCATGGCTGCTAAGAATAGCGTTGATAACAAGAGAATAGTCTGCGATTTTATCCCCCGGTCATCGCGAATTCGTAGGCGGTTCGTCAACATCGTTTTCTCCTCTGTGTCTGGCCGCCCGGCGAGTTACGATCATAACGTGTAGGCGGTTGTTTTTTCGATGTCTAAAAAGATTGTATCATAGAACCGATCGACAACAGTTCAATCATGATCTAATTTCACGAAAACGCCTTGTCGCTGGCTCATTTCACCACCCACAACCAAGCCCACTCGCCGAGCGTTGAAACGCACGGCTCAGAGCTTAAGCCGATTTGAAATCGGTTTAAACTATCAGCCCGCAATTCATTCGCAGGCGAGAGGCGGTTGGTTCTCACTGTAGCATGGAAAGGTGACTGCCACTTTTGCGAAACATTCCCGTAAGGGGACAAAGTGAAAGTCACCTGGCGTTTCATTCAAGGTCTCCATATGGGTTCTCGGTCAGGTTCCCTAAGGGTTGCTTCGCGAAGTCCTTCACCCAGCTATGGAGAGACTTACGAGATCTTCGAGACCTCGTAAGTCTGTGGTTAGCGTTGGAAACCAGGGGGCTATCTATTCCATTTGAACCTCGATCAACACTGCCCGGACAGCCAAACGCCAATCATAGGCGTTGCTTGCTTCATCGAAGCCCTGGCAGGTCAGCAAAGTAAGCACGTCGTAGTCTTCGTGCGGCAGGGCGCGCAAGTCGTCGGGGCGGACTCGCTCGACGCCGCGCACTTCGTAGGTGTGGGTCAAACCCCAGGCATGGATGATGATCTCATCGCCGTGTTGCAGGGTGTCCAGATCGACAAAGGGGCCGGGCTCATTGTTTGCATCCCAGACGTGGGCGGTGATGGCCGTGTTGCCCGCCCAGGTGGGGAAGGCGGTGCCATGGAGCCAACCAGCCTGTTCACCCAGCCAGCGCACATCCCAACCGTCTTCGCTCAGGGGTACGCCCACAATGGGCATCTCCAGGCCAAGCGAAGGAATTTCCAGACGGAAGTTGTCCATCCTGTCATAGCCTTTTTCTGTAGGCTGTTCAGGTAGATCAATGGTCACATCGGGTATAAATCCGGTCTCCGGCAAGGTGGGAATGCCTAAACCGAATAAACTCAACTTGTAAACCGTGGCACAAATATACTCCCCATCCACAAACGTACCTAACACTTCCCAATCAGCACCGCCGTGCTTGTGGAAGACAGAGAGCAGATGGCGGTTGCCGCCCACGGCGTCCAACTCCGCGGCAGTCGGTTTGATACACACTCCGATGGGAAAATCGAAGTCGCTGACCAGATTGCCGCGATAATCGCGCACGATGATGTCGAACACGCGCCCGTCATCCCCCAGGCGGATGTTATCGCCAAGGCTGCTAGGAGCATCTACTTCGTAGATGGACAAATCTAACTCGGGGAAGAGAACCTTGACCGGCCCGTCCGTGAAGACACCTCCTTGATTGCAAACTTTGAAGTTTGGGGGCTTTCCACCGTCAGCATCTTCTTCGCCGCTCCCAGTTGCCGTGCCTGTGCCCTGAATGGCGAAAGTGTAGGGGTTCTCCTCGCTGTCGTTGGCGATGCTGACTGTAGCTACCCTCAAACCCGTCCCACTGGGATCAAACTGGAGGATAAATGCATCGTTGTTATTGCTTTCCACAAGGGAATCAGGCTCAGCTATGACGTTGAAATCAGCGGCATTTTCTCCGCTAATGGCAATGACCGGTGTGCCGGTCATTGCCAGATCACCTGTACCGTTATTTTCGATAATCAGGGTATGGCTAACCGTGCCACCGTCTACAGCAACGCTAC
>CAZXXW010000149.1:0-8937 GCA_964644835.1 uncultured Anaerolineales bacterium
TCCGCCAACCGACGACATCGTCGATCAAGCGATTCCTTATATGCCCAATTGCCCTCAAATCGCTTCGATCTACGGCGCCCATACCCTCTCTGTGGATGAGGCTCTCAATGGCGGGATGAATATCGCCATCGTGGGACCGCCCGGCAGTGGTAAGACGGTTGCTCTGGCCGATTTGGCCTCCCGGGTCATTCTGGGCAAAACCAAACTCGACGACTTGCAAAATCGTGTCCCCATCCTGGTGCACGCTACCGATCTCCATCTCCCCCCGGAGGATCCCGAAGACCGGTTGCAGCCGATAGCAGAAGCGGTGGCGAACTACTCCTCGGCGTTGAGCAGGCCACGCTTGCCCAAATTCATCCAGTCGCTCTTCACCTCGGGAAGAGCTCTGTTTCTGCTCGATGGCCTGGATGAAATCATTCCCGAAACATTGGAAGAAACAATCGCATATCTGGGCGACCTGCAAGAGCAATATGCCCAAACACGGATGGTCGTTTCTGCCGATGCCGATCAGATCGACGGGTTGCCCGCACTGGGATTCGCTAGCCTGGCGACAGCCTGGTGGCAGCGCGACCAACAAGCTGACTTCTTGAATCAGTGGTCCCAACGATGGATGGAACTGATCGATCCAGAAATCGAAAATTTTGAAGAAGAAGATCGCCCTTCCATTCATCCGCTACTGATCAACAACTGGATCCTCCCCCAGGCCGGGGTGCTTTCTCCCTTTGAGTTGACCCTCCAGATATGGGCTGCCTACGCCGGAGATGGCCGCGGCCCCAAGGGAAGCGATGCCCTGGAGGCCTACCTCCGCCGGATGACGTCAGGGTCTTCCAAAGCGCGCGCCGCGCTGGAACGTTTTGCCACCCAGGCGATAACCGTGATGCAGCCCAACTTCACCCCGAAAGAGGCCCGCCAGTGGGCGGGAGAGATTCTGCCGGAGTTCAGTTCGCCGGCCTCGGATGAAGAAGAGGAGCAGGAAGACTCGGTGCAAGAAGAGATCACCGTTCCGCGCCTCATTCCGGAATTGCTGCAAAGCGGCATCTTGACCCGGCGAACGAGAGAGCAGCTTGGCTTCAGCCACCCGCTGGTGATGGCTTACCTGGCCAGCAACGGCATTAGCGACGATCTCTTTTCGCAACCGGACTGGCCGCTCAAACGAATGGCCGCCCATTACGTCGCCCGGCAGCGCGATGTCAGTTCTTATATTCACGAACTCTTGAAAAAGGACCACGATCCGCTTCACCGCGGCCCCTGGAAAGCGAGCCTGCTGCTCAGCGATATCCCCACGGAAGCTCCCTGGCGAAAGCTGATCTTGAGCCAGCTTGCCAGCATGCTCCAAAACGAGTCCATCCCCCTGGCGAACCGCACCCGCATCTTGACCGGCCTGGCCCTGACCAAAGCCAGCGACGTCGCCGCCCTGTTCCGTCACCTAATGAAGTCGGCCAAGCCCAGCGTGCGCCAAATGGCCGCTCTGGCCAGCGGCGTCCAGGGCGATATTCAGGCCGTGGGCCAACTCGTCACGCTGCTCTATGACAACACGCTTATCGGAGGGAGCGCCTGTCTGGCCCTGGTCAATATGGGCACCCAACCGGCGCTCGAGGCTGTCGCCAGAGCACTGCTGGAAGGCAGCGAGCCCTTGCGGCGGGCGGCGGCGGAAGCGCTGGCCAACCACGTCGAAGAGGGCTATCCGATCCTGCGAGAAGGCAGCGCCGTCGACGACCTGCTCGTCCGCCGGGCGGTGATCTTCGGCCTGCGGCGGATTAACGAGCCCTGGTCTATCGAAGTTCTGGAGCAAATCCAGATCGAGGACGCCCAATGGGTGGTCAAAAATGCCGCCGCTCAAGCATTCGAAGAAATGATGCAGCCCGACCCCCATATTCCCGAGCCGCTACCGCCCCTATCCGAAACGCCATGGCTGATCTCCTTTGCCGGGGAGCGCGATGTCGGCATCAGCCCGGGCAAAGCGGCCGAGGATATGCTCGTGCGCGTGCTCCAAGAGGGCACCGCCGAAGAGAAAATTGCCGCCCTGATTGAAATTCGCCGGCGGGGGGTCAAGGACATCTTCCCAGCCATCTATCACATCGTTTACGGCCAGGAAGAACCCGACGTGCAGGAAGAAGCGATAACCACCCTGTGGCACCTGCACGCCAGCGGCGTCGATATCCCCTCACCGATCCAATACGGCTTGGGTTAAACAGCAAACCTTCCACGAAATGTGGAAGGTTTTTTTACGATTCGCCCCCAATCACTGCAAAAAGAAAATATCAGGAGATGGCATCCATAATTCTTTGATGCGCGGCGGGAGCATCCATCTCCAATACGGAGACCAGTTTGTCACGGCTGCTTTTTCCAGCGACGACATCGATCTTCGAAATGGGCACACCCAAGACTTGAGCCAAGAACTCGGCCAAAACCTGGTTGATTTCTTCCGAATCCGCGGGTGTGCTCAAGCGCACTCGCAGGGTACCATCATCGAGCACCTCGACAATTTCGTTTTTCTTTGCTCTTGGAATCACCCGAACACCCAAAGCAGCCCCTTTTTTGCCATTATGTAAATGAAAAGATCGTTTTGGCATCATCACTCCTCAAACAGGTAGGATCAATGTAAATTAGGAACAGATATCATAAAAACGAGCGCAACAGATTGGTTAGTATCATACCGACAACTTGAACTAAAATCAATAATACTAGTGGACTAAAGTCGATCATCCCGACCGTGGGGAGGACGCGACGGATGGGGGTTAGCAGGGGCTCGATGATCCGGCTCAACGTTTGCCGCAGGGGGTGAAAGGGGGACATGAAATAGGACAAGATCACGTGCAAGAGCAATAGAAAAACATAAATCCGAATGACGACATCAATTAGGAGAATAAGAAAACGGATCACAGCTACCACCTCAATATACGAACTACGTTCGGGGGCCAACAATGGCGGTTCCCACCCGCACCATGGTGGCGCCCTCTTCAACAGCGACTTCATAATCGTTGCTCATCCCAATGGATAACTCGCTCCAATCCGATTGGGGGAATTTACCCGCCAGAAAATCGCGCAAACGGTGCAATTTCTGGAAATAGGGACGCGATGTTTCAGGGTCAGGATCAAAAGGAGGGATGGTCATCAGACCTGCGATGGTCAAATTTTGATGATCGAAAAGAGGGGCCAACTCATCGGCCAGGGCGGACCAGCGATCCTCGTCCCAGGCAGGCCAGCCGCTTTTGGACTCTTCTCCGCTGACGTTGCACTCCAGCAAAACGGGCAAGTGCCGATCGGCATCTTGGGCATACTTCTGACAACGACGGGCGATCTTGCGCCGATCCAGGGCGTGGAACCAATCATAATACCAAGCCACATCGCGGGCCTTGCCGCTCTGAACGGGGCCGATCATGTGCCATTCGACGTCGGCATCGGAGAGCAGTTCCATTTTGGAGAGCCCCTCGCCGACGTAATTCTCCCCCAGGCGTTTGGCGCCCGCCTGGATGGCAGCATGGGCAACAACGGCGGAATGGCCCTTGGTGACAACAACCAGACGAACATCATCGGGATCACGCCCGACCTTGCGCGCCGCGGCGGCGATCCGTTCGAGAACACGTTCACGATTCTCTCTGATCTTGTTTATCAGTTCTTCTGAGGTCATGCTGCTGCAATCCTATTGATTCTCGTTCATACCAATCAAGGCGCCAAAGCGTCCCGTGCGGCCATTTTCGCCCCGGTGGGAAAACCAGTCCTCGGGATGACAAGCGGTACACAATCCCGCCACCTGAATGTGGCCTACGCCCGCCTCTTCGAGGAGAAGGCGATTGGCGCCCCACAAATCGAATTGTACCGCGCCAAGTTGTCTTGGCAAGAGTTTCTCGGAACGGTCGCCAAAAAAGGCCCTCGCCGCGGCGATGACATCGCCACCAACTTCGTAATGGTGCGGGCCGATCGAAGGGCCGATCCCGGCGCGGATGTCGGCAGGTTCGCTGTGGTAACGCTCCCGCATGGTTTCTACTGCAGCGGGGACAACGCCGCGCACGGTGCCCTGCCAGCCGGCATGGACGATGCCAACAACCTGCCGGACGGAATCATGCAGCAAAATAGGGACACAATCGGCGAAGCGCATGAACAAAGTCACAGCGGGGTTGTCGGTAAGGATGGCGTCCGCTTTGATGTGGGGCTGTCGGGGGTCGCGAGGGGCAGCGGCACAGACGACCTTGGCGCTGTGCACTTGCCAGACGTCGAAAATCGAGTCGGGAGAACGGTGCAGCGCCTCAAAAGCGCGCACCCTGTTGCGGTCGACGCGCTGCTGCTCGTCCCCCACGGTGATGGCCATGTTGAGGGAATCCCACGGAGATGGGCTGACGCCTCCCCGCCGGGTGAAGATGGCGTGGGTCAAGGCGTCCGAATCGAAATGGTCGAAAGTGTAATAACGAATCGAGCCAGATTGGTGAAAGGGCATCGCGATGAAATCCAGTTTTCCGGTGCCGGTCTATTTTTTTGACACCTGGGCGGCTTTTTTGGTCAGGAGCATACGAGTGTCGGCCATGGCCTCTTCGACCATGGGATAGCCAAACCAGGCCGTGGAAAAGCCAAACAGGAAGCCGGTCAACGTGCGCAGGAAAGGGGTGCTCTCGCGCGGCGGGAAGAGGGCCCCAAGAAAATCCCAGAACGCTCCGTCGAAAGCGTCGGCGTACATGCCGACAAGCTGGCTGCCACCATCCAGGCCGATGGGTATCAGGGCAACGGCCAGCCAGACCAGCAGCGGGAGCGGTTTCCATTTTTTGCCTGTTGCCGCAAAGAGGAGCCCAAACAAGAGAATGGAGCCATAGATGGCAACATCGCGCTGGCACAGGGCGACCTTGTAACCGACGTGATCGTCCCCCTTGAAGCGGCGCGCCGGCATCAAGGCATCTTCATCGATGCCCGTCGCTTCTTCAAAGGTCATATAATTTTCCAAGCCAGCAGGTTCGCGCGGATAGACGGGCTGCTCCCCAAAGAGAAACCAGGAGCGAAAGGACAGTTGATGGCACAAGCCGCTGTACATCCAATGAATGGCGTTGGCCGGAGCCGGTGCCCCAGCCTTGTGCAATACCGGTGCTAAAAAAGGCAGGCCAACATAGATGAAAACGAGCAGATTGAAAACGATCATGTAGTGGTTCGAAAACCAGAAACTAAATCGATCGGTCTTTGACATTTGTTTCCCTCGATCCAAGCGGTTTTGATAGGCTTTGTCTTCGACGGCGGTGAGCTGCTCGTGACGGTGCTCCATCGCCCCCAGCGTGATCGCCAATCGCTGGCGATCGATCGGCGCCTCGAGCCGATAGGGACCAATTTCGACGACCGGGACGTTTTCCGTGTAGGTACGCTGAAAATCGGGGTCGCCATCGATATCGAGGAAGACCAAACGGTGAGGATGTTCGTCTTGGAGAGAATCCAGCTCGGCCCGGACTTGGTCGCAAGCATGACAATCTTTTCTACCCAGTAAAGTAACAGTAATCAAGAAGATACTCCGTAATCTAAGGTTATGATTCTAGCAGAAAGCCAGAAATTTGTAGTAGGACTTACGCACATGAAGCCAAATTTACCGCCGAGACACAGAGAACGCCGAGAAAAACGCTGTTTTTGTGTTGGTCAACGACGTCTTGATTTCGATTTCCAAGGAAACCAGAATGCAGGATTTTTTCTGATGTCCTGGCTTCCTAAATAAATTTTCATCAAATCTTTGTGCACTCCGCGTCCCAGCGGTGAATTTCTATATGAACTGCGTAACTCTTCTAGTTTTAAAGCCCAAAATCGACGAAGAAGCCGAAGCGGGCCATGGTTTCGAAGGTGCCCAGGAAGAGCATCACCCCGACGATGATCAGGATCACGCCCATGACAATCTCAACATAGTGGGTCACGTCCCTGTAGCGACGCAGCAGGGTAGTCACCCAGCCGACGCCGAGGGCGGCGAGCAAAAAAGGGATTGCCAAGCCGGCCGAGTAAACGGTCAAGAGCAAAGCACCCCGGACAATCGACCCGCCGGTCAGGGAGAGGGCCAGGATGGCACCAAGCACCGGGCCGACACAGGGAGACCAGCCGGCCGAGAAGAAAACGCCCATCAAGGCCGAGGAGAGGTAGCCCTGCTGCAACCCCGGTTGCCCTTGGGGGCGAAGGTCATATTCAAGGAAAGGGATGCGCAAAATGTGGGTCATGTGGAGGCCAAAAACGACGACGACCACGCCGCCGATTTTGGTCAGCCAATTGCGGAGATCAAAGAGGATGCCACCCAGTGCTGAGGTGGCAACGCCCAAAAAGATGAAGACGACGCTGAAACCGAGCACGAAGGCAAGCCCGTGCGAAAAGGTCAGCCAGCGACTCTCGCCTTTGTCTGCCTGAGTGGCGGCAACCGAACGCCCACCCAAATAACCAATATAGGCCGGCACCAGCGACAGGACACAAGGGGAAAGAAATGAAGCCAAGCCAGCCAAAAAGGCGAGGCCAAGTCCAACGTTAGAAGCGGTCATAGCGGTCTCCTCATAAGTGTACCGGTAAAAATCGATCACCACTCTTTGACGACCACCCGGGTGCTGCCATCGCCGACGATGGTCACATCCCCGGTATCGAAGGGGACTTCCGGCTGCGCCCAGCGAAAGATCCATTTGGCATCCTCGGGCGAGACATTGACGCATCCGTGCGACATAGGCTCACCATAATTATTGTGCCAGAACGTGGAGTGAATGGCGACTCCTTCGCCGACGAACAAAGATGTCCAGGCGATGCCGGGCAAGTCCCAGCCGGCCACAGCCGTGCCTCCGGCCATGTGCAGCGAGTAAAGCTTTCGCCAGATGGGGAATCCTTTTGGGCCGCTGAGCGGGGTTGAGTTTTCGGCCCGGCCCGTGGAAATCCGGCAGTAGTACACCTCGGTATCGCCTTCAAAGCAGGAGAGCGACTGGACGTGATAATTTCTATCGATGACGACGCGTTTATCGCTAACATCGGGATGGATCGGCTCAACCTCCTCGGGCGTCAGGGGGCGGAATCCCTCGGCGCGGGCCCAAAAGATGTCGCCGGGGCTGCCGTACCGCTCGTTGATCCGGTACCAGACCTGGCCATCATCATCGACCCTAATTTGGTCGATCCACAAGACCTGGCTGTAGTACATCCGCGGCGGCAAGCCGATCTCCTGGCGGTATCGGAGCCAGTGGGAGCGGGCCGGCGGGTTATCCAGGACGGCTTCGACGTAGGGAACGGTAACCTCCACCCACATGCCGGTCTCCTCGCCCAGTTGGGGCAGGGAATCAACCGGCGAGTTGGGATGATTCTCAACCGGCTGGACGTAGGGCGCCCAGATATAGCCATCGGGCGTTTCGACCCAACGCTGATTATTGCGCCAGGGCCAGCGTCCAACGACCTCTTGCAGCCAAGGTACGACAGTGTCTTCGTAGAGGACACCGACGGATTGGGCATCATGATCGGGCTGCGCTCTGAGCTTGACCATCCCCTCACACACACGCCCTAACCGTTCGGCCTGGGGAAACTGGGGCAAAGGGAGCAGGCGACGCCAGGGCCTCACGGCCAGTCCGCCCACCGTTGTGGCCGCCAATTTGAGGAAATCACGACGAGATAGCTTGAACATAACCTTTTTCATCCTTGATGATTGATTCGCTTAAGGATACCATTCTTTTCACTCGTGCGTTAGGCAACAATCGAGTATACTTTCCCTAAAGCGATCAAAATTTAGACGAATCTGTTCGGCAGAATCTTACCAAAACGGTTTCATGATGACAGCCGGATCAATTTGACGACCACAATTTTATCGCATTCTCAGAAATGCAATCATCACACGGACAAGAAGGAGAACCATTTATCATGAAAGCATTTGGACACACCTATGACCAGGGCGACCAACTCGTCGCCAATACACTGCGGATTCTATCCATCGAGGCTGTTCAGAAGGCCAACTCCGGGCATCCCGGCTTGCCCTTGGGCGCGGCCGATATCGCCACGGTTTTGTGGACGCGCTTCCTCAAGCACAACCCGGCCGACCCGACCTGGCCGAATCGCGATCGTTTCATCCTTTCCGCCGGGCACGGCTCAGCACTGTTATACAACCTGCTGCACCTGAGCGGCTACCCGCTCTCGCTGGACGAGTTGAAGAATTTCCGCCAGTGGGGCAGCCACACCGCAGGGCACCCAGAATATAACCCTAAGCTGGGCCTCGAGGTGACTACCGGACCGCTGGGACAGGGAATCAGCAACGCCGTGGGGATCGCCCTGGCCGAACGCTGGCTGGCAGAGCACTTCAACCGGCCCAAATTCCCGGTCGTCGACCATTATACTTACGCGCTCGCCTCGGACGGCGACCTGATGGAGGGCGTTTCTCACGAGGCCGCTTCCCTGGCCGGGCACCTGAAATTGAGCAAGCTGGTCGTCTTCTACGATGACAACCACATCTCCATCGATGGGAATACCGCCTTGAGCAACAGCACCGACGTGATCGCCCGCTTCGAGGCCTACGGCTGGCAGACTCTCCCCGTGGACGGGCACGACATGGCCGCGGTCGATGAGGCCATCCAAACGGCAAGAAGGTCGAAAGAAGGCCCCACCCTGATCGCCTGCCGCACGCACATCGGCTACGGTAGCCCCGCCCAGGACACGGCCAAAGCCCACGGCGCGCCGCTGGGAGAAGAGGGCGTCAAAGCGACGAAGGAGCATTTCGATTGGCCTCTGGAGCCAAGTTTCTACATCCCCGAGGAAACCAAAGAACGGTTCGAGCGGGTCAAAGAGATGGGACAAAAAGAACAAGCCAAATGGGAAGACATGCTCACAGGATACCGGGCGATGCACCCCGATTTGGCAGCAGAATGGGATCGTCTCATCAACGGGGAATTGTCCGAAGGCTGGGAAGAGTCTTTGCCAGATTTTAGCGAGGCGAAAGCGATGGCCACACGGGCATCTTCCGGGCAAGTGCTCGCCGCG
>CAZXXW010000150.1:0-8914 GCA_964644835.1 uncultured Anaerolineales bacterium
CCGGGCCAGGAAAAAGGCCGACGAAAGTCCGGCGGGGCCGGCCCCAACCACGGCGACTTTTCGATCCAGTTTCGGTTTGCTGTTTCTCAGCGTGGGCAAAATCTCGTCGAATCCTTTCTCGGCGGCGATCCGTTTCAGGTCGCGAATCAGGACCCAATCGTCATAGTCGTTGCGCACACATTTGAACTGGCAGCCGTGCTCACAGATGAAACCGGTCACAAAGGGGAGCGGATTCTTGGAAACGATCAATTCCAGCGCTTCAAAATAGCGTTTTTCACCGATAAAGCGGATATATTCGGGTACATCCTGGCCAATCGGACATCCCACCGTGCAGGGAGCGATGAAACAATCGAGCAAATCCAGTCTCTGCTTGATCTTCATCGGCTCATCGGGACGGCTCATCTGGCGGTAGCGCTCGTCCACCAGGGAAGCGTTGGCGAGCAAGCGGAGCTTCTCTAAATCGATCTTCTCAGGGGGCGATTTTCGCGACTCTTCGAGCATGACAGCCAATTGGTGCAGGCGGGCGTAACCGCCGGGTTTGAGCAAATCGGTGGCCATGGTGATCGGGCGGATGCCGGTCTCGAAAATTTCGACGATATTGAAGTAATTAGCGCCCCCGGAGTAAGAAATCGGCAGCTTACCGTCGAACTCCTCGGACAATTTCTGGGCCAAGTTGATCGTCAGGGGATACAAAGCCCGCCCGCTCATGTACATCTCATCGGTGGGCAGGCGCCCCTTGTCGTTGACAACCGCCAGGGTGTTGGACAGCTTAACCCCAAAGGCAACATCGTGCTGCTCGGCAAATTCGATCAAGCCCTCGAGCATCACAATGGCATCATCATATTGCATGTCATGGAGGAATTTTTCCTCTTCAAGTTTAATGTGGTCGTACCCAAGACGATCGAAGACGTCGGCGACGTACTCGTAGCCATGCAGGGTCGGATTCAATTTGACAAAGGTGTGCATCCCCTTTTCGGCGATGAGGTATTTGCAGATCGCTTCCTGATCCTCGGGGGGACATCCGTGCATTGTCGAGAGGGTGATCGAATTGGAAATGTGAGGGGAAATCCGATCGACAAACCCAACATCGGTGACGCCCGGGACGCGCCCCTGGTTGACTGCCGCTTTGAGGCTTTCTCTACAGGTTTGGAAAATCTCCGTCTCCGAGGCGTCCTTGAGCCCCTCGATGAATCCGTCGATCTTGGGAGACTTAATCCCCTCCAGATCGTAGCCCACGCTCATGTTGAAGACAAAAGCGCGCTCGTTGGATTGCGAGAGACCGAGCATCTCATTGGCCAAATGGATCAGAAACCAGCCTTTGACATACTCTGCAAAGGCCTCTTCGACTTTGAGCTCAGTGGACCATTCTGTGTTGTAGCCTTCATCGGGCACATCAATGCAGGGCTTTTCAATGTCGAGCTCATCCATGATCTGGACGGTCTTCAACTCGAAGAAACGCCCCCCAGTGAGGTACGCGGTGACGAGATTTTGAGCCACCTGGGTGTGAGGTCCGGCGGCAGGCCCGATGGGGGTCTCGCACTTCTCGCCAAAAATTCGAAAACAGGTATCATCTTCTTTATGGAAGAATTTTTTCTCCGGGATATTGAAAATACGGCCCTCGCGCTGGTATTCTTCCAGCATCCAGGTGAGCAGGGCATCAAATTTAATCGGGCACATTACATCGCTCATCGGGTCTCCTTTTTCACATTCGTGAGATCACCAAATCTCATATCAAGATTTTCTTCCAGGTAAGCAACATCGGCGGGATCGTCCAAATCCAGGGATAGCGACGATAATTCGCATATTTCAACGCTGGCCCCGGCCTGGCGAGCTAACCGGCAGTGCTTCTCGAAAGAATTGGGGCCATATTGATATTCTAGTAAGCCTGCCGGACAGACCAGCAAGGCGTTCGTCCCCTCACGATGGCGGTCAGGGGCGATGACAACAGCGGGAGGCTCGCCTAGCTTCTCCAACATCAATTCGACATCTTCGGGCGTTATCAAAGGCAAATCAGCCGGCAAGATCAAGACGCCGCGGGTTTCATAGGTTTGGGCAACGACAGTGGCCCGCATCAAGGTGATGTTCAGGTGAGGCTCATCATTCTCTTGAACGGTGCGGGCGCCTAAGTCACGGGCAATCGATAAAGTAGCGGGGTCTGGGCTAATCACCATGACGTTTTCAATATCAGGAACGGAACTCAAAACACGGAGGGTATTTTCTAACAAAAAACGATTCAGGGTTGTGCGCTCATCTTGGGTAAATATGTCGGCGAGACGTGATCTGCCCCGCTCTAACGGCTTTACAGGCACAATCGCCCATAGGGTCATGTTATCGTTTCCTTTCTAGTCCTGAAATGCATAAGTCCTTGATAGGTTTTTCACCACAAAGCCCATTGATGATTTTTGCTCCGAGGTACTAGTCTGAGATGTAAAAGGTCTAACCAATGACGAACTTCTCTTGGCTTTGGTTTTCCAAAGCGCCGGGGATGTGCTCCCGCGCCCAGGCGATGGCCTGCTCCCCTGGGAGGTCAAGCACCCGTTTGGCCAGGCAAGCAGCGACGAGGCCGGTGCGCCCCACGCCCGCCAAGCAATGCACGGCCACATTGCGCCCCTCACGCAAAGCCGTTTCAATGCAATCGAGAGTCTGATCAAAGGCGCCCACATCCAAGGGAGTTGTGAAATCGAGTATCGGAAACCGGATCACGTCCATCCCGGCCCGGCGGTATAAAGCGGGCAAATCGCCACCGGCATGAACCAAATATTCCTGGGGCTCGACGAGCACAACAACCAACTCAATGCCTTCTCGCTGGTAGGCAGGCCATACTTTCTCCATCGGGTCGTAGGGGCCAAAAGGCATCGGGCTGCGGTAAAGAGTCCCGGAGAGTCCCAGGGGAAGTTCAATCAGAGAAGGATCAACGACAGTCATCAATCGAAGATACAGGGTTGAGACCGATTTTCGTGAGCAGCAAAGGCATCGTGAACCTGGTGGATTTTGGTTCGCTCCACGGACAGGTTTTCGGGGATTTCATCCAAGGCAAAGAAGGCCACTTCAGCGGTTTCATCGCTGACCTTTGCCTCACCGCCAACAATATCGCAGAGGAAAACCAACTTGAAGGCGTGATAGAGATCAAGGGGCTCGATGCGATTGGCATCGTAAACGCCAACCACCTTGCGACATTTGACCCGAAAGCCAGATTCTTCCCACACTTCGCGTTCAATCGCCTCGGATGGCGTGTCGCCGACTTCGGCCCAGCCACCGGGCATTGTCCAGCAGTTATCAAGCCGCTCGCGCACCATCAACAAGCGGTTATCCCGGAAAACAGCGCCGCGCACATCGACTTTAGGGGTCGCGTAGCCCAACTGACTGCAAAAGTCTTCGAAAACAGACTCTTTTTCTAAATCGGCGTGTTCGGCGATGATTTCAGCAGAGATTTCCATCAAGCGTCGATAACGGCGACTTTGCCATTGATTCTCGGAATAGGCTTCGCCAATTTGAGCCAGAGCTTGGATTTCACGCGCCCAGGCCAACCAGCGAGGAAGGGATTCTGTCATTGTTATATTTCAAGCTTCTTTTTCCACAGATTCTTCCAGTTTTTCGCGCAGGGCCTTGGCATCCGCCGGTAAGCGATTGATCCGCACGCCGACAGCATGCTCGATCGCGTTGACAATCGCCGGGATAGTGGGAATGCTGACAATCTCACCGACACCCTTGGCACCGAAAGGTCCCGCAGTGACGGGATGTTCGACCACAATCGGGATGATCTCGGGGCTATGCTGGATGCGCGGGATTTTATAGCGAGCAAAACGATCGGTTTTGATCTCGCCATCTTCCACAACGAAGTCTTCCATCAACGCGTGCCCAATGCCCATGATGATGCCGCCTTCGAACTGGCTTTGCAGCCCCAAGGGATTCAGTGCTTTGCCAACATCGTTAGCAGCGATGACACGCAAGACACGGGTGCGGCCCGTTCGTGTGTCCACTTCCACCTCAGCCGCCTGAGAGGCGAAAGAAAAAGCAAAATGCATATCGCCTCCTTCGCCCAAAGGCTTGGTTCTCGGGGCAATATAGTCGTACATCACCCGGCTGACAGAGCCATTGGAACAATACATCTCAGCAACATGCTCGAAGGGGACCTCATTCTGATCAACTTGAACTTTATCTTGTTTGAAACTGATCGCTTTAGGGGAGCAATCGTATCGGGCGGCCAGAAAGTCGGTCAAGATTTGGCGCATCTTTTTGGCGGCGTGCAGTGCGGCGTTGCCGGTCACAAATGTCTGGCGCGATGCCGTTGTCGGGCCTCCGTCGGGCGCCAAATCCGTATCCATGACCAATACCTTGACGCGTTCAGGCGAGAGCGACAATTCTTCGGCGACGACCATCCGCAAGATGGTGACCAGCCCCTGGCCTAACTCCGCCGATGAACTGCGCACTTCGAGACTGCCATCGGGGAACAACTCCAGTTCGGCGCCGGCTTTATCCACTGCGCCGCCGCCCAGGCCTGTGTTTTTGTAAGCGCTGGCAAAGCCCCAGGCGCGTACCAGGTGGGGGTTATCGGGATCAACAAGCGGCTCAAAGGGAGATTGATAGCCATCCTCCCGGGCCAAACGCCGCATCTCGACTTCCACTTTGTCAATGCACTCAACCAAACCAACGCTTTCCGTCAACTCTTGCCCCGTGTTGGTTGTACTCCCCACCCGGAGCGCGTTTTTACGGCGCAGGTCAACCGGATCTAACTCCAAGGCGGCGGCCATCTGATCAAACATCCGCTCGATGGCAAATTGGCTCTGTAATGCACCAAATCCGCGAAAGGCTCCCGCGGGCGGGTTATTGGTGTACATGGCGTAGCAATCGCCATGCATGTTCGCCACTTCGTAGGGACCCGAAGAATGAGCAATTGCGCGGCTCATCACTTTTCCGCCCAGAGAGGCGTACGCCCCGGTGTCGCCGTAAAGTTCTGTTTTGATCGCCGTAATTGTTCCATCCCTCTTGGCGCCCATTTTGACGGTTATCTGGGTAGCATGGCGTTTAGGATGCACCAGCATGCTCTCGCTGCGATCGAAAAGCACCTTGACCGGCCTGCCGGTGGCTTCTGCCAACAAGGTAGCGTGAATTTGCCCGGCGATATCCTCCTTGCCCCCAAAGCCTCCACCCATCAATTGGCCCACAATCCTAACCCGTTCGTGGGGCCACCCCAGCGCTTCGGCTACCTGGCGACGGTCGGCATAGGGAATCTGAGAGCCAACATAGACCTCCATGCGATCATCTTCAGTTGGGCGCGCCACGCTGCATTCCGGCTCCATAAAGACATGATCCATCGTGGGCGTGAAAAAGACATCTTCGAGAACGACATCAGCAGCCTCAAAGCCGGATTCCAGGTCTCCATGGCGGATTTTGATGTGTTTGAGCAGATTCCCCCGTTGATGCAAAAGGGGAGCATCAGTTTCTCGTGCCTGAACAGGGTTGCTGACAATGGGGCGGGGATCAAACTCGGCGCGAATCAACTCAATCGCCTCCGTGGCAATTTCCCGGGATTCTGCTGCAACCAGGGCCAAAGCATCGCCCATGTAACGGACGCGTTCGCCAACCCCAACCAATATCGGCCAGTCATCCACGAAGAGACCGTGACGCTTCTTACCGGGGGTATCTTCGGCGGTCAAAACAGCAACAACGCCGGGAAGCCGCCGAGCAGCCTCGACATCCAAGGACTTCAGGATGGCATGGGGGATGCCAGCACGCTTGACGCGGCCGTGAAGCATCCCCTCGAAGGTCAAATCATCACTGTAGATGGCCTCCCCCGTGGCTTTGTCAACTGCATCGGGCCTGATCTGGATATTGCCGATCACACCCTCATCTTGCAAGCCGGCGATATCGACGGGAGGGATTGCTTCTCCGGTGCGCATGGCTTGCGCCGCGGCGAGAATAGCCTTCTCGATGGATGGATAACTGCCACAACGGCACAGCGCCCCGCGCATCGCCCGGCGAATTTGCTCGGGCGAAGGGTCAGGCTCTTCTTGGAGAAACTGATAGGCAGTCATGATCTGGCCGGGGGTGCAGAATCCACACTGGATGGCACCATACTCGACAAAAGCTTTTTGCAAGGGATGGAGTCCATCGCCGTTTTCAGCCGCCTCAGCGCTCAACCCCTCGATGGTCAGGACTTCACCATCCTGGGCGCGCTCTGCCGGATATTTGCAAGAAAGCATTTTTTCCCCATTGAGGATCACCGTACAACTGCCACAAATCCCTTCACCACAACCAACTTTCGTGCCGGTCAAGCCCAAGCGGTCACGCAAAATGTCAACGAGCATTTCACCCGGCTCGTAGGCAATTCTGTGATAAATACCATTGACAGTCAGACGAAGCTCATCCATGGAGGCACCTTATCAAATTCAATTTTTTAACAACTTCCAGGACAATGTCAAGCGAACAAAAAGCCCCCGTAGCCCCCTTAACAATTGAAAGAAAATTCCATTTGTACATAGGATCAACGACCTTTCATCACGAGGATGGCGGCACTTTTCGTTGCACCGAGACGCAACGCCGCTGCAGATTACCGCTAATCCACAGCGACCGTCGATCCAATTTGCCCTTATTGTAGCACGTTTTCTTCAAGTCCCCAAAAAGATTGCCTGAAAGAAACATCGATCATTTTTAACGGCGGTGAACCAAATAAAGACTACCATCACTGCTTGAAAACAGCGGCTCCAAATCGGCTATGGTTTCTATAAATTCAGGCGGATAATAATGCCCCCAATAATTTGGCAAAAACCAGATCAAATAGGCCTGTTCGGAGGGAGGCCAATCCCGGAAGTGCGACTTGAAGTAGTTCAAATCGGAACGGTGTCTGGCAGAATTCGGTGAACGCAAGGTGGTACTACGCATCAAAGAATAGGCCGCAGAGGCGTTGTTGCTGTACACCGGCAGCTCAGATTCAAGCGGATAGTGCTCCATATAACGAACAAGTAGCGATTGGTGGAACCTCTTCTTGTTGTAGGCATTATACGTGGGTTCGCCCTGATCCCGACTGACAAGCGTATATTTATATAATCGGTAGGACGGGTAAATCAACCACACAAATACAAAAACGACCAAAAGAATTTGGACTAGATCATAATCGAGACTTCGAGAAGACAAAAAAGCGTCCAGTGGTTTGACCAATAGATCTGAGACCAGCAGAATAAGGATGAGCGACATGAAGACAAACAAGGGAGCATAATAACGATCATCGAAATAGGCAGGGTGATCATAAGAAACAGAAGTAAAAAGCACAAAAAGATAATAAATCGACGCAAAAACAACCCAAGCAAGATGGGATGATGAGATGAGGCGGCTAACAAAGTTGCGCCAATTGGCCCGTCTATTGAAGAACAAAAGAATGACAAAGACCAAGGCGAGGATCACAAAAGGTGAAATATGGCGAAGAATCTGGTCGGGCAGATACCAGTGTGCAATTTTCCGGCTTGAATCGTTGAGGTTAAGCCAAAAATTAATATTGACCGTGTCGCGCTGGCCGAGGAATGTGCCCAACAAACGATAATTCCGACCTATTACCCAGAGAGCAAACGGAAGCGAGCCGATCAAGCCAACCAAGAATGTGCTCCCAAGAGCGGCTTTTAGGTCTCTGCGATTGGCTATCAAAATCAAAATGCAGGTAGAAGCGACCAAAATAGCTCCATGCCAGCGAAGAATGGAAGCGATAGCAACCAAGAGAGAGATCATCAACATCTTGAGGATGGAGGGCTTGCCCAAATATGATCCTCCCAAGAGAGCATATCCAAGTGCCAGGACGATGAAAAGTGGATCGGAAGTGATATTCGTTGCCAGGCTAACCAGTGAGAGCGAAGTCAGCACAATCAAGGACCCCAGGAGCGACCAAATAGGAGATTGTCGTAAAGAACGGCGGAAGAGAAGTCCCGATAAAAAGACAATCAAGCCAAAGCAAACAGCATTCAAAAAGCGGGCCACCACAACAGGGTCTTGTCCGGTGAGCCAACTCAAACCGGCCAGCAACAGAGGGTACAGAGGAGGCCAAAACAAATACGGCTCACCAGCATAATCGAGAAAGCCATTGCCCTTGAGTAGATTATCAGCCGTGGAAACATAATCCACCGAGTCGCCGGAGACACCGGCGCCATAAGAAGCAGTGATATATAAGATCAGAAAAAAACCCAAGATGCCGAACAAAAGGGAAGATAACCAATCGTATTTATTTAGAAACGCAAAGGAGAAATCTCTCATCGGTCCCCGTCAGTCGTTACAATCAAGTTCAGCCTGGAGTTGCGAATTGATTTCAGCCAACTCATTGTCATCGGGAAGCTGCGCCTGCCAATCGGCCCACATATTGCAGAACAAATCTGCTGTTTCCGATTGGGCTTGATAGGCCCGCAGAGTCAACGCCTGAGCATCTTGATAACGTCCCAGGTGCAGATAACCGTCCACAAACGGACGCCATTCGTAGCGATTCTGGGGTTCGAACTGTTTTTGATTGACTTGCTCGGCCAATACAAGAATCTGCTCCCAATCCCGGAATTGGCGGGCCAATTCTGCTTTTTGGAAGTAATAGCACCAGGTATGAGCTATCTCATCGCCAAATAGATTGGGGGGCTGTATTTCTCCATCTGGTGACAATCGATCAATGCGGCTCAAATCAGACATTGGCAAAGCCGCGCGGGTCAAATCGGGAAGCGTGGAGACCGATTCATCCCCCTCCCCTACAACCCAGAGACAACTACCCTGCTCAGGATTGTAATCAATGATGATGCTCTCGGTGCTCCAGCCATCGAAAGCGATGTTACGCAACTTCCCATGAACTTCGTGGCCGCGAAGATAATATTTTGGGTAATAATGCCAGAAAATATTGTTTTAAATTAAAATTATATTATTGCCATGCACAGATACGATAAAAAAAACCTTG